>JAGPDT010000059.1 GCA_018057455.1 Flavobacteriales bacterium | reverse complement strand
GCACCAGCCAATTCAAAAGCAGCATGCAACCGGCGCATACCACGCCATAGCCCAGCGCCACCGGCCAGATCCGCCCGCCGGGCGCCGAAAGGCCGAAAGGCTGGAACAACCCCAGGAACAGAAACACAAAACCGCCGAAACCTGCTGCGTTACGCCACGCCACTACACCTTTCCCGGCCAGGCGATAGGGTTTGGACAACAGGGCGTGCATGGAAAAAGCTGAAGCTGCGAAAATAGACCGGGCACGGGCAAGTGCCTTGGATCAGCACAGGGCAAACGCATCAGAATTGGACAGGGACTTGCCTCAACCATGTTCAAATCCTTCATTGAAGAGAACTTGTGTTGGGCCTTCGGCCCTGCCTAAAGGATCCAAGGCGACCAGCTCGGCATTTTAGATGCGGTTGCCCTGTGGATCAGCAAGCCCTCCCCATCTTCGCGGCCCGATGGAATTCAACCTATTGACCACCGACCCCAAGAGCAAGGCCCGCGCAGGGGAGCTGCACACTTCGCACGGCACGGTGCCCACGCCCATCTTCATGCCCGTGGGCACTTTGGGCGGGGTAAAGGCCGTCCATACGCGTGAGCTGCGCGAGGACGTGAAGGCCTCCATCATCCTGGGCAACACCTACCACCTCTACCTGCGGCCCGGCACGGAAGTGATCGAGCATGCGGGCGGGCTGCACAAGTTCAACGGGTGGAACGGCCCCATCCTCACCGACAGCGGGGGGTTCCAGGTGCATTCGCTCAACGAGATCCGGAAGATCACCGAGGAAGGTGTGAAGTTCCAGAGCCACATCGACGGCAGCAGGCACCTGTTCACCCCCGAGAACGTGATGGACATCCAGCGCACCATCGGCGCGGACATCATCATGGCGTTCGACGAATGCACGCCTTGGCCCTGCGAGGTGAAATACGCCACCGACAGCATGCACCGCACCCACCGCTGGCTGGACCGCTGCTTCGAGCGCTTCAACGGCACCGAGCCAAAATACGGCTACGAGCAGGCGCTCTTCCCCATTGTGCAGGGCAGCACCATCGCCGAGCTGCGCAAGGCCAGCGCCGAATACATCGCGGGGAAGGGTGCGTACGGCAATGCCATCGGCGGCCTCAGCGTGGGGGAGCCGGAAGAAGAGATGTACGCCATGGCCGAACTCTGTTGCGACATCCTGCCAAAAGACCGGCCCCGCTACCTGATGGGCGTGGGCACCCCGTGGAACCTGCTGGAAAACATCGCCATCGGTGTGGACATGTTCGACTGCGTGATGCCCACGCGCAACGGCCGCAACGGCATGCTCTTCACGCGGGAAGGCGTGGTGCAGATCAAGAACAAGGTGTGGGCCGATGACCATTCCCCGCTGGACGTGGGCGGCACCAGCTTCGTGGACAGCGCGTACAGCAAGGCCTTCGTGCGCCACCTCTTCGTTACCAATGAACTGCTCGGCCTGCAAATCGCCAGCCTGCACAACTTGGCGTTCTACGTTTCGTTGATGACGGAAGCCCGTGGGCACCTATTGGACGGAACCTTCACGGAGTGGAAAACGGGGATTTTGCCGAAGTTGAAGACACGGATTTCCGGATGAGTTGATGAGGCGTTAGGCGTGAGGCGTGAGGCGTGAGGCGTTAGGCGTTAGGCGTTAGGCGTGAGTCGTGAGTCGTGAGTCGTGAGCCAGACTCAAGGACTCCAGACTCATGGACTCCCGACTCATGGACTCCCGACTCATAGACTCCCGACTCATGAACTCCCGACTTTGGACTAAAGAACGACATTTGCAAGGCATGCCAAAAACCCTCGATCGCTATATCATCCGGCAGTTCCTGGGCACCTTCTTCCTGATCCTGGTGTTGATCATGAGCATCGCCGTGGTGTTCGACATCAGCGAGAAGACCGAGGATTTCGCCAAGACCTCGGCCAGCGTGAAGGAGATCGTGGTGGACTACTATGTGAACTTCGTGATCTACTACAGCAACCTGTTCAGCGGGCTGCTGATCTTCATAGCCGTGCTGTTGTTCACCAGCCGTTTGGCCGGGCGCACCGAGGTGATCGCCATGCTCAGCAGCGGTGTGAGCTACCCACGGTTCGTGCGGCCCTTCATGGTCACCGCCACCATCCTCACGGCGCTCTCGCTCTACGTGAACATCTTCCTGCTGCCCGCCGCCAACCGCACGCGCCTGGCGTTCGAAAAGGCCCACATCTGGACCACCTACAACCTGGAGGAGAAAAACGTGCTGCGCGAGATCGCGCCGGGCGAGATCGTCTACTTCGAGGCCGTGGACATGCCCAAGCTCACCGGCTACCGCTTCAGCCTGGAGAAGTGGGAGCACGGCCAGCTGCGCTCCAAGCTGATCAGCGACCGGGCCGTTTACGACACCGCTACGGGGCGATGGACCGTATACGACTACATGATCCGGGAGATCCCGCCCGATCCGGGCTTCGCGATGCTGGACCAAGGGCTGAAGCCGCAGGCCCCGGTGGAACAGGAAGTGATGCCGATGGAGCAGATCAGGCGGGGCCCCCTGTTGGACACGGCGATCGCGCTGAAACCCTCGGACCTGGGGCAGCGCCTGGCCATCGCGGCAGCGCTGGACCGCACGGAGATCGCCGCGTTCATCCAGGCGGAAAAGGCGCGGGGCGGCAGCACCGTGGCATACTATGAAGTGGAGCAGAAGCAACGCACCTCCTATCCGTTCGCCACCTATGTGTTCACGCTGATGGGCGTGGGCATCGCCAGCCGCAAAGTGCGCGGCGGCACCGGCGTGCACATGGTACTGGGCGTGCTGCTGTGCCTGCTTTACGTCTTCGCCATGAAGATGACCACCGTGGCCGCCACCAATTCAGCCTTCAACCCCACCCTGGCGGTGTGGCTGCCGAACATCCTCTTCGGCATCATTGCCGTGTGGATCTATTGGAAAGCGCCCAAGTGAGCGGGTCACCACGCGAACTTGCCGCCCAACGTGCGGAAATCCGCGGACAGGCTGCTGTTGCGCACCGGCTGAATGCCGGCCAACCGCGGGTCGCGGCGCACCTGCATGCTTTGGAGCTCCACGTGCTGGTCCACGAAGAGCAGTTCGGTATCGGGGTACACGCCGCGCATGGCCTCCACCAGTTCCACCACGGAATGGTCCTCCTCCACCAGGTCAAAGGTGCCCGCCAGCCCATGGGGGCCCAGCAGTGCCGCGAGCGTGCCCACGGCGGCATCCACATGGATGAACGGCCTGCGTTGGTGCCCGGTGCCGCGCACCGTTACGCGGCCTTGGAAGTGCGCTTGGAAGAGGAAGCGGTTGATCACGGCATCGAAGCGCATGCTGCGGCCATGGCCGTGCACATTGCCCGCGCGCAAGATCACCACTTGGCGATGGTCGCCCAGGCGGTCCATGTGGCGCTCGCCCCGCCACTTGCTGTGGCCGTAGGCCGATCGCGGTGAGGGATCATGCCCGGCCTGTGCCGAACCTTTGCCGGAGCCATAGACGGAAGCGCTGCTGAGGTAGACCACGCGGGCCTGGGGCGCCACGTCCTCAATGGCATACACCACCTCGGCCGTGCCCCAGTGGTTCACCTGTTCAAACTGGCTGTGGCCGGCATCGGAAAAGGGCGTGGTCACTTTCGCGGCAAGGTGATAGACCACGTCGCAACCGGCCAGTTCCTGCAACAGGCGCCGCGAATCCAGCACATCGCCCTGCACGAAGCGCACCTTGGCCCGGCCCAGCTTGGGCCCCATGAAGATGCCGAAATGCCCACGGTCCAGCAGGTCGTAAACCACCAGTTCGCTTACGCGTTCGTCGCGGGCCAGCACGGCGCACAGCTCGGCACCGATGTATCCGGCCCCGCCGGTCACCAACACTTTCATGGTTGTTTGATCTTGTCCGCCCCCAGGTCGGTGTTCAGCCCGCATTCGGTCTTCTTCAGGCCGTACCAACGGCTGGTGCGTGCATCATAGCCCTCCATGGCCTTGCGCGTGTAGGGCATGTCGCCGATGCTCAAATAGCCCTCGGCCTCCAGCGGGTGCGGCGGCAGCTGGTGTTCCTTGATGTAAGCATGGACCATCCGGGCATTCCAGTCCAGCATGGGGTGGTAGCGCAGGCACCCGTAGGCCGCCGGCTGCTCCACCTGCATGGCCTTGCGCACGGCGCTCTGGTCGGCCCGCACACCGTTGATCCAAACATCATGCTCGGCCAACACCCGCTCCATGGGCTGCACCTTGTTGAGGTAGGAATCGCGGTCGGGGTCCCAGCTGTACATCAGCGCGCCTTCGGCATTGAGCTGTTGGCTCTTGGAGACCAAGGGACGCAGCTGGATGAAGTCCAGCCCCAACAGCTGCTTCAACGTATCGCGGAACCGCAGGGTCTCCGGAAACAGGTACCCCGTGTTCACATAATACACCGGCACCGTGGGATCGATGCGCATGAGCATGTGCAGCATGGGGATGCTGTGGCCTTGGAAGCTGGTGGACGCAAAGATCTTCTTCCCTTCCGACCGGAAGGCCTGCAGCCGGTGGCGGAACTGCTCGAAGGTGGGCATGGCGCAAAATAGGCACAGCCGTTCCACGCCCCGGCTGACGATCGGCAGTTTTCCGCCCCTGGCCACGGGCACTGCGGCCAGGCGCCACCTTTGCACCATGCTGGCCCAACGCCTCTTGAAGGAAGTCTTCGCGTTCAACCTCAGCGCGGCCAAGCTGCCTCCGCACATCGGGGTGCTGGACCCCTTCCACGGCGGGCACGCCGAGGAGGTCCGGCGGATGGTGGAGCTGTTCCACCACCGCTTCTATGGCGATGAACGGCCGCGCATGCTCATGCTGGGCATCAACCCGGGCCGCCTGGGTGCGGGCAGCACCGGCATCTGCTTCACCGACACCAAGCGCTGCGAGGCCGACCTGGGCATCCCCGTGGAAGGCATGCGCACGCACGAGCCCAGCAGCGACTTCTTCTACCGGGTGGTGCGCGCAGCGGGCGGTGCCGGGGCCTTCTACAGCCGCGTGTATGTGCAGGCCTTGTGCCCGCTGGGCTTCACCCGCCCGGGCCCCAAGGGCAGGCCGGTGAACCTCAACTATTATGATGATGCGGCGCTGCAACAAGCCATCACCCCCCTGGTGGTGCAATGGGTGCGGGACCTCATCGCCACGGGCCTGCGCACCGATGTGATGTGCTGCATCGGCACCGGCAAGAACCTCGCCTACCTGAACAAGCTCAATGCCGCGCACGGCTTCTTCGGCCGTATCTTACCCTTGGAGCACCCGCGCTTCGTGATGCAGTACCGCTACAAGCAGGTGGATGCATACATCCACCGGTATCTGGCGGCCTTGGATGAAGCGGACCGGGGTGCCCGGTAACCTTTTGGCGGTCCGTGCGACTGTCTTCCACATGCAAGCCGATCCACGCACCGAATTCATGCAGGCCTACGCGCCCTGCCATGAGCCCTTCACGCGCTACTGCGCGGCGCTGGCCTATGGCCGCATGGACGTGCAGGACCTGATGCAGGAAGTATTGATGAGCGCCTTCCAGCAGTTCGGGAGCATCCGGCGGAAAGACCAGCTCCTGCACTACCTGGTGCGCGCCGCACGCAACCGTGCCGTGAACCATTGGCGCAGGAACCGCCGCCAGGCCGACCTGTGCGAAAACCAGCTCCATCGGTTGAAGGACCGGGGCGCCACGGCGGAGATGCTCACCGACGTGGGCTTCCTGTATACAGCCCTGGACAAACTGCCCGCGCCACTGCGCGAGGCCTTGGTGCTCTTCGAGGTCTCCGGCCTGTCCATGGCCGAGATCGCCGCGATCCAAGGCACCAATGCCAATGCCGTGAAAACGCGCGTGAGCCGCGCCCGGTCCAGCCTGCGCGAACGCCTGGCCGACCGGCCCGAACCCGCCCGTACCGCTTTGTTGAACTCCCTGGCCAACCTGCTGCCATGAACACCCCGGACAAGAAAGACGCGCTGCTTGCGCCCCTGCGCGAACTGCCCGTGGAGGTGAGCCTCCAGCAGGTGGAGCACATGGTGGCCGCCTTCCCCGCTGCCATGGGCGCCATGGCCTGGCTCCTGCACACCGTGAAATTCAACCTCAACACCTTAATCATGACCAGCATCGGCACTCTGCTCCTGGGCACCGGCATCTTCGTGCTCAGCCTCGACACACCCCGGCAGCCACCCCTTCCATCAGCGCCACGCTCACCGGTGACCGCACAAACACCGCCAACGGCCGATCATGGGGCGGCCACCGGCCCGGTTGCCGCCCCGCAGGCGACACCCGCGGCGGAAGTGCCCGCCCCGGCCGCCGCGCAACCGGCGGACGTGGCCACCGCAGCCGGCCCCGTGTCCCCGCACGACCCTGCACCGGAACCGGCGGCACCCGCTACCCCGGTGATCGCTGCACCGGCACCGGCAGCCCATGTCCCGCCCGAAAAACCAACTCCGCAGGGCCATGAGCGCGTGTTCAACCTCTCCGGCTTCACGGGCATTGCATTGATGGCCAGCGTGGACGTGCTGGTGGAAGAAGGCGAATTCTCGGTGGTGGCCATCGGCACCCCGGAATTGCTGGACCGGTTGGAATTAGACGCCGCAAGCACCCTGCTCACAGTGGGCATGAGCGGTAACTGGTCGTTCAAGAATGGCCAGGAGGTGACGGTGAAGGTGCGCCTGCCGAAGCTCGACCAGCTGATCGTCCAAGGCTCGGGCGATATCAACGTGGCGCCGCTCACCCGTTCGCAAAGCCTTGATCTCACCGTCATGGGCTCTGGTGACATCCACCTGACGGGCACCGGCAACCTGGGTCCGCTCACCATCAACGTGGCCGGATCGGGCGATGTGGTCTGCGGGCAGGTCGTGTCCCAGTCCACGGTGATCAACGTCACCGGCAGCGGCGATGCACAAGTGGACGGCCGCACGGAACACCTCAACGTGCACCTGGCTGGCAGCGGGGACGTGAAAGCCGAAGGGCTGGACGCCGACCAGGGTCTGGTGCACCTGGCCGGCTCCGGCGATGTCTTCGTTGGCCGCATCACCGACCTTACACTGGCCAAGGAGGGCTCAGGCGAGATCCATACCACCGGAGGCGCCGACCAGGCCGCACCCGTGGAGGACGGTGACGAATGACCTTCCCACAACCTTGCGCTGGTGGACAAGCGCCAACAAAAAGCACAGCCGCGCCCCCTGGTGTTCCAGGGGGCGCGGCTGCACCGGGCCGGGCTTCCACTACACCGGTTTGCGGAACAAGTAACGGGTGAGGAAGATGCCCGTTTTATCGTTGCTCTGCACACCGGTGCTCACTTCATAGAGCTCCCAGCCTTCGGAAGCGTACTTGTTGATGGTGTCCACGATCACGCGGTCGTTGTTGGCCACGTTCTTGAAGTTGATGCCCGCCAAGCTGTAGAAGTTCAGCAGGTCCTTGCCCACTTCCTGGTCGCCTTCATCGCTGATGATCACCCGCGAGCGGCCCAGTCCGCCGGGGATCACGCTCTCAATGGTGCTGAACTGGCGGAAGGTGTAGGGCGCGGCTTGCGGCGCGGGCCGGAAGCTGTACCCGGCGAAAAGGGCCAGGGCGAACCCGGCACCCAGGAGAACGGAACGGAAATTTACATGCATGGCTGGGGGTTATTTTGTACGTTGGGCCGTGAAATTGCACGATCTTCCCGAAACACCATGAAACGCCTCCTGCTGCTCCTGGTCCCGGCCCTGTTGGCCGGTCCACCGGCCTTTGCGCAAACCAAGGTCACGATCAGCGCGGTGAAGGCCGTGGACGGTGCCCACACCCTGCAGGGCACCGATGCCTTGATCCAGCTGGGCCGGGCCGAAGGTTCGGGCAGCGCCGGGATCCTTGCCTCGGGTGATGTGACCGCGGAGGTGCAGGCCAGGGTGAGCAGCCACAACGTGCGGCGCAGCAGCGTGAAGGATTCTGCCGTGAACCTGGTGCTGGAGGTAACCATGAAGGCCGGCAAGGACAAGGACCGCAAGCGCGTGGAAAAGATCTTCTACATGGACCAGGCCCGGACCGCCGCGGTGAGCCAGCGGTTCAACTTCAAGCAGGGCCTCACCATGCGCCCCATCACCCTCCTGTTCAACATTGCCGTGGAATGAAGCCCCCTCCATCCCGCCTCTTCGACCTGTTGGACCTGCAACAGGCGGACTTCCCACAGGAGGTCTGCATCGCCACCAAGGAACAAGGAACCTGGCGCAACTACAGCACCGCCGACGTGATTGACACGGCCGAGCGGCTGGCGATGGGCCTCATCGCCATGGGCATCAAGCCCGGCGACAAGGTGGCGTTGGCCAGCGGCAACCGCAGTGAATGGTGCATCGTGGACCAGGCCCTGTTGCGCATGGGGGTCATCACCGTGCCCATCTACCCCACCAGCACCGTGGAGGACTACGCCTACATCCTCAACCATGCCGGCGTGCGCGTGTTCTTCACCAGCAACCAGGAACTCTACAACAAGGCCGAAGCCGCCGCCGCGGACGTGCCCGGCCTGAAGCACATCTACACCTTCGAGCAACTGGACGGGCTGCCGCACTGGAGCGGGCTCTTCACCCGGGATGCCGCGCTGCAGGCCACTTTGGAGCAATACAAGGCCTCCATCCGGCAGGACGACCTGGCCACCATCATCTACACCAGCGGTACCACGGGCAAGCCCAAGGGCGTGATGCTCACCCATGCCAACATCCTCACCAACGTGGAGGCCAGCGTAAAACGCCTGCCCGTGGAGAAGGGCTGCCGCTGCATCAGCTTCCTGCCGTTGTGCCACATCTACGAGCGCATGCTCATGTACCTGTACATCCGTGCGGGCATGAACATCCACTTCCAGGAATCGCTGGAGGAACTGGGCGCCCGGATCAAGGAAGTGCGGCCGCACGTGTTCACCGCCGTGCCGCGCCTGCTGGAAAAGATCTACGACTCCATCATGGCCAAGGGCGAAGCCCTCACCGGCGTGAAACGCAAGCTCTTCTTCTGGGCGCTTGCCTTGGGTGAGCGCTACGACGTGCACGGGCGCAGTGCCTGGTACAACCTGCAGCTGGGCCTGGCGCGCAGGCTCATCTTCAGCAAGTGGAAGGAGGCACTCGGCGGGGAGGTGCTCTGCGTGGCCAGCGGCAGCGCCGCCCTCAACCCACGGCTGGCGCGCATCTTCAACGCGGGCGGCATCCCGGTGATGGAAGGCTACGGCCTCACGGAAACCTCCCCGGTGATCAGCGTGAACGACGCGCGCAACGACGGGCTCCGCTTCGCCAGCGTGGGCAAACCCCTGCACAACGTGCAGGTGAGGATCGCCGACGATGGCGAGATCCTCCTCAAGGGCCCCAACATCATGCAAGGCTACTACAACGAACCGGCCATGACCGCCGAAGTGCTCGATGCCGATGGCTGGCTCCATTCGGGCGACATCGGCCGGCTCGACGCGGAGAACTTCCTCTACATCACCGACCGCAAGAAGGAAATGTTCAAGACCAGCGGAGGCAAATACGTGGCCCCGCAGGTGATTGAGAACAAGTTGCGCGCCTCGCGCTTCATTGAGCAGGCCATGGTGATCGGTGAGAACCGCAAGTTCCCCGCCGCCCTGATCCTGCCCAGCTTCGCCTTCCTCCAGGACTATTGCACCCACAAGGGCATCCCCTTCACCAGCCAGGAACAAGCCGTGCGCGAACCCGCCGTGCTGGCCCGCTTGCAGAAAGAGGTGGACCTGGTGAACGAAAGCCTCGGCCACTGGGAACAGATCAAGAAGTTCGCGCTGCTGCACACCGAATGGAGCATTGACGGCGGCGAATTCACCCCTTCCTTGAAATTGCGCCGCAAACCGATCCTGGCCAAGTACGCCGCGCACGTGGAACAGATCTACAACACTCGATCATAGATGCCCTTGTCCAAGATGCCTAATCCCAAGCCCTTCATGCGCCCCCTCCTCCTGCCGCTCCTGTGCCTCTCCTTGTTGATCGCCCCCGGCTGCAAAAAAGAGGAGGGAGAAGGCGGCAAAGCCGTGATCAAAGGCACCGTGCTGCGCCAGGACGTGAACGCCGTGGGCAACCCCATCGGTGCCCCGTACCCCTACCACGACCAACGGGTGTACATCATTTACGGCGACAACGAATTCCAGGACGATGACGTGCGGACCGGACCGGATGGCAACTACGAGTTCCGCTGGTTGCGCCCGGGCGATTACACCATCTACACCTTCGGTGAATGTGACTGCCCGGGCAAGAGCATCACGGTAAGCCACCGGGTGAGCATCGACGGCAAGAAGGACGAGGTGGTGGTGCCCACCATAACCGTGGACAACTTTTGAACGCACTGCGCCATAGCCTGGCCCTGCTGCTGAGCCTTGCGTTGGTGGGGAATGCCCATGCCCAACGCGAAGCCGACCTGCGCCCCGGGAACGATGCCCAGCTCTGGCTCAGTGCGGGCACCGAGTTCAAACCCTTCCGCAAGCCGGAGGGCCAGATCACCCAGACGGCCTTCTTCCGCAAGCTGCGCGCCACCGGCGAACTGGAATCGCGGTTCTCCGAGAATGCCTCGCGCTTCAGGCAGTTCAACATCACCGGCGGGCTCTTCTACCCCATCACCAAGTACCTGCGCGTGGGCAGCGAATACCGCTACAGTTTCCGCGATCGCTACACCACCAACAAAAGCCGCATGGACGCACAGCTGCGGCTCAAATGGAAAACCGGACGGCTGGACGGGAACTTCCGCTGCGTGTGGCAGCACAGCTTTGAGGACGTGACCGGACTGCGCACCGAACTGCGCAACCGCCTGGGCCTGGAATACGACTTCCGCCAGTGGAAATTGGACCCGGTCGTGAACGTGGAGACCTTCACGGCCCTCCACTACACCGGCAACCGCATGGTGGGCATGCGCTACGACCTGGGCACCAAGCTGAACCTGGACAAGGACAAGAAAAACACCCTCGAGGTCACCTTGCGACACGACCGGGAGATCAACCGCAAGGAGCCGGACCACGAATGGATCCTGGCCCTGGCCTACGAATTCGACTTCAAGAAAAAGTGAAGAACGCACCCTTCATCCGCGCCGCCATCTTCGCCGCCTTCTTCCTGGTGGCGGTCACCATCGGCTATTTCATCCTGCGCCCTTCCGGCGAGCTGCCCATCTACCATCCTTCACAACTGGACCCGCGCCTGGTGGACCAGTCGGCGCTGGGCCAACCGGGTGAGCACCACATCAAACCCTTCCGGTTGATCGACCAGCACGGCGACAGCGTGTTCCGCACCAGCGTGGAAGGCAAAGTGGTGCTGGCCGATTTCTTCTTCACCACCTGCGGCACCATTTGCCCCAAGATGAGCACGCAGATGGCCCGGGTACAAGAGGCCTTCGCCGATGACGACCGCGTGGTGCTCCTCTCCCACTCCGTTACCCCGGAGGCCGATTCCGTGGCCGTGCTGCAAGCCTACGCCAAGGAGTACGGCGTGGACCACCGCCGCTGGCGCCTGATGACCGGCGACCGCAAACAGATCTATGACCTGGCCCGCACCAGCTATTTCGCCGCGCTCGACCATGGCGACGGAGGCCCCGATGATTTCGTGCACACCGAGAACTTCGTGCTGGTGGACCCCCAAGGGCGCCTGCGCGGTTTCTACGACGGCACCAAGGTTGCCGAAGTGGACCAGGCGATCAAGGATATGCGGTGGCTGTTGAAGCAAATGAAGGATGGAGCATGATCGGCACAGGCCGATGGCCGTGATCGTGAGCTCCTGCTTCCTGGTGCGTCAGTTCATGGTCTGATCGCGGGCTTGCTGCACCGACAACCGCATCAGGCCTCTCGAGCGAAGGGGCAGGAGGAACGCTCCGGGCCAGAGTACAGCTTGCCCTCCTTCAGCCGTGCCGCCACCGTCCGCGGATGCTCCTCCTCCCTGCCCAGGCCGGTGATGTGGAAGACCTGCCAGCCATCGGCCTTCAGGCGGTCCGCTATCAGGGACCGGTGGCAACGCCACCATAAGGCTTCACTGCACATGATGCAGGTGCGCTGCCCTAGTGCCAGCTGTTCCAACTCCACAACACCGAGCTCGAACCCCGGATCAAGCTACATGAAATCCGCGTAGCCCCGGAACGCCGGATGCCTCCACACGGTGTTTCCGCTGTTCCCATGTGGCCTGCGCCGCCCGCCCAACGCGGGAATGTGCGCATAAGCGATGCCCGCCGCGGCCAGCTTCCCCAGCAAGACCTCCTTGTTGGACCAGGGCACGTGGCGCGATCCGGGATGGCTGCGCACGTCGGCCACCAGCGCAATGCGGAACTCCTGCAACCACGCGATGAACGCCTCCAGCAGCTGGGAGGAATGGCCGATGGTCCAGATCGCTTGCCCCATGATGGTCCCCTTAACAACACCCGAAGGCCCACCCGTGTTCCCGGGACAATGGCCGGCTGTGGCAGTACAGGCTACAGGGCCGATGAGAAAGCCTGCCACCTGCCGGATTCCGCATTGGGCATGGGACAAAAAACAGTGCTGCCCTGCGGCGGACTTTTCCCGTCCCACCACCCCGTACCTTCGCGCCCCGCCTGAAAAACAGGTCATCCCGCACATGAATTGCCTCTCCGTGGAGCGCCTCGCCAAGCGCTACGGCCCCCGCCAATTGTTCAAGGACATCTCCTTCGGTCTCGAGAAAGGACAGAAGACCGCCATCGTCGCACGCAACGGCACGGGCAAGAGCACGCTGCTGAAGTGCATCGCCGGGCTGGAAACGCCGGACGAAGGCATCATCAGCTTCAACAAGGGCCTGCGTGTGGGCTACCTGGACCAGAACGTGGAAATGACCGCCTCCCATTCGCTGGTGGACGAGATGCTGGACCGCGACGACCCCGTCACCAATGCGATCCGTACGTACGAACACGCCGTGGCGCAGAACCTCGATGGCGAAATCTTGCATGCTGCCATTGAGCGCATGACCGAGCTGGAGGCCTGGGACCACGAGGCCCGCGTGAAGCGGCTGCTCTTCCAATTCGGGCTCCGCGACATTGAGCAGCCGGTGAACACCCTCAGCGGTGGACAGCAGAAGCGGCTCGCCATGGCGAAGGTGCTCATCGACATGCCCGACGTGCTGATCATGGACGAGCCCACCAACCACCTCGACCTGCACATGATCGAGCAGTTGGAAACGGAGCTCTCCGCGCCGAACGTCACGCTGCTGCTGGTGACGCACGACCGCTACTTCCTGGACAACGTCTGCGACGAGATCATTGAGCTGGAGTTCGGCGAATTCACGCGCTTCAAGGGCAACTACAGCTACTACGTGGAGAAGAAAGCCGAGCTGGAGGAGGTGCGCAACGCCACGCAGCACCACCTGAAGGGCTTCATGCGCAGCGAGCTGGAGTGGGTGCGCAAGATGCCCCGCGCACGCGGCACCAAGAGCAAGAGCCGCCTACAGGCCTTCGACGTGCTGAAGGAGCAGGCCATGCGCAACTTCGAGCACGGGCAGGTGAGCATCGATGTGCAGAGTGCACGCCTGGGCGGCAAGGTGATCGAGGCGCGCAACCTCACCAAGCGCTTCGGCGACAAGAAGATCGTGGAGCACTTCAACTACAGCCTCAAGGCCGGCGACCGCATCGGCATCGTGGGCCCCAACGGCATCGGAAAGAGCACCTTCATCGACCTGCTCACGAAAAAGTCGGAGCCCGATGCGGGCAAGGTGACCATCGGCGACACGGTGGTGCTCAGCGTCTTCGGCCAGCAAGGGCTGCAGATCAAGGAGGACAAGCGCATCATCGAGGTGGTGCGCGACATCGCCGAGGTGATCCCCTTGAGCAAAGGCAAAACCCTCACCGCCGCCCAACTGCTCGAGCGTTTCCTCTTCGACAAGGAGAAGCAGTACCAGTACGTGAGCACCCTGAGCGGTGGCGAGAAGCGGCGGCTGCACCTCTGCACCGTACTGATGAAGAACCCCAATGTGCTGGTGCTCGACGAGCCGACGAACGACCTCGACATCCCCACGCTCACCGCACTGGAAGACTTCCTCACCGACCTCAACATCTGCCTGCTGATCGTCAGCCACGACCGCTTCTTCATGGACAAGCTCTGCACCAAGCTGCTTGTCTTCGAGGGCAACGGCGTGATCAAGGAGTGGATCCACAGCTATACCGAACTGCGGGAAATGCAGAAGGAGCGGGCGAAAGAGGGAAAGGAGGTGAAGGAGGTGAAGGAGGCGAAGGAGGAGAGGGAGGTGAAGGAGGAGAGGGAGGCGAAGGGGGCGAGGACGGTGAAGAAGATGACCTACGCCGAGCGCAACGAACTGAAGAAGCTGGACAAGGAGATGCCTGCGCTGGAAAAGAAGAAGGAGGAGATCGCGGCGGAAATGGTGGCAAAGTCAGCCGATCACCACGCCATCATGGAGCTTTCGATCCAATTGGAGAAGGTGACCTCGGAACTGGAGAAGTCCGGTGACCGATGGCTGGTGCTGATGGAGAAGCAGGAGGCGGAGGGAGCGTAGGGACCTGGTCGCCGGTCCAGGTGGCAGGCCGGAATGCATGGCACGGAATGGTGCGGCATCCGCTGGCAACCGGCAACTGCGCGCTACTTCAAATTGTTCGCCTCCTCGGCATCGAACGCCTCGCCGGGGTCGCTCAACGGCCTGGCGCTGGTGTAGGTGCGCCAGCGGGCCAACACCGCCCGCATGTCCGCGGGAAGCGGGCTTTCGAACTTCATGCGCTTGCCGGTGCGGGGGTGGTCGATCTCCAGCAGGGCGGCATGCAGGGCCTGGCGCGGCAACAGCTTGAAACAGTTCTCCACGAACTGCTTGTACTTGGTGAACACGGTACCCTTGAGCACCCGGTCCCCACCGTAGGCGGCATCGTTGAACAACGGGTGGCCGATGTGTTTCATGTGCGCGCGGATCTGGTGCGTGCGGCCCGTCTCCAGCTTGCATTCCACCAAGGTCACATAGGTGAACCGCTCCAGCACCTTCCAATGCGTGATCGCCGTTTTGCCCTGCTCGGGGTCCAACGGCACGCTCATCACGGTGCGGTCTTTCGGTGAGCGGTCCAAGTTGCCTTCGATGGTGCCTTCCTCCTCCTCGAAATCGCCCCACACGAGTGCTTGGTACCGGCGGTCGTTGGTGCGCTCGAAGAACTGGCGGGCCAGGTGGGCCATGGCATCCTCGGTCTTTCCGATCACCATCACCCCGCTGGTGTCCTTGTCCAAGCGGTGCACCAGGCCAGGGCGCGGTACCGGCTGGTTGGGCGAGGAGGGCAGGGTGCCGAAATGGTACAGCAGGGCATTCACCAAGGTGCCCGACCAATTACCGTGGCCCGGGTGCACCACCAGGCCCGCCTGCTTGTTGAGGATGAGGACCTGTTCATCTTCGTGGAGCACCTCCAACGGTATGTTCTCCGCCACCAGTTCCACCTCCCGCACGGGATGCGGCAGCACCAAGGAGACCACATCCCTGGGCTTCACCTTGTAGCTGGGCTTCTCGGCCTTGCCGTTCACCAGCACATTGCCGTTGCGCGCGGCGGCGGCAATGCGCGTGCGGGAGGCGCCCGCGAGGTGGTCATAGAGGAACTTGTCCAGGCGCATCAACCCTTGGCCAGGGTCGGCCACCACGCGGTGGTGCTCATAGAGTTCCTGGTCGTCGCCGGCTTCCACCGCCTCGTCCATGGGGAGTTCCTTGCCTGTTTCCATCAGTGTTGCACGATCAACCGGCTTTGTCCAATGGTTGCTCCGGCCGGGCCGTACACCTTCACCACGTAAAGGCCCTGCGCGACATCCTGCACGGAGAGCTGGTCGCTTGTGGCCTTCCAACGGCGCACCGTGCGGCCCATGGGGTCCACCAGTTCCACGCTCGCCGGTTGCGCTGCACCGGTTTCCCATTTCACTTCGAAGGCCTCACCGGCGGGGTTCGGGTACACGGTGAAGGCCGCAGGTGGCGGCAACTCCTCCATACCGGCAAAGGGATCCACGGCGGCCACCATCACCGGGCGCAGCATCCAGGAAGCCTGTTGCGCCGATTGCTGCCAGCTTTGGCCCACCTTGTAGAAGAGCTTGCCTTGGTTGTTCCGGTTCTTGTCCATGCCCAGGTTCAGCCGTGTATCGTTGGTCTGCACCCAACCCACATAGAAGGTGCCGTCTACGGCGATGGTGCTGTCCAAGGGGTATTCAATGAAGTTGTCCGGCCCCCAGAGACGGTACTCCGGGCTGCTGAAGGAGACGTTCTGGAAGAGGACCACTTCGGGGTCCAAGCTCTTCCACACGGTGATGATGAAGGACCCGTCCGGGGGGTAGTTCACCGGCGGGGGATCGTAGGTGAAGATGGGCGCGAAGTACATGCGCAGCGCCCGCAGGGAGTCTTCGCCCTGCGTGTCGAACCGGTAGGCCTGCATGGCCCCGGCCGCGTTCAGGCTGTAGCCCGCCTCGGCGGTGCCGTCATCGTAGCTGTAGTAGTTGCTGATCTCCTGCCGGTAGCGCATGGTGTCGTTGTACGCGCAAGCGTCGGGCGTGGCATTGGTCCAGAACCGGTTGGTGATGAAGGCCGCATCGGCACAGCCGGAGAGGTCGTACACCAGCGGGTTTGCGCCGCTGTTCACCGGGTGCACGCTGTTGAAGTTGCTGTAGGCGTTGTTGCTGATGTTGTTGCCATAGCCGGAGCGCGCGGCGGTCCAGCCGCAGCCCGAGTTCACCTCGTAGCCCCAGGTGATGAATTTGTCCTGCGTGTCGTTGTTGCGCTGCTCCAGGTCCACTTGCTGGGCCATGTAGCTGGCCGGTGCATTGATGAACTTGGCATAGGGCACGGAGGTGAAGGTCTGCAACAGGCCGGCTTGCTGGTCTACGAAGGCCACGTCCTGCAGCACGGTGTCGGTGGCGGTGCGGTTGCGGTCCAGGCGCACGTAATCCACGTGCCATTGGTCCACCATGCCGCCCAGGGTGGCCTCATTGCGGAAGCGCATGCGGAAGCCGTCCTTGAGGAACTTCGCGTCGGTGATGGGCACCATCACTTGGCGGAACTGGTCGGGTGCGGCCGTGCCCAAGGAGCTCCACACCGGGTACCAGGCGTTTTCGTCCGGCGCATACAACTCCAGGTAGAGGCTGTCCTCGGCATGGGCCAGGTTGTCGCCGCTGCGGCCGATGGGCTCGCAGAAGAAGCTGAGGTAGACACTGTCGCTGGCCGGGTAGGCGAGGTCGATGGACACCGAGGTGAGCTTGTCGGCCGCCCCGTTCAGGTTGGGATTGAGCGGATCGTACGGCCAACCGGTGCGGTCCATGCCGTCCAAGGTGGCCACGCCGATGGTGGGCGGGTTCAGCGGGAAGGTGTTGTTCACGTAGGCGTCATCATCCTCCCAGAGGATCCACGGCCGCAGGCTGTTGTCCGGGTTGCTGTAGGTGCGCGGGTCGGGGTCCACGGTGTACACCAGCATTGAATCCTGGAGCAGGGTGGGTTCCAGCGCAAGGGTGTCCGGCGTGGTGGTGCCCACGGTATCAATGATGGTGTAGGGCGGCCACAGGAACAGGCTCTGTTCCGTGGGCGGATAGACGCCCAGGTCGCGCACAATGGCCACCACGGCCGGGTTGGCCACTTGGGTGATCACCACCGCCGTGTCCAGCACTTCCACCGTGTAGTGGTAGCTGGTGTCGGCCAGGAACGCCATGTCCGCGGTGCTGATGCCGCCCACCTCGACCCGGTAGATGGTCCCGGTGTAGTGCACATCGGCATCGCCTTGGCGGGCGTTGCGGTGGCGGGTGCGGTCCACGGAGAAATCGTCGATCACCGGCAGGGTCTGGCCCGTGTTCTGGTAGAGGAAGACCTCATTGAGCGCACCGGACTTCTGCAACCGCGCGGGGTTGTCCGGCCGGGGAATGGCCCCCAACGGCGTGATGACCTCCTGGGCGAACAGCGCGGAAGCCAGCAGCACGGCCGGAAACAAGAGGACCCGCAAACCAGGGGGAGCGATCATGAGGTGAAGTTGGTTCAAGGCGTTGCCGCGGTGGTGTCCAGGGTGAGCCACACATCCACCAGGCCGCCTGGGGCAATCAAGGCGTCGGGCCCCGGGGCGGGAAATTGGCGCATCACCTTGGCCAACGCGGTATCGCAGCCGCTATTGCCGCAGCCCTGCACTTCCACCACCAGGCCCAGGTTCAAGGAGGCCATGGCCAGCACCGCTTTCATTTCCGCATAGCCCATGCCGGCCACATCGGGCACCGGCACCCGCTCCCCGCCCCCTTGGCCCTGCCCCAGGACCAAAGTGATCGCCTGGCCTTTGCGGATGCGGCTTTCCGGGGCGATGGGCCGCCCTTGGTAGAGCTGGGCCACCACGCAGTCCGTACAGGGGTCGGGCCGGTATTCCACCCCGGCCACCTTCAGCCCCAGGATCTCCATCACGCTCAGGGCCTGCCGCTTGCTCAGGTTCACCAGGTCGGGCATGTTCAGCATCTTCGGCTGGGTGGCGTTCATCACCAGGTATACGGTGCGGTCCGGCTTCACGAATTTCCCGCTGTCGGGGTCCTGGTCCACCACGGTGGCCTTGGGCGCTTCCTCGGAATACACCGAATCGATCACCTGGGCAAACAGCCCCAAGGCCTCCAACTCCTGGGTGGCCTCCTCGATGGAAAGGGCCTTGAGGTCCGGCACCTTCACCTGCACATCGTGCCGGGTATAGCCCCCCATCCACAACCAAGCCGCCAGCACCAGCACGGCCGCCAGTAGCAAGGGGGCCAGGATCTTGAACAATCGGTTCTTGCCGGTCATGCACAGGGCCGCTGGCCAACAGGCCCCATGTTGCGGCAAGGCGCGAATATACTTCCACGGGCCACGGGCGGCATCAACAGCGCGCCGTTGGCGATTCCACCAACTGCCCGATGCCGCCTGGCGGCCGCCGGCCCACCTTTGGCTCATTCCACAAATGAACATGCCCCTGCCCTTCATCGCCTTGTTCCGCGGCGGATACACCGGCGAGTCCGTGATCAGCCAAAAGAGCGCGCAGACCATGATGGACGCCATCGACACCGGTCGGTACAATGCCGTGTTCATCACCGTGCAGCGCGGCGCATGGACCTGTGAGCGCCCCGATGGAACGCCGGTGCCCTTTGATCGCGCCGCCTGCACCGCCGACCGGGGCCATGGCCATGAACCCTTCGCCGCCGCCTTGATTGCCATCCACGGCACGCCCGGCGAGGACGGCAAGCTGCAAGGCTACCTGGACATGCTCGGCATACCCTACCAGACCGGCGGCGTGCTGAACATGGCCCTGACCATGAGCAAATTCAGCACCACGGGCCTGTTGCGGCAACTGGGGTTCCCTGTTTCCCGCTCCATCCGCGTGCACCGGCAACAGCCGGGGCTGGAACAGGCCGTTCTCCGGGAGGTGGGCCTGCCTTGCTTCGTAAAGCCCGATACCAGCGGCAGCAGCCTGGGGATCAGCAAGGTGAAAACGGCCGATGAGCTGGCGCCCGCCCTGGCGCTTGCCTTTGCCGAGGACGACCTGGTGATGTGCGAAGCGGCGGTGACCGGCCGCGAGCTTACCTGCGGTGTGTTCCTGCACAACGGCCAGGTGCGTGCATTGCCCGTCTGCGAAATCCGCACCAGCCACGAGTTCTTCAACTATGAGGCCAAGTACCACGCCGCCGACACCCAGGAACTCGTCCCCGCTCCCATCCCGGACCCCATCGCCACCTTGGTCCAGCAGCGTTCAGAAGCCATCTACCACGCGCTGAACTGCCGAGGACTGGTGCGCATCGACCATTTCTGGCAGGAAGGCCAAGGCGACGGCCAACAAGTGGTGACCATCGAGGTGAACACCGTGCCCGGCTTCACGCCGGTGAGCATCTTCCCGCGGATGCTGAAGGCCGCAGGCATCACGGTGGAAGAAGCGGTGAACGGGATGGTGGCGGGGATGCTTTAGGCGGGTTGATGATCGGTGAGAAAGCGCACCAGCTTCCACACCGCATGGCCCCGGTGGCTAATCGCATTCTTGCGCACGGGATCGAGTTCCGCAAAGGTCAACTCGCTCATCTCCGGCAGGAACACCGGATCGTAGCCGAAGCCATTCGCGCCGCGCGGCTCCGTGGTGATGGTGCCGCGCACCTCGCCCTCGAACAAATGTTCACCGCTGGCATCGATCAAGGCGATCACCGTGCGAAAGCGCGCCTTGCGGTTCGTGACTCCACCCAGTTCGTGCAGCAGCTTGGCCATGTTGGCACGGTCATCCTTTGCCTGCCCGGCGTAGCGCGCGGAGTACACGCCCGGCGCGCCGTTCAACGCATCCACCTCCAGGCCGGAATCATCCGCGATGCAGGGCATGCCCGTGCGTTCAAAGGCAAAACGGGCCTTTTGCAGGGCGTTGGCGGCGAAGGTGTGTCCGGTTTCGGGCAGATCGGTGGGCAGGCCGGCATCGCGCAG
>JAGPDT010000007.1 GCA_018057455.1 Flavobacteriales bacterium | reverse complement strand
GGCCCTTGTGTTTCGCTTTTGCCGGAACCACCGTTCAGCCAATGACCCTCCATCCATCCCCAAGCTTGACCAAAGGCTTCCAGTGCACCTTGACCCTGCTGCTTATTGCCTGTTGCCAAACCGCAAACGCCCAAATCAAGGCGATCACCGATACAGGAAGTGAAGTGGTCCTCTATGAAGACGGAACATGGAAATACACGGAGGTGGACCCATCGGACGGGACCGCCGCGATCCCGGAAAACAACAAGAAATTCTCCAAGGGCAAGAATTCCACCTTCCTTGTAAAAAGCAACAAAGTGGACATCGGCGTATGGATCGACCCGAAAGCCTGGCACTTTGAAAAAGGAACGACTGAGGATGCATATGAATACCAGTTTGCGCTGAAAGGAGGCGACCTCTACGGGATGATGATCGCTGAAAAGACGCAGATACCCATTGAAACGCTGAAGACCATTGCGATCGGAAATGCGCGCGAGGCGGCTCCCGATGTACGTGTGGTAAAGGAGGAGTACCGCCAGGTGAACGGCCTGAAAGTGCTGCTGATGCAGATGTCAGGCACCATCCAGGGCATCAAGTTCACCTACTATGGCTATTACTACTCCAACGCCAATGGAACCATTCAATTCCTGACCTATACCGGTGCGGATCTGTTTGATGATTATGCGGACCAGATCGAAGTATTCCTAAATGGCCTGGTGGAGCTTGGGGCCAAATAGTGCGGCCGTGGTGGCGGTTGGCGGCAGCTGGTAGGCACTATCCACCGGTGAACTCCGGCCTGTGCCGTATCTTTTGAACAATTCGGTGCTCCAGGCAGCGCTTTTTGGCAAAGCGGTGTCTTGCCTGAAGAACTTGATCGGAACCCACCGGTGCGGGAGCTGGACCCATACGAGCTGGCGCGCCGATGCATGCAGGGCGACCCGCGCGCACAAGAAGCGCTGTACGCCCGCCATGCGTCGCGCATGTTCGCCGTGTGCCTGCGGTACGCCCGGCATCGGGACGAGGCGCAGGACCTGCTGCAGGAAGGTTTTATCCGGGTATTCGACAAGCTGGGGAGTTTCCGCATGGAAGGCTCCTTGGAAGGATGGGTCCGACGCATCATGGTTCACACCTGCATCAACCACTTCCGCAGAAAGGCCGTGCGCGCCGAAGTGCTTGGCACCGGCCACGTGCCGGAGCGCAGTGTGCCGCCAACCGCGCTGGACGACTTGGGCCAGGCGGAACTGATGGCCTTGGTACAGCAACTGCCCGACGGGTACCGGATGGTATTCAACCTGTACGCCATCGAAGGCTATGACCATACCGAGATCGCGGCTTTGCTGGGATGCAATGAAGGCACTTCGCGCAGTCAACTGGCCAAGGCGCGCCGCGCATTGCGGTCAGGGATCGAACTACTGAACCGAACTGGAAAACATGAAGGAGCAACATCCGGTCGATGACCTCTTCGCCCGCGCCTTACGGGAAGCCGAGGTGACCCCACCCCCCGAAGTCTGGCAAGCCATCGCCAGTCAACAGGGCTCGGGAGGCAACCGCTTGGCGCAACGCTGGGGGTGGCTGCCCTTGGTGTTGTTGTTGGGCGGCGCCGGTTCTGTTCTGCTCACAGTCCATTCTAAACCCGATCAAGCCGGGTGGACCAACGCTCCTGAAACCCTTCCAACGTGGCGCAGCGCACATCCGGAACGTTTGGCCCCACAGATGGGAATGCGCGAGCCGGTTGGGGCCGGACCCGGCAACCATGAGGCCCTCCCGGCCATTTACACCATGCGCAAAGCAGGTCCTTCCCAGAAGCTGGGCCTGCAGGCAAATCAATCTGCCAGGCAAGCAGGTTTGGCCGGTAAGCAGACTTCATCATCCACATCCTCCATGGCGGGGCATGGAACGACAAGCCCCCACCCGGAATCCAATCCACCCCACACCTTAGTGGAACAGGACCTTCCGGCAGCGGGTGCCCTCACCCACGGCCACTATTCGCCGCCAACAAAGGCCTGGCACACGCCTTCGGCTATCTTGTCCGGCGGTGTACACCCGACCCCGACCACCACCGTGCGGGCGGAGGACAGCCGTCCGGAGCACCTGGCCCTGCGTCAGTTCAACACCGCACCGATCATACCCCTGCAGGTGCAGGCCGCTCCACCGGTGACCTACCGCAGGGTATCCAATGCCTGGTGGGTGGCCGCAAACGCGGGCCTGGGCACGGAGCACCGCACCTGGAGGGGTGGCGAACCCGGCCTGATCAAAGCCTTGCAAAGTACTGAAGTACCGCACCCGGCAGCTTCCATGGGGTTCTTGTTCGGCCGGGAGAGCCGCGGGGGATGGAGCGTGGCAACTGGACTTGAGCAGAGTGTTTCCCGTTTCAACTTCCGCCATGTGGACCGGTACAGTACCAGGCAGGACTCGCTGGTGACCTACCTGATCACCTTCAATTCACAGGTGCTCACCAGCTACACGGACACGGTGAGCGTGTTCAATAATGTGCTGAACCCCGTTGAAGCCGTGAACCGGGTGACCACCCTCCGCATTCCCATGGAGGTCGGTTGGCGCACGGCATACGGCCGATTCCTCTTTGGTGCCCGCTCCGGGATTTCCTTGGAAATGAGCACTATCCGGTCCGGCGCTACGCTGACCAGCACGGCTGAAGGCATCCGAAGTGAGAATGCGATAAAAGCACAGGACCGGACCACTTTTCTGGTAGGCGGCACCGTGGCCGCCGATTTGGGCTATGCCCTTCATGAGCGCTGGGGGGTTTGGGCTTCACCCTCGTTCACCACCGGCTTGTTTCCTTTGTACCAAGCAGAACAGCAGCCCTATGCCGTATCCCATCGCCTGGGCATACGCTTCCGCTTGTCCTACACCTTGAAACCCGCCCATTGATGCCCGGTAGCCGACCTTGCCTGGACGCAAGCTTCCTGCTGGCGATGGTGTTTACTTGTGGGACGCTTGCCGGCCAGTCTCCTTGCGATAGCCTCCATACCGTGGACTTCTCATGGCAGGTCAGTGGAGGAAACGCTGCAACCTTCAGCGTGGGCATACCTCTCTCCGGCAACGCGGTGTGGTCCGCGGAATGGGGATTTGCGGGCGAAGGGTATCAAGCGACAGACTGGGGGCAAGGGGTCACCCACACGTTTCCCGCTCCCGGTGAATATCTGGTCTGCATGCTTGCCACGGTCGAAGACCTGCAACAGGGCACTTGTCTCTCCGCTGCCTGCCAACTGGTACCCGTGCCTGTGGATTCCCTTTGTGCCGATCTGGAGCCCGAATTCAGCATCGCGTTCCAGGATGGCGCATTGCTTTTCTCCAACGACACGCAATCCGCTGCATCCTTGACCAGCATCCATTGGGATTTTGGAGACGGCACCAATTCCACCGCGGCCGCACCGTTGCACACTTATTCGGGCTACGGCCCCTACGAGGCATGCCTCACGATCACCAGCGGCCCCTGCACCGCCACCGCCTGCAACTGGATCTACCTCGGGCCATCGGAAGTACCTTGCGAAAACCTCCTCCAAGCCGACTTCCACCTGGTCCAATTGGGCCGTGCCATCGCCGTGTTCGACCACAGCATCACGTCCGGCATGGAGCATTCGATCGGCTGGGAGTTCGGAGATGGCCATAGCGCTTCCGGAAGCCCCGTCGTGCACATGTACGACCAGGACGGCGTCTATGAGGTTTGTGCCACCGTTGACCTCTGGGGACCGCTGACCTCCGATACCTGTACGGCCACCACATGTGCCACGGTATACACCTTTGTCGCTGCCGGTCTGCCAGGCCATGAGCGAACTCCCGCGCTCCATGCCTATCCGGTACCGTTCGTCAATGACCTTACGGTGGAGCCCGTTCCTGCAGACGCCTATTGGCAATTGCTGGACCTCCAAGGGCGTTTGCAATTGGCAGGGAACCAGGTGCAAGGTGGAACATTGACCTTCCGCAGCGACGGCCTTGCCCAAGGCACTTACCTGCTCCTGGTCCGTTCCACGCTCGGGGTGGGCGCCTTGCGGGTCCTCAAGAAGTGATGGGGCTGGCCCGAACGGACCGCTCACCCGAACAATAGCTGCAGGTAAAATCCCGGGGTGTTGAGCTTTTCCCGCCTGTCCAGATCATTGAACATGCCGCTGATGGATGCGGCCAGCACCGGGTTGTGAACAGCCTTGTTCACAACGAAATGGAACAACCGTGAATGGCGGGCCTACTGCTGAAGGCGTGAACTGATGGCCTGCTCCTTGCCCAGGCGTTTCCACACCAGTGCGTCATGCCTCTTCAGGAATGCACCGTGCGTGCGGGAGCACTTCACCGCTTCAGCGGCCACATCGGCCGCGTGCATGCCGCTGATCATGGCATGGCTGATGCCTTCACCCGTGAAAGGGTCGATCAAGTGGGCGGCATCGCCGGCAAGCAAATATCCTTCGCCGCTCTGCGGCCATCGCTTGCTGGCCAAGGGCAATCCCATGCCTTGCACAGGACCTTCAGGCTTTGCATGGGCAATGCGGTGCCGGAGCAACGGATGCGCGGCAAGCATTTGCTGCAACAGCTTCTTCAGGTCCGTTCGTCGTTTACCCACCACATCGCTGCGCAGACCAAGGCCCACGTTCGCGCGGCCGTCCGCCAGGGGGAAGATCCATAAACAACCGGGCAGCAGTTCCTTGAGGAACAAGAGTTCAATGTAGCCCTGTTCATCAAGTCCGCTTACACCGCCGTAGTAGGCCCGCACCCCGGCGCAATGGCGTCCCGGGTCCAAGGGAATGCCGGCCACCTGTCTTGAAAACGTGGAGTTGGCACCCGAAACGTCAATGATCAGTGTGCAATGCACCACCGTCGTTGGTAGGTGGCTCGTGGTTCATGGTACCGGCCGATCGAGCCCGACCAGACCCACTTCCCAACCTTGGCCCATCCGCTTGGAACTCGCGGCCCGCATCCCCTCCATCACCGCAACTGCCCACCGTTCTTTACGGCATTGAGCATGAACTGGTCGAATTCCATGCGGGGAAATATCACCCCCGGTGCTTCGGCCCTCCCATTTGCCGGGCTGAATGGTACTCGGACCGTGCGGCCGTTTGGTGCCGTAAAGGCCACACCCCAACTGCGGCACTTGGCAGGCAGCTGACGTAACGCCGTTGCCAACGAAGGCTCCAGGCGCTCCAATGCGCGCATCACCTTCCCGCTCAGTGCATCGCCGCACACCTTGTCCCGCGGGGGGAATACGGCCTTGTCCACCAACACCGCATCCGCACCGTGCTTGGCCAGTAGCAAGGCGGCACTTGTACCGCCCGGACCTGCACCAATGATGCAGACTTCGGCATGAAGCGCTCCTGCCCTGATTGCGCGCTCAGGCGCGGAACGCTCCGTCCGAGAACTGCTCCAGGAAGCGTACGTCATTTTCCCAGTACAGGCGCAGGTCGGGCACGCGGTAGATCAATTGGGCTATGCGCTCCACGCCCATGCCGAATGCAAAGCCGCCGTACACCTCCGGATCGATGCCGCAGTTGCTGAGCACGGCCGGGTCCACCATGCCGCAGCCCATGATCTCCACCCAGCCGCTGTGTTTGCATACTGTGCAGCCCTTGCCTGTACATAGGGTACAGCTCATGTCCACCTCGGCGCTGGGTTCCGTGAAAGGAAAATAGCTTGGCCGCATGCGGATCCGTACGTCTTGGCCGAACATGCTCTTGGCGAAGTGGTCCAACGTGCCCTTGAGCTCGGCAAAGCTCACCCCGCGGTCCACATATAGTCCCTCCACTTGGTGGAACATGCAATGGGCCCGCGCGCTGATGGCCTCATTCCGGTACACGCGCCCCGGGCTAATGGTGCGAATGGGCGGCCTGCCATTTTCCATGACCCTCACCTGCACGCTGCTGGTATGGGTGCGAAGCGCCCGGTCCTCCCTTGTTCCATGCCCGCACTCCACAAAGAAAGTGTCCTGCATGTCGCGGGCAGGATGGTCGGGAGGGAAGTTCAATGCACCGAAGTTGTGCCGGTCATCTTCAACTTCAGGTCCTTGGCTTACCGTATAGCCGATGCGCGCAAAGACATCCGTGATCCGCTGGCGCACCAAACTGATCGGGTGCTGGCTGCCCGGGAAGACAGTCAGCGCGGGGCGTGTCAGGTCTCCCGCGACCCTGCTGGCCTGGTCCAATTGCTTCGCCCCGGCGGCCTTCATTTCCTCCCAGCGCTCCCGGGCCGCGTTCTTCACCTGGTTCAATCGCTGCCCCCACAGCCGCTTTTCGTCAGCGGGCACTTGCTTCAGCTCCTCCAGCAATGCGGTCACCTTGCCGTTCCGGCCCAACATGGCAACACGGAAAGCCTCCGCCGCCTCGGCACCTACGGCCGTGGCCGCCGTGATCTCGGCCTCCACGGCCGCAACTTGTTCGTTCAGGTTCATTGGATCACGCGCACCCACATGCGCACATCGCCCTTGGGCCGGTCTTGTTCATCACACGCCTGGCCCGCTATTCGGTCCAATACGTCCATCCCTTCCACCAATTGGCCGAACACGGTGTAGTTGCCGTCCAAGTGCGGTGCGCCTCCCATGGTTTGATAGACCTTGGTCTGCTCGGATGAATAGTGTATCGTCGCGCTGTCCGGGCGTGCGCTGTTCAGCCGTTCCTCCATGCGGGCAAGATCGGCCGCCGGCCAGGGGCGGCCCTGCACAATGTAGAACTGGCTCCCGCTGCTACGCTTTTCAGGGTTCACGTCATCGCCCTCCCGCGCTGCGGCCAATGCCCCTTTGCGGTGGAACAGGTCCGGGAGGACCTCGGCCGGCAGGGTATAGGACGGCCCGCCGTTCCCCAAAGGCTTGCTACGGTCCTCTGCGTTGCGGCTGTCCGGGTCTCCACCCTGGATCATGAACCCGGCGATCACGCGGTGGAAGAGCGTACTGTCGAAGTACTGTTCCCGCGCCAGTTTCAGGAAATTGTCCCGGTGGACCGGCGTTTCATTGTACAGCTCCACCACCATCCGCCCGGCGGTTGTGTTGATCTCCACCAAGTGCCTTGTGCCCATGGCCGGGCTTTGTGCCCTGCCGGCCAGCACCACGGTGAACAGCATAACGCCCATGGCAAGATGGCGTAACGGGAATTGCCTGCGCATCGCTTTGATCCGTATTTTTGGCTTCTTTCGCGTCTGCCTTGGCCTTGCGCCAAGGCGGTCAAAAATAACCAACACCTCTTCCCATGCTCCGCAAGGCCCTTCTTATTCCCGTGTTGTTGACCGTGATCGGCACCGGCCTTGGGGCGTGCAACAAGGAAGAAGACACCAAGGCCACGGTTACCGTGCTCGATAGCGCGGGTGTCGCCGTCGGTGGCGCCTACGTAAAGCTCTTCGCCAACCCGGTGGATCCCGAAGAAGCCGATTTCACACGCTTGACCAAGGAGGGCACCACCGGCTCGGACGGCAAGGTGGTCTTTGATTACACGGAATTCTACAAGCGCGGCCAAGCCGGATTTGCCGTGCTGGACATTCTGGCAACCAAGGATTCACTCTCCGGCGAGGGCATCATCCGCATTGAGGAGGAGCAGAACAACGAGGAGACCGTGGTGGTCAAGGTAGCGCTATAGACCGGCGCGTTTGGCGCGCTTCCTGCTTGTTTCAACTGTTTCGCCAGCAACATGGTCAGGGCGTGGTTGAAACCGCCATCCA
This sequence comes from Flavobacteriales bacterium, assembly GCA_018057455.1. Taxonomy (GTDB): domain Bacteria; phylum Bacteroidota; class Bacteroidia; order Flavobacteriales_F; family PHOS-HE28; genus PHOS-HE28. The sequence continues at coordinate 62,347 of JAGPDT010000007.1, read as the reverse complement.
CCCGCTCCACGATGTGTGGTTTGGGCCACCCAGATCGGGCTCAACCCGCTGTCGCCGGTGCCTGAAAGGACACCGCCACTGACAGTCATTCCGCTGAAGATCGGAACCGGGCCCGTGAGGATCTGCTTCAAACCGCTTGGCGCAAGAGAATGGGGTGAACCACCGAATTCTCGCCGTCCAGTACCATCAACACCAGATCCTGGTCCTGAACATCCGTCAAGCGGACCTGTGTGACCGGTCCCCGGATGTCCCCGGTTTTCAGGATCTGCCCATCCAGGGTGCACAAATCAAACAGGGCGTCCTCCGTACCTGGTTCATAATCGAACATCAGCAGCTGCTCTGCCCTGTTGACCCGGACCCTTAATTCGGTGAATGGCGGCCTTGCGTCCATGAGACAACCCAGTTGGTGGAGGTCTTGTTACGGACCTCCCCCAACAAAGGTTGCCAGCCACCCTTACCGGGGTATCGGATCAGTTGCCCTGATCGTTGAAAAGCCAGTAGGGCCCAGTACCTGCCGGAATGTTGTAATCGTTACTCATCGCGCTGAATGGCGTTGGTGCACTCAAAACTAGCCACGCTGGCTCCGGTTCACCACCACGAACGAGCAACGGTTACATCGTTCCGGTGAACGGTGGCCAGCGGCCGGCCCCTTGCCCCCTTCTGGTTGGCCGCAACCCGCCCCGGGCATACCGTTCATGGCTTTCTTCCTTCCGGTGATCCCGCTATTCCTACCTTCCGGACGAAACCCGTAACCATGGCCATACGCGCACTGATCGTGGATGACGAGGCGGATGCCCGCCACAATCTCCGTCTAATGCTTGGAGAACAGTGCCCGCAAGTGGAGGTGGTGGGCATGGCCAGCACCGCGGCGGAAGCCCGCCGACTGATTGCTTCCGAACACCCGCAAGCCCTGTTCCTGGACATCAAAATGCCCGGTGAGGACGGTTTCTCGCTGCTGCGTTCCCTGCCCGAACCACATCTGCCGGTGATCTTCACCACGGCTTATGACGAGTTTGCGCTCCGCGCCTTCAAGGAGAACGCCTTGGACTATCTGGAAAAACCGATCGATCCAGATGAACTGGACCGTGCCGTGGGGAAACTCCTTCATATCGTGGGCGACCCCGCCGAAGTGTTGCGCCAGGACGAACAAGTCAAGGCCTTGATCAATAATCCGGCTTCGCCGTTGAGCAGCCGCTTGGCCGTACCCGGGAAAGACGGATTGCTGCTGCTGCGGCACGAGGACATCCTGTACCTCGAAGCCGCCGACAGCTACACCGTGGTACATGCACGCGACGGCAAGCGTACGGTGAGCAGCAAGCACATCCGGGTGTTTGAGACCAACTTGGACCCGAACAAGTTCTTCCGGGTGCACAAATCATACATCATCAATTTGGAGCATCTGGTAAGCCTCAGCCGCACCGAGGGCAATATGGCCGTATTGGACAACGGGTCCTTGGTTCCCGTGAGCCGCCGCCGCATGCCTGAGCTGTTGGCCATGCTCAATACGTTTTGAAAGTGACTCCCGCCGAGGCAACCCGCAGCACTGGATGGAAGTGGCGGCCCCCGTGGCCGTTCTTCATCTTGGGGTGGTGGCTCCTCCTGTCCACAGCACTTCAGGCACAGCAATACGGCTTCACACAATTCACCCCGCGCGACGGGCTGGCGCAGAGCCAAGTGCGGTGCATGGCCCAGGACAAGGCTGGTTACCTTTGGTTCGGGACATTGGGCGGGGTCAGCCGGTTCGACGGCTTGGATTTCACCAATTTTGGTCTTCGGGATGGACTGCCCGACCCGCAGGTAAACACCTTGTTAGCCGCCACCGACGGCACGGTTTGGCTGGGCTGTGGCGGCTACTTGGTGCACTTTGACGGCCTGGCCATGCACAATGTACCGCTGCCCGCAGCAGCCGGGGAGTTGCGTGTGCTGGCCTTGGCCGAAGGCGCCGACGGCACGATTTACGCTGGCACCGAGGGCGCCGGTTTATTGCAGGTGCAGGGTGGCCAAGTGAGCGTAGCAGAAGGTTGGCCGATGGACAGCGCCCTGCAAGTGCGCTCACTGCTGGCCTTGCCTGAGGGCGGCCTTTTGGTGGGCCTGCGCAATGGTCTGTTGCGAGGGCACGGGGGCCGCTGGACCTACATGCCCCTTCCATACCCCGCATCCATCAGCTCGCTCTCTATGGGGGCCAACGGCGCGATCTGGGCCGGCACCTACGGAGATGGCATGTTTGAACTGTTGCCCAACGGCTCCACGTTCATTCATGATGAATCCAATGGACTGCTCCAGAACAACGTGCGGGCCGTGGTGCACGATCGGTCCGGGCGAACCTGGGCGGGAACCAAGTTTGGCATCAATTGGCTCGAACATGGCCGCTTGCGCGCATTCACGGTGCACCAAGGCATGCCCAACGACAACGTGTGGAGCCTGCTGGAGGACCGCAACGGAAGCCTTTGGATCGGCACCGATGGGGCCGGAGTGCTGCGTTATGCCGGCGATGCCTATGTGACCTATACCGTTACCGAAGGACTTTGCAGCGACCTGGTGATGACCGCCATCAACGACCACGCGGGGGACATCTGGCTGGGCACGTATGGGAGCGGCGTATGCCGCATGGATGCCATGGCACAGGTCTCCACGTTGGATGGCCTGCCCAACAACACCGTCTGGTGCAGTGCCCGCAGTACCGATGGTGCCCTTTGGTTCGGTACCAGCGATGGGGTCTGCCGGATCGTGAAGGGCAAGGTGGCACCCCTGCCGATACCGAATTTGCTCACCGGTCAGCGGGTGCTTTCCTTGTTCCTTTCCCCTACCGGTGAACTCTGGTGCGGCACCCGCGACGGCGTGGTCATTGTGCAACTCAACGGTCAAATGGACCGCCTGGCCCTGCAACCCAATTTCGCCCTGCGCGGTGTGCGCAGCATTCAAGGCGGTGCCCATGGAGCCATCTGGTTGGCCACGGACCTCGGAGCCGTACGCATCGACGGTGGGAAGGCCACTCGCTTCACCACGGTGGACGGCCTGAGCCACAATACCGTGTTCTGCATGGCGTATGATGCCAAAGGGCGCCTGTGGATGGGCACGTCCGATGGTTTGTCCTGCCACGATCAAGGCCGCTTCCTCCGCGTCGACCTCGGCACCGATTTTGGATCCAACTATGTGGACCTGCTGATCGCGGACGATGCCGGCACCATCTGGGCCGGCACGAACAACGGATTGTTCCATTTCCACCCGGACAGCCTTTTGTCCAACCCGGCGGCCAAGGAGCACATCCTCGAAGAAGATGGTCTACGCGGTTTGGAATTCAACCTCAATGCCGCTTTCAAGGATGCCGGAGGCAGGCTGTTCTTCGGCACCAACGCGGGTTTGGTGATGCATGATCCGCGCAAACCATCGAGGTACTCCCGCGCCACAGTCCCCCATGCGATCATCACGGGCATCGGCAGTTCTTCCGCTCCCATCCCGGGAGCGGACAGCTTGGTCCTGGGCCTGGAACCTGCCTTGGAGGTGGCCTACCGCAAGAACCACCTCACCTTCGACTACACGGCGATCGCCTTGGCCTATGGCCGACATGTGCGGTTCCAGTACCGCCTCTCCGGCTTCGACCAGGAATGGATGCCCCCCACCGAGGCCCGCTTCGCCAGCTATTCCAACCTGCCGCAAGGCCACTATGTGTTTGAAGTACGCGCAGCAGACCGCCAGGCCATGGGAGGAGGCAAATGGGGACCAGCGGCTACAGTGGCCTTTACGGTAACACCGCCCTTTTGGCTTAGCTGGTGGTTCTTCACCCTCTGTTCACTGGGTCTATTGGGCATCCTCTTGGGCGTGGCCAGGTTCCGCAGCATCCGGCGCGCCAGACAGGAAAAGACCCGCGGCCTCATCCTGCGGTCGCGCATGCTTCAGCTGGAACAACAGGCCCTTAATGCCAACATGAACCGCCACTTCATCTTCAACGCACTCAACAGCATTCAATACAGCATCAACCGGCAAGACCGGACCGTGGCCAACAAGTACCTCACCAGCTTCGCCAAACTGATCCGAAAAAATTTGGACGCCAGCCAGAAAGACACCACAAGCCTGGCCGAGGAACTCCAGCGCCTGGAGCTGTATCTCGTCTTGGAGCACATGCGCTTCAAGGACAAATTCGTCTACGCCATCGCCGTGGACCCGGCGGTGGACCCCGAAGCGGTGCATATCCCCGCCATGATGTTACAGCCGTATGTGGAGAACAGCATTTGGCACGGCATACTGCCCATGGCCCATGCGGGCCGCGTGGATATCCACGTGGAACGCACCGAACAAGGGCGCACCCGGATCCGCATCACCGACAACGGCGTGGGCATCGATACCAGCCGGGAAAACAAGGGGGCCGAAAACGCGGACCATATCTCACGCGGCATCGAGATCACCAAAGGGCGCGCGGACATCCTGCGAAAGTTGCATATGACCGACATCCGCATCCAAGGCCCGGAGCAAATGCGCGACAACAATGGCAACACCGGCACTCAAGTGGTCGTTGAACTGCCATGACCCCCCTCGGCCGAAGCCTCTGCCGGCCCCCTGAGAGGCACGATTTGCATCTGACCCCCGGAATGACTACCTTTGGTACTCCATGAAGTGTGTCGGCAATAAATTCGTGTGGCCAAGTGCGCTGTCCTTGGTCATGTACCTGTTCGTCTCCACGGGATGCACCAAGGAGGAACTGCTGGAACCGAAGGTGATTGAGAACACAGCAGGGGTTTCCACCAAATCGGCACCTGGCACGGTCGCACCGCCCCCACCGGGCACCACCTCCGGAACTTCGTCCCCCATTTCGGACGATGGTGATGACCTCGGCGATGGCGAACGCCCCAAGCGCCCGAAGAACTGATCCCGCAACACCCTGTAGAGCCCGGCTTCGTCCGGGCTTTTTCATGGCCCCACCGCCGTTGCCGGAACCGATGTGGCCGTTCCCCGCTTGAGCACAGGAACAGTGAGGAGGACATGCTAGTTTAACACCATCCCCTCCTCGCCATGTCACACACCGGCTCAGACCACCTGCACCGCTTGGTGCACGCCATGACGCGTGCCGAAAAGCGCTACTTCAAGCTCTATACCTCGCGCCATCCATTGCCTGGAACCAGTGTGCAACAGGCCCTCTTCGATGCCATTGCAGCCCTGCCGGCATATGACCAGGCCGCGCTGGAGCGGCAATTCCACGGTCAGCCGTTCATGCGCCGGTTCGCCGTCACCAAAAGGCGGTTGTACGAAGCCGTGCTTGAAAGCCTGGATGCCTACCACGCCAACAATTCCGTGGATGACCAGCTACGCCGCCAATTGCACCACGTCGAAGTCCTCCATAACAAGGCCCTCCATGCCGATGCCGCGAAGATGTTGCGATCCGTGCGCACCCACGCCAGCCAGTATGGGAAACATGCCCTTCTCCTGCAGGTGGCCGAGTGGGAACGGCGCATCTGGGAACGTGCCAACTACACGGACATTTCCCCCTTGGACCTGGAGGAACGCGCCAAGGGAACCGGGGAATTGGCAGCCGCATGGGTGGAGGTGGACCAGCTTTGGCAACTCAAGAGCGAAGTCTTCCTGGTGCTATACCGCTGCGGGCAGGCACCGGGCATGCGCGAGCTGGAGGAACTGAACGCGTTGGCATGCAGCCCGCTGTTGGCCCAAGGCACCCATGCGCGCAGCGCCTATGCGCACTTCCTCCAGCACCATGTGCGCAGTGCACTGGCCTATGCCCGGAATGACCTCCAAGCTTGTGAGGCCCATCTAGAAGCTTGTGCACAACATGTTCGTACCGAAGCTGATGCCTTCAAGGGCGAGCCCGGGCTCATGTTGGGCGTGCTGGGCAATCTGGCCCAGGTACGCCTTCGCTTGGGCCGCCACCAAGAAGCCTTGGACGGCTTTCGCGCGTTCCGCAAGGTCCCGCTGATGATGGCCAAGGCACCTGACCCTGACCTGGAGATGAAGCTGTTCGTGATGGCCGGAAGCCTTCAGTTGGCCGTGTACACCGTGCAGGGCGAGCATATCCGGGCCATGGAGGAAGTACAATGCCTGGAGGCGGGCATGGCGCGATTTGGCGAACGCCTCAGCCCCGTACGCCGGGCCGAACTTGCCCTGCAAGCTGCCTACGTCGCCTTGGGTGCAGGCCAGGCGGACCAGGCCTTACGCTGGTGCAACCGCCTGCTGAACGAAAAAGGAATCGCTGCCCATGTGGAGCTTCATGCCTTGGGACGCATGGTGAACGTGATGTGCCTGGTGGAATTGGGCAAGCATGACCTCCTGGCCTATCTCGTACGGAACGCCCAACGGGCCTTGAAACAACATGGCAGCCCCTACGCCATGGAACGGATCCTGCTGGCACACGCCCACGCCCTTGCAGCCTGCACCGGTCAACCTCGCAAACCGGGATCCTGGCCCACCCTCCTGGCCGAACTGGAGCAGGCTGCCACTGATCCCAAGGAAGCTGCCCTCTTGGACCAAATCGACCTGGTAGCTTGGTGCCGGGCCAACACCGAAGGACGTGCATTCCATGTGCTGTTGCGGGAGCGATGGCTGGCCGCCACCGCCGCTGGTGGAACGCTGCCAAAGAACTGTGGCAGGAATAAGGCCGCCTGAGCACTACCAGCGAGCGCACGGAGGACGCCCCGCCGTACAGGTCCGTGCTCCAAAAGGGATACCACGGCCTTGGGTTGGCAGAAGTCGGCCTGTGTGTCCAATCCGCCGAATGCACCACCTGCGAGCGCGGCGTATAGGCGCGCCGGAAGCCTTGGCACACACTCCCTCGCGAAGAACCCGGGCAAGTGATCACGGTGGGACACGCGAGCGAGTAGGGGGACTCTCAGGTGAAATAGACCCGAATACCACCCTGAAAAACCAACGGATCAACGATGCTTCCCTCGATCCAGAAGACGAATTCGATAAACTGGGTGCTCCAGCCAACCGCGTATTGAACACCGGCTCACCCGATCTGAACGCAATACTCCGCTTCATCCGGTCTTTCAACGCGTCGGGGCGATCCACCCCCAATCGCGGAAAACGGGGCACCCACGCCGTGGCAACGCCTTCCACGGGCTGTGGCATGCTCTGGACGATGGTGCCACGCTACGTTACCACATCGGTTTTTCACCAAGGGAACGCTGTTTACATAGCTGACTTGTACCACCGTCATTCCGGAAAGGTCAGCAGGAAAGTGGTGCCTTCGCCCACGGTGCTCTTCACATCCATGTGCACGCCATGGGCATTGAGGATGGTACGTGCGTTGGTGAGCCCAAGCCCCATGCCGCCGGTGCGCCCGGAGTAGAACGCCTGGAACAGGCGTTGAATGTTCTCCTCGGGAATGCCCTTGCCGTTGTCGGCCACGCTGATGCGCACATGTCCATGGTACAAGGAGGCCCGCAGGGACAAACGCCCCTTTCCCTCTTCCATGGCCTCGATGGCGTTGACGCAGAGGTTGGTGAGCGCAACGCCCAATTGCTCGGGGTCCGCCAACACCTTGCCTATTTCCGGCGCAACCTGTAGGTCCACTTGCATGGCCAACAAGTCCAAGCGGTCCTTAACCGTGGTCACGGCCGTGTTCAGCAGCTCCGCAGGGTCGCAAGGATGCTTGTCCAGCTCCTTGGGCTTTGATGTTTCCAGCAAATCGGTGATGAGCTTGCTGATGCGATGCAGGTTTCGTTGCAGGATATCCGTGTACGTCTCCAATTCCTCGCGCACGTGGGGTTCCAGTTCATCCAGCATTTGCTCCAGTGCCATGTGCAGGTTGGTGAGCGGGTTGCGCACTTCATGGGCCACGGTGCGTGCAATGCCGCCGGTAATGGCCAATCGGTCTCCTTCGGCAAGCAGTTCCCTGGCCCGGCGGGTTTCGGAAATATCGGTGATGGTGACCACGAAACCGTCAAGCAAGCGCAAGGCGTGCACGTGCAACCACACTTCCGGCCGGAAGATGGACGGCAGATCATCCTCGTAGGGCGTGCCTGTCTCCACCACGTCCAGGAAAGCCTCGTGGAGCCCCGAACCGGCCATCCATGGCAAGTGCTCCAGGAGCTGCTTTCCGATCAGCGACCCCTGCTCCGTGGCGTAGATACGCTCGCTTTCCTTGTTGGCCAGCACCCATTCGAAGTCGGTCACTTGCCCCGTGTTGTCGCGCATGCTGCGGAAAGCCATGATGGCACTTGGTGAGCTGTCCAATACCCGTTTCAACGAACGCTCAGCAAACTCACGGGTGCGCACTTCCTTGTTTAGTTGCTCCACTTTCCGTTGGATCTCTGCCTCGGCTTGCTCGGCTTTGCCCAACGCCCTGAACAGGCGCCAGAAGAGCGCGCCGGAAGCCAGAATGGCCATGACGGAGAACACCAACAACATCAGCGGGGTATCCGGCTTGAGGCTTCGTTCCGTGTTGAGGTTACGATTGCGGAAGCGCTCCACCCGAGTTGTCAAGCGCAGGTGCTCGGTGCGGATCCGTTCCATCAGCTCGCGAGAGCGACGCAACAGGTCTTCCTCCACCCCTTGCACCCCGGTCGCGGAGCCACGTTCCATGATGAACTGGTCCTGGATGAGCTTGAGCAGCTTGCGGGAAAGCTCCTGGATGTCGCCAAGATCATTGCGCGTAGCCCCCGCACGTTCCAGTGAATCCAACTGCCGGATGCTGTTCTCCACGGTGGGCTGTGCCAAGCGGAACGGTTGGACAAAAGCCGTGTCGTGGGTGAGCATAAAGCCCTGCACCCCGATCTGGGCATCCTTGAGCCCGGAGACCATGGTTTCCAAGGACTGGAGCACGGCGTTGCTTTCCCGAATGCTCTTGTTCGCCGAGGAATAGCGTTCAAAGGTGCGTATGGTAACCAACAAAAGGACGACTAACAAAGCGACTGCACCAGCATAGAGGGCCCGCAATAGTTGCCGCTCCTTCCGGTTGGTCCGCACGGGGTCACCAGTGGAGTACATGGGGTTGGGGGTGGCAACAGGCTTGGTTGCAATTGGGTGCCCACCCTGCGGGTCCCTGTCCGGCGGGGTGCCTTGCGCCAGGTCCTTTTCAGATCTCAATACCGAAGGATTTCAGCTTGTTGTACAGCGTTTTCCGGTCGATGTTGAGCATTTCCGCCGTGCGGGATTTGTTGAATCCGTTGCGTTCGAGCGCTTTGAGGATGGCCTGCTTTTCCGCGGTATGGGATACGCTCTTCAATCCGTCGAATGTAGCGGCTTCCTGCACGGCTTGCAGGTGCTGGCGTGCCGGTGCGGTGCCGCTGATCACTTCGGCGGGCAACGCACTGAGCTGTACCGTGGTTCCGGTGGTGAGGAGCACGGCCCGCTTCACCACGTTGCCCAGTTCGCGCAAGTTGCCCGGCCAGGCGTGCGCCTTCAGGCGGGTTTCCGCGGCCTGATCAAATTGCTCCACCCGGCGGCCCAACTTGTGGTTGGCCTGTTCCAGGAAGTGGCGCGCGAAGACCATGATGTCCCCAGTGCGTTCGCGCAAGGGCAGCAGGTTCAACCCGAACTCGTTGATTCGGTGCAACAGGTCTTCCCGGAACCTTCCCTCCGCCACAGCCAAGTGCAAGTCCTCATTCGTGGCCGCCAACACGCGCACATCAACGGCAATGTCCTTTTCATCCCCCACCCGCTTGATCCGGCGTTCCTGCAACACGCGCAGCAGTTTCACCTGGTTCTCATAGGTGAGGTTGCCCACCTCATCGAGAAAGAGCGTCCCCCCTTGCGCTTGCTCAAAGCTCCCGCGCTTGTCTGCCAAGGCACCGGTAAACGCACCTTTGACGTGGCCGAACAGCTCACTGCCGGCCAGCTCCTTGGGCAAGGCGCCGCAATCCACGGCCACAAATACCGCTTGGGCCCGCCTGCTTTGCCTGTGGATCTCCCGGGCGACAAACTCCTTGCCTGTCCCGGTTTCACCCGTGATCAGCACGGTCATGTCCGTGGGCGCCACCAAGGTGAGGTGATCGGCCAAAACTTCCGCGTGCGGGCCGCTCCCGCGGACATAGTCCATCGGAACCGGCTTGCTGTGAGGGGGCGCAGCTTGGGCTTTGGGCTGACCGGTAACGGATGAAAGCGCCTCCTTGACCCTCATCAGGATCTCATCCGGATAAAGGGGTTTTCCCACATAGTCAAAGGCGCCCTTACGCATCAGGTTCACCGCTGTTCGTACATCGGAGTAACCGGTAATGATGATGACTGCGGTATCACGCGAGACTGATTTGATGTGCAGCAACATTTCCTCGCTGTCCGTGTCCGGGAGGCGATGATCGCACAGGACCAACTGATAGTGGTTCTTCTTCAGCAGTTCTTTGGCAGTGGCCCCCCGCTGGGCGGAATCCACTTGGTAGCCCTGCTTGCCCAGGAAACGGACGAGCAGGGTACAGATGTCCGGATCGTCGTCGATGACGAGCAGGTGTGTACTGGCCATGGTGGTCTTCGGCGCTGGTCAGGCGGTAATCCCCAGCGCCCGAAGTCCGCCTAAGATACTGCTCCCGTCAAATGGTTTAGCGATGAAAAGATCGGCGCCCTTGTTGGTGGCGTTTTCCTGTTCCTGGTCCACGGCACTGATGGCGATCACGGAGGCCTCTGGTTGAAAGGCCCGAATCTCGGGAATCATTTGGTAACCCAAGCCGTCGGGCAGGTGGATGTCCAACAGGACGGCCTGAAACCGGCCGGACCTCAATTGTTCACGGCCTTGGGCAATGGAGTGGGCCAACTCACATTCTATACCTGCCCTATTCAACATATTCTTCACCAAGAAGCAAATCTCGGGCTCGTCGTCAATCACCAAGACGCTCATTTCCGCTCGCTCAGGAACTGCCATACGGACCATTGCACCTTCAAGTTCGGCAAAAGTTGCCTCTTGGGCGATGAACACCGCAAATTACGGGCCTGTGCGCTTCGGTATCGCCGACGATGCGGAATTGTGGTGGTGCCGCCGGGAATTGGGCAATTACTTCCTCGGTTGGGGTGGGCGCCTGCCACAAACCACTGCGGGCATGCCTTACGGATTCCAGGCAGCGGATTGAGCACACGTGTGCGTGGCGGTTCCGATTGTTCTGGACATTCGGCAAGCACCTTCGGGGTGTGCATACCTTTGCGGGTTGCAGGTTGCGCTAGACGCAAAGCACAGGTGGGTACTGAGATTGGGACTTCAGGCATCATTTTATACCCAACAAGCTAAAACACAACGCCTTAACACTGTCGTTCCACGTGGAACATCCGACATGAGCGAATCGTATGATGTGGTGATCGTCGGCGCAGGCCATGCCGGTTGCGAAGCGGCGGCAGCAGCGGCGAACATGGGCAGCTCCGTACTGCTTGTCACCATGAACATGGGCGTTATCGCCCAAATGAGCTGCAATCCCGCCATGGGCGGCGTGGGTAAAGGCCAGATCGTCCGTGAAATTGATGCACTCGGTGGGTACTCCGGTATTGTCAGCGACGTTAGTACGGTGCAGTTCCGCATGCTGAACAAGAGCAAAGGCCCCGCCATGTGGAGCCCTCGCAGCCAAAATGATCGGCACCTTTTTGCTCAAACGTGGCGTGAGAAACTGGAATCTGTTCCCAACCTCCACTTTCGCCAGGATACGGTTGTGGGCATTGAAGTAAAGTCCGGAGCGGATGGAATACACCGCATTACCGGAGTACGCACCGGAACCGGAGGACGGATTGACTGCCGGACGGTAGTCCTCACCAATGGCACTTTCCTCAGTGCGGTAATGCATATCGGCGAGAAACAATTTGGCGGGGGCCGTGCAGGCGAAAAGGCCGCGCATGGGATAACCGAGCAATTGGCGCAGTTCGGATTCGTCTCAGGCCGGATGAAGACCGGCACCCCTCCTCGCGTGGATGGCCGCAGCATTGACTACGGACTCTTGGAAGAGCAAAAAGGTGATGAGCACCCAGCAAAATTCAGCTTCGCTGATGAAACACGCCCTCCGGCCAAACAATTAAGCTGCTGGATCACACACACCCATGCTGAGGTGCACGACATTCTGCGCAGCGGATTTGACCGAAGCCCCATGTTCAGCGGTCGTATCCAAGGGCAGGGCCCAAGGTATTGCCCCAGTATTGAGGACAAGATCAACCGGTTCGCCGATAAGGATAGCCATCAGATCTTTGTTGAACCGGAGGGCTGGAACACCGTGGAAACCTATATCAATGGATTCAGCACCAGCCTTCCTGAAGAGGTACAAACCGCGGCGCTGCGCAAGTTGCCCGGATTTGCAAATGCTCGCATCTTCCGCCCAGGCTATGCCGTGGAATACGACTACTTCCCGCCTACCCAGGTTAAGCCAACGCTGGAGACCAAGCTAGTGGATGGCCTGTATTTCGCTGGACAGATCAACGGAACAACCGGGTATGAAGAGGCCGCCTGCCAAGGCCTGATGGCCGGTATCAACGCCCACTTGAAAGTAGCCGGCAAGGATCCCTTCGTACTCGGTAGGGACCAGGCTTACATCGGTGTGCTGATTGATGACCTGATCACCAAGGGTACGGAAGAACCCTACCGCATGTTCACCAGTCGTGCGGAATATCGCATTCTGCTGCGCCAAGACAATGCGGACCAAAGGCTCACTCCACTTTCGTATGCCATCGGTCTTGCCGGGGCTGATCGCATACGCAGGACGGAACAGAAAATCACCTACGCCGCCCAACTATCCAATGCCTTGCGTACCGAAAGTGTTGCCCCAGAGAACGCCAATCCGGTGATTGTTCCACGTGGAACAGAGGCCATCAAACAGAAGGTAAAGCTCCATGGTCTGCTCCTTCGCCCCCAGCTATCCTTCCAAGACATCGCAAGCCTTTCACCCGCTGTAATGGAACTGGCCCGATCAATCGGCCCATTGCACGAAGAAGTCGCTGAACAGGTGGAGATCCAACTCAAATACGAGGGATACATCCAAAAGGAACGAGAGATGGCTGAACGTCTGGCCCGTTTGGAGCATGTACCACTTGCCAGCGACATGCCGTACGAAAGGCTCACCTCACTTTCCATCGAAGCCCGTCAAAAGCTGATTCAGGTCCAACCCCTAACCCTGGGTCACGCTGCCCGCATAAGTGGCATTTCACCAGCGGATATCAGCGTGTTGATGATCTATCTAGGGCGCTAACGAACAATCGTTCCACGTGGAACACAACATGGAAAACGTTTCATCTTGCCTCATTTGCCGAGGCACCAAATCCCTGGAGGCCTTCACAACAACGGACCACACCGTAAGCAAGGAAGACTTCACCATCCGGGAGTGTTCATCTTGTGGCTTCAGGTTCACTTCCCCGAGACCGGACCCTGACCAGATCGGGGCATTCTACCTTTCCGATGCCTACATTTCCCACGCCGAAAAGGCCTCTGGTCTGAAAGACCGGGTTTACCATGCTATACGCAGACGCACAATCCGCGAGAAACAACGGCTTATTGCCGCTCACCAAAACGGTAAACGCGCACTTGATGTCGGTTGCGGCACAGGAGACTTCCTCGCATACCTCGGGTCACAGGGCTACTCCGTCCAAGGCATAGAAATAAGTCCTTCTGCACGGAAGCTCGCACAACAAAAAGGCCTTCACGTGCAAGCCGAACTACGCCACCTTCCCGCCGGGCAAGTTTTCGATGTTATCACACTCTGGCACGTTTTGGAACATGTAGCTGATCCTCGAGTTACCCTTACCACCCTGCACCAGCACTTGGCCCACGGAGGGCACCTTGTAATTGCCGTACCCGATCATGAAAGTTGGGACGCCGGTTACTACCGCGCAAACTGGGCCGCATGGGATGTACCCCGACACCTCTTCCACTTCCGCCGGTCTGACCTAAAGCGATTGCTCATTGAATCAGGATTTGAAATGGTCGCAATTCGGAAAATGTGGTTTGATGCTCCTTACGTGGCCATGCTCAGCGAACAGCATCAAGGTCATGGAAAAGCGATCTCCTTTCTACAGGGAGCTCTGGTGGGTTTATGGTCGAACCTTGTAGCATGGCTTTCCACCAAACCCACTTCAAGCTCCCTCTTCTTGGCCAAAAAACCTGCCAGGCCGCATTAGGCCCATTATCCTCGATTTGCGGGGTTTTGATACTTTTTTGGCATCCAGGCTCTACTCGATGTGAGTTGGGTCGTTACGCCCCATTTATGCAAGCAAGCACATCATGCTGATCCCCAGTCGCTTACATTAACCCAGCGACAAATATCTCCCCTAGGAGCTAAAAGAACACCTGGCAGGTGCTGATTGCACCACCCATCCCCTGGTGGCCTTCGCACACCGCTTAAGGCCGCCTGACCATGGCATCCCAGGGGAAACGGCCATCAATGATCCGACCCCGGCCGTATAAAGCGCTGTACCTTTGCAGCCCCTTACAATACCCCTATCCACATGAGCACGCTCACCGCCGCCCCTTCCCGCATTGCCGATCTTCTTAAGCAATGGAACATCAACGAGGTGCATTCCGGCGTATCCACCGGCAGCACTTGGTTGAAGGGGGAAGGCAAACAATTGGTTTCTTCCTCACCCGTGGATGGGGCGCAACTTGCCACGGTCCGCGGGGCCAACCGGGCAGAATATGAAAAAGCCTTGATATCGGCCCAGAGCGCGTTCCTGGAATGGCGAACCTGGCCGGCCCCGAAGCGCGGCGAGGTGGTCCGCCAATTCGGTGAGGAACTGCGCAAACACAAGGCCGCGTTAGGCAAATTGGTGAGCTATGAAATGGGCAAAAGCTATCAGGAAGGACTTGGTGAAGTACAGGAGATGATTGACATCTGCGACTTTGCCGTAGGCCTCAGCCGCCAGTTGCACGGCCTCACCATGCATAGCGAACGACCGGACCACCGCATGTATGAACAGTGGCATCCGCTCGGGGTTGTGGGAGTCATCACGGCCTTCAATTTCCCTGTTGCGGTATGGAGCTGGAATACCGCATTGGCCTGGGTATGCGGCAATACCACGGTATGGAAGCCCAGTGGCAAGACCCCGTTGTGCAGCGTGGCCTGCCAAGTGATTGCCGCGGAGGTCTTCAAACGGAACAACGTGCCAGAAGGCGTGAGCGTGCTGCTCAACGGGGGACGCGAAATCGGCGAATGGATCTCCCATGACGAACGAATCCCTTTGGTAAGCGCCACCGGAAGCACCAACATGGGCCGTGTGGTGGGCACCGCTTTGGCGCAACGCTTCGGAAAGGCCCTGTTGGAGCTGGGTGGGAACAACGCCATCATCATCACGGAGCAAGCCGATCTGGACATGGCCATGCACGCTTCGTTGTTCGGTGCAGTGGGAACGGCCGGTCAACGATGCACCACCACGCGCCGCCTGATCATCCACGAGGCCATCTATGATGCCTTCACATCCAAGCTTGCCAAGGCTTATGGCCAGTTGCGCATCGGCGATCCCTTGAACGAGCAAAACCACGTGGGCCCCTTGATCGACACAGCAGCTGTCACCATGTATTCAGCTGCATTGGATGCCGCCAAAAAGCAAGGCGGAAAGATGCTGGTGGATGGTGGCGTGCTGACCGGGGAACAGTATGCGAGCGGTTGCTATGTGAAGCCGGCCATTGTGGAGGCCACCCCCGATATGGACATTGTAAAAGAGGAAACCTTCGCGCCCATCCTCTATGTGATGCGATACAAGGGTGACGTCACAGAGGCGATCGCCATTCAGAACAACGTGAAACAAGGCCTTTCGTCATCCATCATGACAACAGACCTGCGGGAGATGGAACGCTTCTTGGGTGCGGCCGGAAGCGACTGTGGCATTGCCAATGTGAACATCGGCACCAGCGGTGCTGAGATCGGCGGTGCTTTCGGTGGTGAGAAAGAAACCGGAGGAGGACGTGAGAGCGGCTCAGACGCTTGGAAGATCTACATGCGCCGGCAAACCACCACGATCAATTACGGCACCACGGTACCGTTGGCCCAAGGGATCAAGTTCGACCTCTGAGGCTTCAAATTCCGGGGCCTAGGGCCGGGATCGGGAATCGTGTAGTTCCCACAGATATTGCAGCTCCGTGCTTCCTGATCTCATTATGTTCGCAGCCCGCAACGGACTCATGAGGTATTTCCACGTTCCCATCCTGCTCGCTGGAATTGGGCTCACCGCCTGCCAAGAGATCGATCCGCCAGCGGTGGAAGCCCTCCAAATGCCGACCACCGGCGCTTGGCACATGGAATTGGACCTTGACAGCACGGAAGCCCAAGTGATCCTACCGTTCCAGTTCGACCTGGCCCACCAAGATGGTCATTGGAGCCTGTCCATCCATAACCAAGATGAGACCATTGTAGTTGATTCGGTCTCCATCCATGGGGACAGCGTGCTTGTGCGGATGCCGTTCTTCGACTCGGAATTCAGGGGCCTTATCCAAGACTCATCACACTTCCACGGGCTTTGGTACAACTACTACAAAGGCCCCGGCTATGCGATTCCATTCCATGCGTCCCTGGGCCGTCGGCCCCGGTTCCCGGGTCCTGCTGCACAAGCCCCCATGGACATCAGCGGTGATTGGGAGGTTCATTTCCTGGACGGCGACAACAACGAACCGGCCATTGGCATATTCACCGTACAGGACAGCCGTGTGAAAGGCAGCTTTGCAACCCAATCAGGCGATCTACGGTACCTGGAAGGCATCACGACCCATGACTCGCTCTTCCTTTCCACGTTCAACGGGTTCCAGGCCTACCTGTTCCGTGCTGCGCTCAGGAATGATAGCATGGTGGGCGAGTTCCGCAATGGTCATCGATGGACCCAAGCCTGGTACGCCGTGCGCAACCCTGCCTTCCGGTTGGCCAACGACGAAACGTTGACCACATTGGATCCCGCACATCCGGTGGCATTTTCATTCCCGGGGTTGGACGGAGAGCTCCACGCACTCAGTGATGAACGCTACCGTGGAAAGGCCGTAGTGGTGGAGATCATGGGAACCTGGTGCCCAAATTGCATGGACCAAAGCAGAATGCTGGATGAACTTTACCACAAATACCACAAGGACGGTTTGGAGGCCGTTGCCGTGGCATTTGAGCGGTATCCGGATCCCATGCGCGCCTTGGCGGCCATGCGGCACTTCAAGGCCCAACTGGGCATTCAATATGACCTGTTGTACGGTGGAATGGCCAAACGCGACACCGTCGCCAAGAACCTTCCGTTCATCCGCGAACTGATGAGCTATCCCACTACCCTGCTCATCGGTCGGGACGGCACCGTAAGGCACATCTACACGGGAATCCATGGGCCTGGCACAGGCGCGCGCTACATACGTTTCAGGGAACGCATGGAAAGCGCCATTGTGGAACTGCTGAAGGAACCCGGGGCAGGTTGACCGGACGCGGTGTTTCCCTTACTGCCCAAGACTGTTCTTCACGATCCTTGCCTCACGGTTGGCCAGCTCCCATGCCGTGTGGAACACCAGCAGCGTACGTTGCTGCAACAGGTCGAAACGGATCTTGTCCAATTCGTCATAGGGGCCGTGGTAGTCCGCATGAACGCCGTTGAAGAAAAAAGCGATGGGCACCCCGTATTTGGCAAAATTGTAGTGGTCGCTGCGGTAATAGAACCGGTTGGGGTCGCTGTCCGCATCAAAGGTGTAGTCCAACTCCAGGTGGGTCCACTTGGCATTGCCCTGTTCCACGATGGCCCCCAGCTCATTGCTGATGCGCCTGCTGCCGATCACGTACACGTACTTCGAACTGTCCCCATGAACGCTGTCGGTCCGTCCGATCATGTCCATGTTGAGGTTGGCGACGGTGCTGTCCATTGGAAAGACCGGATGGTCGGCATACCAGGCTGATCCCAGCAAGCCCTTTTCCTCTCCACTCACGGTCATGAACAAAAGACTCCGGCGTGGGCCGTGGCCGCCTGCCTTGGCCAAGGCAAAGGCTTGCGCCATCTCAAGAACCGCCACCGTTCCGGAACCATCATCATCGGCCCCGTTGTGCACTTCGCCATCGATCACGCCAATGTGGTCGTAATGTGCGGTCACCACCACTACTTCGCCTTTCTTGTCCGTGCCTTCCACATAACCCAGCACATTCTCGGAACGGGTCTTTTCGATGCGCGGTGCATAGGAGAATTTCAAAGGCACCTTGATGACCACCCGCTTCCTGGCCGCTGTCTTGTAGGCCTTTTTCATGGAGAGATGGCCTTGGTCCAGTATGACCTGCGCAAGCTGTGGTGTGACCATCAGGACCTGCATCTTCTGCTTGCTGGCTGTAGCCGTGGCCTGTTCCCCTTCCAGGGCCAAGCGCATGCGCCCTTGGGCCAAGTACGGGCCGTACTGCCGCATCATGCTCTTCGTACTGTCATTCACCAACAACAGTACCTTGGTGCCTGCTTTTTCAAGCACATCCATGACCTGTTCGGTTTGTACCTTGGGCATGCGCCCCGATGCCTGATCACCCAACAACATGACCGCATCCGCAGCTCCGCCCAAGCGTACCCCACCCAGTGACAGGGGCGTGAGGACCATGACCTCGGCCAGATCCAGATTAGTCAACAGGTGCTCGCTGAAATAGAAATAGTCCTTAAGAAAGTCATACGTCCTACCGTCCACCTCCATCGTCAAGCCGCCAAGGCGGGAAACTTCCAAGGGAAATTGCTGCTGGTATCCATCGGCCAGCAAGCCCTGTGCTTCCGGGTGCTTGATCGGCTGAATTCCAAAGCCCCTGAACTGCGCTACAATGTAGTCCGCTGCCTTTCGCTGACCGATTTCCCCGGTCTCTCTGCCTTCAAGCGAATCGTTGGCCAACACTTCCAAGTGCTTGTACAAGTCCGCTTGGGTGATGGTAGCCGCAAACCTCATTTCCACGCTGTCTACCTGTGCGGACAAGGAACTGAGCAATAAACCCGACAGGTAGGCCAGTGCAGTACGCATCATGGTGGGGGTATGCTTAACTCAACATTCGATGGCTGACACCCTGCGTTGGTGCCTGCCCCCTTCGAAGCCGGCCTCCAAAAAGGCATCCACGATGGCCTTGGCTGCCTGCTCATTGAGGTACCTGGCAGGCAAGGCAAGCACATTGGCATCATTGTGCTGCCGCGCCAGAGCCGCCACCTCAGGCAACCAAGCCAAGGCTGAACGGATACCGGCATGCTTGTTGGCGGTAATGTTCACTCCGTTACCGCTGCCACACACCACAATTCCCAGATCAGCGTCCCCTCCAAGCACGGAACGGGCCACGGCGTGCGCATACCCGGGGTAGTCCGTGCTTTCTTCACTAAGGGTGCCCTTGTCCTCCACTTGAATCCCTTTGGCAGTCAAGTGCCCGATCACTTGTTCCTTCAACCGGAAACCCGCGTGGTCACTACCTATGGCGATGCGCATGCTCCAAAGATACACGGCAGGAAGCGGGATCGAACATCGAAAGTGTGGATAACCGAGTTATCCCGTGTACAACTTTCCATCACTATTTCAAGGACTTTGGCACCCAACTCCGCATATACGGATCTTGGTGGAAAGCAAGAATCGCCCATCACATGTTACCCACAGCCAACCAACGATCCCGGACCGCTTCCCGATCCGCACATTCCATCCACAAGAGCCGTGGCGCGCCTTTTGCACGATCGTTGGCCCGACACCCGCGAATGGCCCGTATCTTCACGCAGGCTTGGATACCAGCCGTTCAACCCTCCCGTTGAAACCCTGTTGAAGAATTTTCGGAACCCCGCATGGCCCCTTCGCCCCGCACCGTTGATCAACACCATCAACACCCTATACTATATCATCATCTTTTAAAAGAAGTATTGATGATACTATGCATCGTGTGTGTTGGCCATGCTTGGGCACAGAGCGAAGGCATGCTGAAACAGTACCTTTATCCCGATGGACAGGTCAGCAGTGAGGGATACCTGGTGGACGGCAAGCCCGAGGGCCGCTGGAGGACCTATTACCCGGACGGTACCTTGAAGAGCGAAGGTGACCGCCTGCATTTCGAGCTCACCGGTACTTGGTCCTTTTATGATCCGGCTGGTGCGTTGACCAACACCATTGCGTATGCCATGGGTAAAAAGAACGGGCCTTCCCGGAAGTTTGGAGCGGATGGTGCATTAGTAGGCGAGGAGCAGTATGAGAATGACATGAGGGATGGCTTAAGCCGGACATTCCACGCGAATGGGAAAGTAGAGAGCCAGGTCTCCTTCAAGGAGGGCAGGGAGGAAGGGAAGGCTTATGGGTATGCCGAGGATGGCCGCCCGATCACCATTACGGAATGGCGGGCCGGTGTGTTGCAGCGGCGGCAAGAAATCAACCGGTATGACGGAAATGGCCTTCGCCAAGGGCCATGGCAAGGGTACTATCCATCGGGAAGGCTACAATGGGAGGGCCGGTATGTGGACGACCGTAGGCAAGGCTTGTTCAAGTACTATGACAAACAAGGCAACCTGTTGGAATTGAACAAGTATGATGGGGATTCCTTGCTCGCCGATGCCCAGGAGACCATGCTGCTGGACATCAGGAACACCTACCATGCCAATGGGGGGGTGGCCAGTATTGGGAGTTACGCACGGGATGGGCGCAAGGAGGGATTGTTCCGCAATTTCAGTGAAGGAGGTATTCCTATGGACGCGGCCATCTACCGGGGATCGATCCTGGTGGGTTCAGGCCCGCTCAGCGAGGCCGGAGCCATGAACGGCTCTTGGACGGAGTACTATGGTACGGGTGAGAAACGGGCGGAAGGCACTTACCTGAATGGCAAGAAGGACGGCCCATGGACTTTTTACCACCGCATGGGAGAGGTGGAACAGAAAGGAACCTACCGCGACGGATTGCCCCAAGGGGAGTGGAAATGGTACTACACCACCGGAGAACTGCACCGGGAAGAATATTACCGCAAAGGCAAGGAGGATGGGGCCTCAGTGGAATTGGAACCGGATGGGTCCGTGATCGTGGAGGGCAAATACATCGATGGCTTGAAGGATGGCGCTTGGACCTACCACATAGGTGGCCACACGGACAAGGGCGCTTATAAGGATGGTCTGCGGGATGGTCCATGGACCAGCACCTATGACAACGGCCGGAAGTACTTCAGCGGAACCTATGTGGCCGGTGAGCGGAACGGGCGGCACAAATGGTACTGGCCCAATGGGAGGCTGAAGTTGGAAGGGAAGTACACCGCGGGTTTGGAACAAGGGGATTTCAACCATTTCGATGAGAATGGAACGCTCCAGCTAACGATCCGTTACAAGGATGGCAGCGAAATGAAATTGAACGAAGAGAGGTTGCCGCCACCTTACTTGCCGACCAGCTTCACCCCTTGAACCGATAGTCATCCCACACCATATGCCGGAAGCTGTAAACCGCACAAATGACCAACCAGGCCTTGAAAAGGACCCGATGGTGAGCGGTGGAATGGACCAATATGATGACCTGTTCAGCAGCGGCCTGTTGGGCCTGTTCCGGACCAGCGTGACCGGGCGGATGTTGGATTGCAACCTGGCCTTGGCGCGTCTATTAGGCTACGC
The DNA here is from genome assembly GCA_018057455.1 of Flavobacteriales bacterium. Lineage (GTDB taxonomy): Bacteria > Bacteroidota > Bacteroidia > Flavobacteriales_F > PHOS-HE28 > PHOS-HE28. Next base: position 40,936 of record JAGPDT010000007.1, on the reverse strand, counting down.
TTCACGCGAGGAACTGATGGCGGTGCCGGTGGAAAAGTTGTATTTCGACCTGCATGAAAGGCAGCAATACTTGGAAGACCTGTTGCAGAAAAAGCAACTGAATGACTACGAGATCTTGCTGAAGCACCGCAGTGGCCGCCCCCTGCATGTGCTGGAGAAGGTGATCCTGCGGGAGACAGCGGGCCGCGCCTCGATCATTGAAGGAGCCATCTTCGATATCACCTCCTTGCGCCAATCGGAACTGGAACAACGCGCATTGGCGAACAACTACCGGCAATTGGCCGAGCAGCTTCGAGATGGCATGGTCGTATTGCAGAACGGGAGGGTAGTGTATGCCAACCCTGCCGCGGAAATGTTGGTGGGGATCGGTTTGAAACCAGGAGCGGAATTCCTGGATGCCGTTGGAGGAAGAGGTCCCGGACCTTTCATGACATGGCTGCGGCAGGTGGAACAAGGAGAAAAGCCCGTAGCAATACGAACCTTGACGTGCTGGCCAGGGATGGAGCCCCGGCACTTGCTGGTGCATGGTGGCGCCACGCGCCATATGAACCGCCCGGCCATTCAGTTGACCCTGCAGGACGTGGAGGCCGAGCGCAGCCTGATGGAGGAGCGCATGCGGGCCACCATGGCGGAAGAAGGGAACGCCAAACTGCGTGCCGTGATCGATGAAAACCGGCGCACCCACGAGGCATTGATGCAAAGCAGGCGGTTGGCCAAGAGCCTGATCGATAGTTCGTTGGATATGATCGTGGCCGTGGACAGGAAGAACAACATCACCGAGTTCAACCCTGCGGCCACGATCAAGTTCGGTTTTGAGACGGAAGAGGTCCTGGGCAGGTGTGCAAAGCTCCTCTATGCCGATGAGGGAGAATTCGACCGGGTGCAGCAAGAGTTGACACGTTACGGCGCCTTTGCCGGCGAAGTGCGCAACATCACCAAGGAGGGCAGGGTATTTACCAGTTTCTTGGCGGCATCCCGGTTGATGGACGAAGAAGGCACACTACTGGGCAGCATGGGCGTAAGCCGGGATGTGACCCAAGCCAAACGGGACCGGGAGGCCATGCGCGAAAGCGAAGAACGCTACCGGGACTTGGTGGACAATGCCAATGACTTGATCCATAGCGTGGATGGCGACGGCAAGTTCCTGTTCACCAACAATGCATGGAAGCGGGTATTGGGCTATACGGAGCAAGAGATCCAACAACTAAGCGTAACGGATATACTGGCCGAGGAAAGTACCCGGCAAACCGCACGTAAGTGGCTGGCCGGGGAGCGAAGCGGTACGGTCAATACCCCCTGGAGAAGCACCTTTCTGACCCGCGACGGCCAGATCAGGCTTTTCGAAGGGTCCTCCACGGTGCGGGAGGAAAATGGCCGAATGATCTTGGCCCGCAGCATCTTCAGGGATATTACCGAGAGCCATGCCGCCCAGGAGAAATTACTCAAGCACGCCGCCAAGGAGAAAGCCCTGTTCGATAGCAGCGCCCATATGTTCTGGACGGTGGACAGGCGCATCGCGCTGACGAGTTTCAACAAGGGCTACCAGGACATGATCCTGCGGTTGCATGGCAAGGTACCCCATATCAATACCGATCCGGGCAAACCACGTGAACTCTTTGCGACTGCCCATTACCACGATTTTTGGAAGGAAAAGTATGACGAGGCATTTTCAGGCAAGGTGGTACGGTTTGAGACGGATTTGACCGACTTGGAGGGGAACCGGGTGTGCAATGAGATCTACCTCAGCCCGGTAATGGACTCGCATGGCGGCGTACAAGAAGTCTTCGGCATCGGGCATGAGATCACGGCAGAGCGTGCAGCGGAAGCGCTCGCAAGAGAGCAATCGGCCAAGCTCAACGCCATCTTCGACAACAGTGTGGATGTGCTGTTGTGGAGTGTGGACAAGGACCTGCGGATCACTTCCTGCAACCGGTTTTTCAGCCAAGTTGCAAAGCTGCTCTACGGTGGGGACCTGGGTGTGGGCGACAACATCCAGGATACCTTCAAACACATGGTCACACAGGAAGAGGACCAAGAGTGGTTCCGGATGTACCGGGATTGTTTTGACGGCAAGCCACAGCGCATAGAGAAGCTTCTGGTTTCGCCCACCGGGGCAAGCATGTGGCTGGAGCTGTTCATGGGGCCGATCCAGGCCAATGGCGGGATCAACGAGGTGACGTGCATGGCCCATGACATCACCGGGAAGAAGAACGCCGAACGGGAAATGGTGGACAACCTCAGGGAAAAAGAGGTCCTGCTCAAGGAGGTGCACCACCGTGTAAAGAACAATTTGCAGATCATCAGCAGCATCTTCAGCCTGCAACGCGCGCATATGGCTGAAGACCCGCGCATCTTCGCGCTGTTGCAGGAATCGCAGAACCGGATCCGCAGCATGGCCTTCATCCATGAAAGCCTCTATCAGAGCAAGAACTTCGCACAAGTGGACTTGGCCCAGTACATCAAAGGGCTGTGCAGCAACCTGGTGATGAGCTACTCCTTGTATGGGCGGGTGCAGCTGAACACCGACCTGGAGCCGTTGATGTTGGACCTGGACAAGGCGATACCCTGCGGTCTGGTGCTCAATGAACTGATCAGCAATGCCCTGAAACATGCGTTCCCTGGTGACAAGGAAGGCGTGGTGGGCATTACCATGCGCAGCGAGCGGAACACCGTGCGCATCACCTTGGAGGACAACGGAACCGGATTCCCTGCCGTATACCGGGAGGAACAGGACCGGGGACTGGGCATGGAGCTGGTGGAACTGCTTATCCAACAACTGGACGGAAGCGCCACAAGGCTTAGTGGGAATGGCGAACCGGGTACCTCATATTTGATTACTTTTGAACGTAGTTGAGAACCGACCATGGCGCAGACCAACGTATTGGTGGTAGAGGACGAGAGCATCGTCAGCAAGGACATCCAGCAGAGTCTGAAGAAGTTGGGCTACCATGTGGTGGGCGCAGCGGCCACGGGCGAAAACGCTGTGACCTTGGCCTTGGAGCACAAGCCGGACATCATCCTGATGGACATCATGCTCAAGGGGGAGATGAGCGGGATTGAAGCAGCCACCAGGATCCGTGCCGAGGCCAACATCCCGGTGATCTTCCTCACGGCCTATGCCGATGAGAGCACCTTGAACAAAGCCAAAGTAACCCAGCCCTACGGCTACATCATCAAGCCTTTCAAGGAGATCGACATCCATACCACCATTGAAATGGCCCTTTACAAGCACAAGAAGGAGGCCGAGGTGTTGAAGGAACGAGACCTGTTGTTCAACTTGGTGGAAGGACAGGGCAACAACAAGGAGATTCTTTTCGTGAAGAGCAACAGCCGCATGGTGAAGCTGCGCACCAGCGACATCTACTACATCGAGGCGTTGAAGGATTACGTGGTGATCAATACGTTGAACACGCGTTATACCATCCACAGCACCATGAAGGACATTGAGGCCAAACTTCCCGAGAGCGACTTCATGCGGGTGCACCGGTCGTTCATCGTCCGGATCGACAAGATCACCGCGATAGAACAGACCAACCTGATCTTGGAGAACGACAAGAAGATCATCCCTGTTGGTGGCAGTTACAAGGACGACCTTGCCAAGCGTTTGAATTTAGTGTGACCCCACCACGGTGGACCTCCGGAGGAAGGCGCGTTTGAGCGCTTTTCTTCATGCCGATGCGGCTTCATGGGCTTGTTCCCATCCATCGGAAGCCGTCCATTACGGCTTGGTGCAGGATGTTGGCGTGGTTGAAGTCGTGCAGGTATTGGAACTTGGTGCGTGTGGCCTTGCTACGCGCCACCAACGCATGAAGCTGCTTGGCATAACGCACCATTTCGCGCCCCTCCCGCCCCACGGCAATGAACACTTGCGCGGGAGCCGTGCCTGGTTTCCACAGGGACCCGGCGCTCCGCTCCAGCAAGGAACCGTTGTCCCACCACAGGCTGGGACTGACGATGAGGTAACGTTGGAACAGGGCGGGTTGCACCAGCAGCACTTCTGCAGCCAGCAAGCCGCCAAGTGATTGGCCGATCAACAACCTGTCGGGGCGGGTGCGAAAGTGATCGTCCACAAAGGGGATCAATTCTTGGCCCAGGAAACGCCTGAAATCGGCCGATCCCCCCGTTGTGGGAAATTGTTCCTTGTCTTTGGCGATGCTGGTAGGGAAGGTGAGGTCGCGTTTGCGGTCCGTGTTGGCAATGCCCACCAGTATGCTGGGCTGTTGCCATGCGATCCAATCCATGGTGGCGAATTGCAGCGCCCCGGCCACGTGCATGAAATCCTCGTCCGCAGAGCCGTCCAAGAGGAAGATCACCGGATACCGTGCGGTATCGTTCGCGGCATATCCGGGTGGCAGGACAATGTTCAGGATGCGTTCCTCGGCAAGGATGGCGGAATGCAGTGCGTGCACCTCGCCCATGCACAACGGATGCTGCCCGGATACATGGCCTGCCAGGGAAAACAACAAGGTGAACAACGCGAGGCGCATGGTGTGGAGTTGGAACGCAAGTTTACATTCTTCCATGCCCGCTAACCCGGTGGCCGTGTTCTGTAACTAGCGCTTCTTCCCCTTGGCTCCCTTTTGCTTCCTGCTCTTCTTCATGCCAGCCCCTTGGGTTGAGGTCTTGGCCGTGCTGCGGAAGCCCTTGCGATGGTGCTGGCCATTGGTGGCGGGGGTGGGGCGCACCTCATCCCACAACCCCTTCGATGGTCGCGGACCGGGCGTATTCGGCCGGTCTTCTTCAACCAAGGAGAAGTCCGCGGTACGCTTTTCCATGTCCACGCTCCGTACCATCACAATCAGTTCGTCTCCCAAACGGAAACGGCGCCCGGTGCGCTGGCCTTTCACCGTGTAGAGCTCCTGGATGAAGGAGAAGTGGTCGCCGGGCAGGTCGCGCAGGGCGATCATGCCTTCGCATTTGTTCTCCGACAGCTCCACGTACAACCCCCAGGTGGTAAGGCCGCTGACGATGCCTGTGTAGGTGCGCCCCACCCGTTCAAGCAGGTATTCGGCCTGTTTGAACTTGATGCTGGCCCGCTCGGCATCGGCAGCGCGTTTTTCCATTTGTGAGCTATGCACACAGCTCAGTTCGAGCTTCTTTTTGTCCAGCGGTTTTCCGCCGGCGAGGTAGTGCGCCATGGCACGATGCACCAATAGGTCAGGGTAGCGGCGTATGGGACTGGTGAAGTGGGTGTAGTCGCGGAAGGCCAGGCCATAATGGCCGATGTTGTCGGTGCTGTAGATGGCTTTGCTCATGGCCCGTATGGTGAGCTGCTTGAGGATGTTCTCCTCCTCGCTGCCCTTGATCCGGCGCATCAACGCATTGATGGCCTTGGGCAGCTCTTCCGGGCGCCCATCGGTCTTCAGTTCGTGGCCGAAGCTTTTGGCGAGCATGCGCAACTGCTGCACCTTTTCGGGGTCGGGCAGGTCGTGGATGCGGTATACAAAGGGGGGGGCGCCATTCTTCCGCCGGCTGATGGCCGCCGCCACCTGCTTGTTGGCCAGCAGCATGAACTCCTCAATGAGCCAGTTGGCAGGGCCCATCACCTTTTCATAGACCTCCACCGGACGGCCTTTATCATCGAGGCGGAACTTCACTTCGTTGCCCCCTACTTCGAGCGCCCCGTTCTCCATGCGTTCCTTGCGTAGGACCTTCGAGAGTTCATACAGGGCGAGCACTTCCGTCTTGTATTCACCTTCACCACCGTCGATGATGGATTGCGCCTGGGCATACGCGAAACGCCGGTTGCTGCGCATGATGGTGCGCCCGAACCATTCGGCCCGTATCCGGGCGTGGGCGTCCATTTCAAAGATTGCGCTGAAGCTGAGTTTATCCTCGTCGGGGTTCAGCGAACACAGGTTGTTGCTGAGGCGTTCGGGCAGCATGGGCACCACACGGTCAACCAAGTACACACTGGTGGCCCGTGCAGCCGCCTCGTTGTCCACCACGGTTCCGGGGCGCACATAGTGGCTGACATCGGCTATATGGACGCCCACTTCCCAGTTTCCATTGTCGAGCCTGCGAATACTAAGGGCATCGTCCAGGTCTTTGGCGTCCTCCGGGTCGATGGTGAGGGTGGTGATGGCCCTTAGGTCGCGCCGCTGTGCGATCTCGGCCTTGTTGATCCCGGAAGGGATGGCCTCGGCAGCCTCTTCCACACCAGCGGGAAATTCTGCCGGCAGGTCGAATTCCGCGAGGATGGCGTGGATTTCCACTTCATGTACACCGGCCTTGCCCAGCACGCGCAACACGGCGCAACGGGGCATCTCCGCGGGGTTGGTCCATGGGGACATTACGGCGATCACCTTCTCGCCCATGTTGGCCCCCAGCAGATCGGCAGGCGCGATCAGCAAGGGGCGGTTCATTTTCGGGTCGTCGGCGTTGAGCACGAATTGATGGCCCTTTTTCTCCACTTTGCCCACAAAGCGGGTACGGCGGCGCTCCAACACCTGGAGGACCTTGCCTTCAGGACGGCCACGCCCGCTTTGGACGCGGATGAGGACCCGGTCTCCGTGCAACGCCGTGCCCAAGGCGTGGTCGGGAATGAAGACATCCTCCCCACCATCGGCCATTCGGGCAAAACCCGCCCCGCTGGCGATCAGTTCCAGGGTAGCCTCCTCCCCGGCCAACTTCTTGTCCATACCCTTTTCTGCCGGGGTCACCGCCGCAAAGCGTCCCTGGGGGCTGCTCACGGCTTTCCCTTTGGAGATCAGACCGGCCAGGGTGGCCTGCAGGGCGCCGCGTTCCCGCTTTTCCAACCCGAGCTTCAGCATGAGCTGCTGCGCTGTGATCCCGGCAGGTCCGGCATTCAACAACAAGGCCAGTACGGCCTGCTGGGAGAGTACATCAGTTTGCTGTAGGCGCTTTTTCTTCATGGGAGGCGAAGGTGGAAAAGAAATGTGGGGCCATCGGGTTAAATTGAGGCGGGCCGTGAAGTTCCATCAACGATCGTTGATAACCGGCCATTCCGCATTACATTTGCAGCCCTTTTTGGGCATCACCTCCCTCAAGATGGACCAAGGCCACTACGACAGCGCCAAGATCTTCGGCGGCACCGCCACCCTGCAACTGGCCAAGCACATGGCCATGGTGGGCGGGCAAAAGCTGGGTGAAGTCTCCGTGAGCCGGTTCAGCGACGGGGAGTTCCAGCCGAGTTTTGAGGAGACCGTCCGGGGCAATGTGGTCTTCATCGTGCAAAGCACCATGCCACCCAGCGACAACCTCTTCGAGCTGTTGCTGATGGTGGATGCCGCCAAGCGCGCCAGCGCCAAGCGGATCGTTGCGGTGATCCCCTATTTCGGCTTTGCACGGCAGGACCGCAAGGACAAGCCCCGGGTGAGCATCGGGGCCAAACTAGTGGCCAACATGCTTACGGCGGCAGGTGTGGACCGGATCATGACCATGGACCTGCACGCCGACCAGATCCAAGGATTTTTCGAGGTGCCTGTGGACCACCTGTTCGCCAGCAGCATCTTCCTCCCGCACATCCAAGGAATGAACCTGCCCGAGTTGGTGATGGCCGCACCCGATACCGGGGGGACCAAGCGCGCCAACGCCTACGCCAAACATTTGGGGGTGGACATGGCCATCTGCTACAAGCAGCGCAAGGTGGCCAACAAAGTGGAGAGCATGACCGTGATCGGTGATGTGGCGGGGAAGAACGTGATCCTGGTGGACGACATGGTGGATACGGCAGGCACACTGACCAAGGCGGCCGCCATGATGGTGGAGCAGGGCGCCAGCAGCGTGCGGGCCATGTGCACCCACGCCGTGCTCAGCGGTGAAGCGTGCCAGCGCATCCAGGAGAGCAAGCTCCTTGAACTTGTAGTGACCGACACCATTCCGGTGCCCGCTTCGAAGTTGGAGGCGGCACCCAAGATCAAACAACTGTCCGTGGCGCAGTTGTTCGCCGACGTCATCCAGCGCGTACGGCACCACGAAAGCATCAGCAGCCACTTCATCATTGCATAATACCTCGAGGTCAAATGAAGAACGTCGAACTCATCGGCACCAAGCGCGAGTTGAAGGGAACCACTGGCGCACAGCAGCTCCGCCGGAGCAAGCTTGTTCCCTGCGTCCTTTACGGTGGTAAGGAAGTGGTCCATTTCAGCGTGGAGGAACGCGCACTGGGCAAGATCGTGAACTCCCCCCTGGCCCACCATGTGGAACTGGTCATCGACGGGGAAAAACACCCGGCCGTGCTCCAGGACAAGCAGTTCCAACCCGTGACCGATGCCCTGATCCACGTGGATTTCATGGTGGCCGCTCCCGACCAGGAGGTGCGCATGGGGTTGATCGTGCGTGCCACCGGGCAAAGCGCCGGTGTGCGCAAGGGTGGAAAACTCAACCAAGCCATGCGGAAGGTGCGGGTAAAGGGCATGCCCGCCGCGGTGCCGGAAGTATTGGAACTGGATGTGACCGGGATGGACATGGGCGACAGCATCCGTGTGCAGGACATCAAACTGCCCGGCCTGACCATGTTGGACAAGCCGAATGAGGTGATCCTTGCCGTGAAGGCGGTGAAGAAAGCAGCAGAGGCCGCTGTGACCCCCGCTGCCGGCGCAGCCGCACCCGCAGAGAAGAAAGCCGAACCGGCCAAGAAGTAGTTGGACCTGGTTGGGCAGGCTTGCGTTGCCCGCGGTACGTACAACACCAATCAAGCCCTGCCGATCGGCAGGGCTTGTACTTTTACCCCAGCTTGCCGGGCTGCGCCAATGGCCACCCGTGAACGGCCCACCGTATGAAATACCTGATCGCCGGCCTGGGCAATCCCGGACCGGACTATGTCCGCACCCGGCACAACATCGGGTTTACCGTGCTGGATGCCTTGGCCAACACCTTTGAATGCGGATTTGCACCTGCACGCTATGCGGATGTGGCCCGGTTCAAGCACAAGGGCCGGACCTTTGTACTGATCAAGCCGCAGACGTTCATGAACCTCAGCGGCAAAGCGGTGCGCTACTGGTTGGGCCAAGAGGATCTTTCCCCGGAGCGCTTGTTGGTGGTCACCGACGACCTGGCCCTGCCTTTCGGCAAGGTCCGCCTGCGCGCAAGCGGCGGGGCCGGAGGGCACAACGGCCTTACGAGCATTATTGACCAGCTGGGCACTGAGTCCTTCCCACGCCTGCGCTTCGGTATCGGCAGTGATTTTGCAAGGGGCCGACAGAGTGAGTTTGTCCTGGGTGAATGGACCGGACAGGAAGGAGAGCAATTGGAAGCGCTGGTGGAAACCGGGGGTAAAGCCGTGCTTCAGTTCGGTTTGCTGGGCATGGACCAAGCCATGAACAACTTCAATAAAAAGTGAACGGTGGAACCCGGGCCGGACCGGAGACCGCCCCATTGGGTTACCTTCACACCTGCACAACCAACCCGTACGCACCATGGTATCGAAGAAAGTGGAGAACGCACTGAACGCCCAAGTGGAAAAGGAGGCAATGAGCAGCCAAGTGTATTTGGCCATGGCCTCTTGGGCCGAAGTACAAGGACTGGAGGGCGTCGCACAGTTCCTGTACCGGCACAGCGATGAGGAACGGATGCACACCTTGAAACTGATGCACTACATCAATGAGCGTGGCGGGCACGCCGTTGTTCCTGCACTTCCCGCCCCGGCCCGGAAGATGAAGAACGTGATGGACGTGTTCAAGAGCATCCTTCAGCAGGAAGTGGAGGTCAGCCAGGACATCAACGCCATCGTGGACCTGTGTTTGAAGGAGAAGGATTACACCACGCACAACTTCATGCAGTGGTATGTGGCCGAACAGATCGAGGAGGAGCGCTTGGCGCGCACGATGCTGGACAAACTGAACATGATCGGCGACGACAAGGGAGGGCTGTATTTGTTCGATCGTGACCTGAAGGTGGACAGGAAGGGGACTGACTCGCCCTTCTGAACCCTCCCCCTCCAAAGAACCCGTTGCGCATGCTGTCCATGGTTAGGACCCCCGTTCGCCCACAATAGGCTGACTATGGGAAGGGGAAAGATGCCGTGCTGGTCAAAGCAGCGGACCCCCTTCGGGCTTGGCCGCGATGTGGTGAACGAGTACGTGTAGGAGCCCCCCCTCCGCACCAACCATTGGACCGCCACGTCCAGGCCGGTGTGATCCATGCACATCATGGTGTGCAAAGCCTGCTACGTGATACACCGTAGGCCGGAGGAGGCCTCCCTACCTTGGCCCGGCCCCTACGAACGATGTATTTATCCTCCGGCTGTTCATTGTGCCATGGCCGCGCCATGCCACGGATGTCCGCCTTGTACCGTGCCGGGGGGGGGCTGCTGCTGCTGGTCTCGGTGTTCCTATTGGGCAGTTGGGCCCAGCGTGAGCCGGAAAAGGACACTACGGCCATCATTGAGGCCAGTTACATCTACAACATTGCCAAATTGGTCCAGTGGCAAGATCCGGCCATGCGGAAAGGCGCCTTCATCATCGGGGTGATGGGCAGCAGCAACCTGTACCAGGAGCTGGTGAAGAAATATGCCACCCGCTCCATCGGACATCAACCAATTGAGGTAAGGAAACTGCCTGAAATGGCCGAAGTGGACCGTTGCCACATCCTGTTCATTCCAGCATCAAACAGCCACCTGCTGCCCGGGATACTGAGGCAGCCCAACGTGCGTTCAACGCTTATCATTTCCGATTACCCAGGAGCTTTGGCCCAGGGAGCAGTGGTGAACTTCGTGGCGGCGCGGAACACGTTGAAGTACGAGATCAGCATGGCCAACGCGGAAAAGCAACGTATCGAGGTGGGCCTTACGTTAAGGCAACTTGCCGATAAAGTGGTGGAATGACATGAACAAGCTGCTTTCCATCGTCGTTGTGGCCTTACTGCCCACGGTCCAGGGCAAGGCCCAGGGCAATTTGCTGACCGAGGTGAACGAGCACTACCGGGGCGGCGACCTCCGCGGTGCCCACACCTTGGTTGACCAGGCCGTGAAGGATCCAGCCTTGACCGCAGGTGCCGAAATATGGGTGCTCAGGGGCTTCATTTACAAAGACCTGTACAAGCAAGCCACCGGGCGGGAAGCCGACATCCTGCGGGATGAGGCATTGGCCAGCTTGTACACCGCCACCATCAAGGACCAGGCCAAGCAGTACAAGGAGAGCAGCGTGGCGGCCTACAATTACTTGGTGAAGACCCTGTACAACGACGCCGCCCACGCATTGAACAGCCTGCAACCGGATCGCGCCATCTCCTTGTACACCAAGTATGGAGAAAACCTGCGGCGCTTGGTGCCGGACACGTCGACCATGCGCCGTGATGTGGATTTCAAGAACGCCCTGGGCACCGTTTACGTGAAGCTCTTCAATGAGAACCGGGAACAATTGAGCTGGTACGACAAGGCGGTGGAGACCTACAGGCAGGTGCTGTCCTTGGAAAGCACGAACTACGGGGCCAACTACAACCTGGCCACCCTGTACTACAACCGGGGTGTGTACAACATCCAGCGCATCACGGCGGAAAACGACATACCGGGCCTGCAGGAGATCCAGGAGGTGAGCCGTGAATTCTTCTCCGAGGCCTTGCCCTATATGCTGAAGGCCCACCACATGCGGCCGAACAGGCCGGAGACGATCCTGGGCCTGGAGGGCATCCATTACAGCCTGCAGGACGAGGAGCAGAGCAAACACTACCGGCACCTGTTCGAAGAGCTCCAGCACGATGAACAACGCGAAAAGGACCAGTGATCCAGCGGCATGCGGGTGCGGATGACCATCGGGCGCCGGATCGGTCTGGGCTTCGGTCTATTCATCTTCTTCGCCTTGGTGGTGGTGGTGCTCACCAATGGCACCATTGAGCGGAGCCGCACGATCAACCAGCAGATCAACAATGTGTACGGTCCTTCCGTGGATGCCTTGGTGCGTTTGCGCAACCTGGTGGTCAATGCCCGGACGTTGGCCAAACATTGGGCATTGGTGGAGAGCATACCGGATGCGCCGGAGAAAACGGCCTTGATCAGGCTCACCGGCCATGACCTGCCCCTGTTGATCGACCGGATCGACACGCTGCAGAGCTGGTGGGACAAGGACGAGGTGGCCGCCATGAGCCGCACCTTCCAGGACATGAGCCTGCTGTTCGCCTTGCAGGACAGCGTGCAGCGTATGCTGCCCGGCTTTGAGAGCTACAAGGACCCGGTAGCCTATTTCAACGCACGCGACCTAGCTGAGGAAGGTGGTTCCCTGGACCGGCAGACCGAACGCGTACTGGAAGACCTGGACGGCCTGATCGCCAAACAAAGCCTCAAGCGGGAGGCCCTGCGGGGCGGCATGATCGAGAGCCTGGACTCCTTGCGCTTCTTCGTGCTGTACCTGGGCAGTGCCTTGGTGGTGATCGGCACCATCCTGGCCATCCTGCTGGTGCGGGGCATTGTGAAGCCCTTACGGCAGTTGCGGGCCATTCTGCTGCAATTGGGCAAGGGGATCTTCCCCCGGGTGCGCATTGCGGCCACCAGTGACGAGATCGGTGATATGTCCAAAGCCCTGGACGGCCTGGTGGACGGCCTGAAACGCACCACGGATTTCTCCCATGCCGTGGCGGCCGGCAACTTCAAGGCGGAATACCAGCCGCTGAGCAACGATGACGTGCTGGGCCACGCCCTGCTGATGATGCGTAAGGAGCTTGGCGAGCGGGAACGCATCCTGGAGGAGAAGGTTCGGGAGCGCACCGAGGAGATGGTCCGCCAAAAGGAGGAGGTCGAACGCCAGAGCAAGCGGGTGGTGGAGCTGTACAAGAACGTCACGGACAGCATCCGCTATGCCAAGCGGTTGCAGGAATCGATCCTTCCTCCGGAACAGCGGATCCGCGAACTGCTGCCCGGGAGTTTCGTGCTGTACCGCCCCAAGGACATTGTCAGCGGTGATTTTTACTGGGTGGAAGCCATTGGGGACCAGATCGTCTTTGCCGCGGTGGACTGCACAGGCCATGGCGTGCCTGGCGCCTTCATGAGCTTGGTGGGCCACAATGGGCTCAACCGCGTGGTGAAGGAGGGAGGGCGAACAAGGCCGGGGGAGGTGCTGGACCTGTTGAACCGGATCGGTATCGACACCCTGCACAAGGACCGGGACCAGTTCGTGCGCGATGGCATGGACATGGCCTTGTGCGCCTTTGACCCCAACACCCTGCGGCTGGAATATGCCGGTGCCAACTGCCCCTTGTATGTGGTGCGAGGCGGCGAACTGGTCCAATATGCGGCGAACAAGATGCCCATCGGGGGGGTCACCCAACAGCAGGGCCCGTTCAAGAGCCACACCGTGCAATTGCAGCAGGGAGATGCGGTGTACGTTTTCTCGGACGGCTATGCGGACCAGTTTGGTGGGCCCAAAGGCAAGAAATTCCTGTATCGGCAATTCCGGGAGGTATTGGTGCGCATCTCAACAGAAACGCCTGAAAGGAAAAAAGCACTGCTCAACGAGGCATTCAGCGAATGGAAGGGCATGCGCGAGCAAGTGGACGATATTCTGGTGATGGGCATGCGGGTATGAGTCCTGAAGCCGCCGGGACAGGGCCAAGCAACTGGCCAATGCGACGGTGGCGTCCCCTCATTTTGGGGCATTCCAGTGCAGTAAGGGCCGCCATGGCATGGCCCGTGGATCGATCATGATCCAACCACCCAAGGGTATTGCCCCGTATTGCAGCCCAAGGCTGTACCGGTGCCCGGGATTCCCTATTGGAAGCTCCAGCTACCGCCTGCCGGGGCCTCGCGCGGGTTGAGCAGCATCACCGGGATCATGGCCTCATTGGTGAGGATCTCCTGCTCATAAGGAACCCCCAATACGCCAAAGATGTTGCCCCGCGCCAAATTCATGATCGTGATCAGGTCGGCATCCACCTGCATGGCGTAGCGGATCACCGCATCCACGAAATTGTTGCTGTCCACCGCTGCTATGGTGGCCTCCAGCTCCACATTCCGCTCACCGAAGTATTGCTCCGCGAACCGGATGTTGTTCTCCAATTGCCGGTGGAGGAATTCATCGCTTTCCCGCGGTGTGATCACATGCACCTTGCTGTCGAAGTACTGGGCGATCTCGGCTACCAAGGCCACTTTCTGCCGGGTTTCGCGCTGCAGGTCCATGGGCACCACAATGTTGCGGTAGCCGTTGGCCCGGATGTTCCGCTCCTGCACCACGATGAAAGGCACCTGTCCATTGGTGATCACCCGCAAGGCGCGGCTGCCGGTGATGAATTGCATGCCGCGCATGCCATGGGTGCCCATGATGATCAATTCCGCCCCGATCTCCGAAGCGGTATTGCCGATCTCTTCATACACCGAACCCACCCGTACTTGGGGCTTCACCGCCACGCGGCCGCTCCAGCGCCTGGCCCTTTCGGCCTCAAGCTTCACCTTGAGCCGGGCCTCTTCCAGCTCGGATTGGCGGGAGACGATGTGCAGGATATTCACTTCGGCACCCATGCGTTCGGCCATGGTCGCTGCGTGGTTCATGGCGCAATCCGCCACCTTGGTGAAATCCGTGGGAACCAGGATCTTCTTTTCGCTCATGGGGTAGCCTGCTGGTGTACGGCTGCTAAGATAGGCAGCGAGCACCCCGCCGCCACCACGATGGTGAGGGGGGTGTACCCGTTGAACAAACGAAAGTCAACGCTTATGAACGCCTGTAAACGCCTACTGGCCGAATACTGCATGGCGATGGGTGAAAGTTTGCAGCAGCCAATTAAGACCAATTGGCACATGAACAGCATAACCCAACACACCCGAAACATGGAAACCAGCAACAAACCGATCCGCAACCGCGTGCAATTGATGGGCAACCTGGGCAAGGACCCCGACCTGCGTGTATTCGACGGCGGGAAGAAACAGGTACGCTTCAGCCTGGCCACCAATGAACGCTTCAATTTCGGCGATGGCCAGTTCAAGGAAGATACCCAATGGCACAACATTGTGGCCTGGGGCAATTTGGCGGGGCAGGCTTCCGAACAGCTGCACAAGGGTAGCCGCATTTCGATGGAGGGCCGCTTGGTGCACCGGACCTATGAGGCCAAGGATGGGCAGAAGCGCTACGTCACCGAGGTGGTGATGCACAGCTTCCAGATCACCGAAAGCACCGTAGAGGCTGCGGCCTAGTGCAGGTAGGCACGCAAAGCGAAGGGCTGCGGCACTGATGCTGCGGCCCTTCGCCCATTCCGGGCAGTGCGACCTGCTGGACGAGCACGGTCAGAACGTCCTGATCCATGGGGAGCGGGCCGGGGAATGGTGCCGTACTGCACACATTCATGAGGCCGGGCCGGCCGATCCACAGTCGCTTCAACGTCCAGTACGTTTCCGGCCACGGCCCATGCGGCAGCAGGTCCGTGGAGCGTTCAGCGGGGACATGGGACCAGAGCGGGACCTACGTGCGCAGTGCTTTTTCGATCTGCAGGAAGTGCCGGGCCTGGTGGGCAACGGGAAACCGCAGGGCATCACCGGCCTTGAACCGCACCATGGGCCCGAGGCTGCTGGGCACCCTGATTTTGTTGAGGTCGGTGCCACGGGCCCGGTCCAACAGCGCTAAAAGCTGGTCGCACAACGACAGGAACCGGTTGATGCTCTCCCGGGAGGCACCCTGTTGGCGGGCGGGATTGAAGAGCTTGATCGTGCGCATTTTCCAGTGGATGGTGCCGCTTGGACCGGGTTCAAGGGAGTTGGTGAACCAGTTGCCCAGCCATCCGGGAGCAAAGACGGGGTTGGGTGCGTACCGGGCGTCCGTCTGGTCAAAGGCCTTCTGCAAGCCGCGCATATAAATACCGCTGCTGAGGTTGAGGTGCTCCAGGATCTCCAAGGTGTTCCAGGCTACCGGGGAAGGCCGCTTCAGGAGTTGTTCCGGGGGAAACAGGGCGATTTCGGAAGCCCGTTCGCGTTGGAGGCTTACTTGGGCTGCCAGTGCGTCGATCATCGGACCGGTGTTCATGTGGGCAAAGGAAGGACCGCTTGAAGCACGGGCCCTTGATCTGCATCAAGAACCGTTACTGCCTGCACCGCAAGCGGCTGAAGGTTTCGGGGGTCATCCGCAGGTAGCTGGCGATGTCCTTTTGGGGCACGATCCGGAGCAGTTGCGGGCTGCGTTGGACCAATCGGTCGTAGCGTTCCCCGGCACTTAGGCTGAGCTGCTCCACTTCACGGGTCGCACGGCCCGCAAGGAGTTCTTCCAAGATCAGGCGGCCGAAGCGTTCCATCACCTTGAGCGCTTGGAAGAGACGCTGGAGATCGCTGTAGGAGATGCCCACCAGGACGCTATCGGTGAGGGCCACCACATCGAAGCGGGCCGCGGAGCGAGAAACGAAGGATGTGTAATCTCCGGTCCAGCTTCCGTTGTAGGAAAAGCCCACACACACGTCAGTACCGTCATGCGGGAAGGAAAGACGCTGAACACCCTGGTCCACGATGTAGAAGTACTGCTCCACCCGGCGGGCTGCCGTGATGGTGGCGCCCCGGTTGAAGGCAAAGGCACGCCAGCAGGGAAGGATCTGCGCCCATTCCGGTCCTGTGGGCTCCACGTAGCGGCCGATGGTTTTGCGGACCAGTTCCATGCTGCGAACAATGGGACGGACTTGTGGACGGGGCCCGTGCCTGCAACAACGCCCGGGACATGCAGGTCCGGTCAATGTTCCTTCACCAGCTCATACAGCTGTTTGAGGTCGGGTGCGAGGATGACCTCGATGCGGCGGTTCTTGGCCTTGTCGTTCGGATCGGCGGGCTGGTATTCGCCCTTGCCCGCGGCAGTGATGCGCAAGGGGTTGATCTTGGCGCTTTCCAGCAGGATGCGCACCACGCTTGTTGCCCGCAGCACGCTCAGGTCCCAGTTGTCCTTGTAGGCTGCGCCGCCGAGCACCTTGTCGGTATCGGTGTGGCCTTCCACCATGATGTTGATGTCCTGTTCGTTCTCCACGGCCTTGGCCAAGTTGGCGAGGGCCTCCCGGCCTTTCTTGTCCACCACGATGCTGCCACTGGGGAAGAGCAATTGATTCTCCAAGCTCACATAGATCTGGCCGTTTCTTTGGGTCACGGTGAGGCCTTTGCCCTCAAAGCCGGTAAGCGCTTGGCTCACACGGTCCTTCAAGGCCTTCATGGCCTGGTCCTTTTTCTCCAGTTCGGCCTGTAGCGTGGCCAATTTGGCCTCGCGGTCTTGGAGCGAACCGGCGAGCACGGCCAAGGAGTCCTCTTTGTTCTGCAGCTTCAGGCGGTTGGCCTCAAGGTCGGAGAGGAGCTTGCGGTTCTCGGTATTTCCACCTGAGACCAGCGCATTGTACTTGCTGAGCAGTTCGTTATTGAGCTGGTTGATCTTGTCATACTGCATGGTCATGCTGCGCAGGCTGGTGCCCAAGGTGAGGGTATCACGCTCGAGCATCTCCTTCCGGCGGCGCAAGTCTTCCAAGGTGACCTGTTGGTCCTTCAGGCTGGCCTCCGCCTGCTGCGCTTTGGCCAAAGCGGCGCTTTCACTGGCCTGCATGGCCTTGTAGCGTTCGTTGAGCTCCTCGTATTTGCGGGCGGGCACGCATGCGGCCAGCAGGGCAAGGGTGCACAGGGGAAGAACAAGGATGCGGGTACGGGCCATGGTCTATCTTTACCGGTAAGCGCATCAAAGTTGCCCCAACGCGGGGGACCACCCGGCTTGGGCGCAACCTTTTTATGAACAGCGCGTTTGCCATAGAACCATGGAACCGCTGAGCTGGACGGGCCCGAATGAGGACAGGATCGTGACCGCCACATTGGACCCGGAATTGGAGGACTACCGGCTGCTGGCCTACGTGCAACGCGTTGATGCCAGCTACCGTGAAGGCAAGCTATATCCTTGGCTGGATGAGCTGGACAACCGGATCGGCCAACTGCGCGAATTGGTGGATCGGGCGGGGACATTGGCCGCCGGACTGCCCACTGATGTAGTGGGATTGGACCTTGCCCAGCAGACCCTGCTGCGCAGGCCCCTTCCGCTTCCGGCAGTTTGGGACCAGGTACGGTTTGCGCTGGAGAAAACGATACCGCCCTTGATCCAGCTCCGCGACCGGGGAGAAGGGCTGCGGGATGAGCTCAACGGGCATATTCGCATGGAGCCTGTGGGGCTGATCCCCTTGGATGTCCGCGAAGGATGGTTGCTGTTGCGGCAGCGCAACGAGGCGTTGATCTATGCGTACTCACTACCCTTGGTGCGCGAGGTTCAGCCCGCAGGCCATCATCGCCATGTACGTACAAGGTTCTTTGATGCATGGGGCTTGAGCCTGGGGCGGACCTATGCACACATGAAGGCCGAGTTGGCCCGCGCGGGCCCGTTGCCCAATCCGGCCTTGTTCGTATTCGAGGCGGATATCACCCTGCCGCGGATTGAGACCTTCCTTCCCTTGGCCAAGCGGATCACTTACGAGGTGGTGTCGGCGGCACTGGTGTGAGCCGCTTCCGGGCGGAGCCGCACTTCGCGCAAGTCCAGCAATTCCATGGCGTTGATGTGGAGGCCGACCACCTTGGGCGCCACAAGCATGGTGTACCGTTCATGGTAGAGCGGAACCACGGGTACGTCCTGCATGGCGAAATGGTCGGCTTGGGCAAGGTGGTGCATGCGTTTGGCGCTGTCATCCACGGCCCGTGCCTTGGAAAATTGTTCGTCATAACGGGGACTGGCATAGCGGGTGGTATTGAACACCGAGGTCATGGAGGTATCGGCCACGGCGTTTTTTCCATAGAGCAAGGCCAGGATATTTTCCGCATCGGGCAGGTCGGCCACCCACCCCTCGCGCCAGAAGAGGGCCTCGCCATGTTCAATGCGTTCGTAGTACACGTTGGTGGGAACGGTGCTCACGGTGACCGCAACACGGAGCTCCTTCACCAGCATGTCCTGGGCCATGGTGGCCATGCTGCGATAGCCGAAGCCGTTGTTGTCCACTTGAAGCTGTACCCGGGGGAATCCCTTGCCTCCGGGGTAGCCTGCTTCTGCCAAAAGTCGCCTGGCACCCTCTGGATCGTACGGGATGCCGGCCACAAGGTGGTAGGGATAGCCATCCAGGCCAGGGGCCACCAAGCCATGTTCAGCGGGGGTGGCGAGACCTTGCATAATGCTGTCCACCAAGGCCCGGCGGTCCAAGGCCATGGCGAAAGCACGGCGCACGCGTGCATCGCTGAAGGGCGGCTTGGAAAGGTTGAAGCAGTAATACTGTACGGCCAGCGCCGGAGTGGCCAGTAGATTGAACCGCCGCCGGCCGGTCACGGGGTCCAACGAATCGGCCAGCACTTCCACGCTTTCCGGTGAGAGTTCATTGACCATGCTCAAGCGCCCTGCGAGGAATGCAGCGACTTCCTTTTCCTTGTCGGGGTCCAAGGTGATGCGCACTGCATCCAGGTAAGGCAACTGGCGTCCTTGGGCATCGCGCCCCCAATAGTTGGGGTTCCGTTCCAGTACGATGGCCTCCCCGGGACGCGCCGCCGCCAGGCGGAAAGGGCCTGTGCCGATGGCATGTTGGATGAGGTCGGTACCATAGGTTCCGGGCAATTCGCGCGGCCAGATGGTGCAACCGGCCACCGCCAGGCTTTGCAGGAAATTAGGGAAAGGGCGTACCAAGGTGATCTGCACGGTGCGTTCATCCAACGCTTGGATACCGCTGACCGGGCCACCCTTCTTGCCGGCGTTGTGGTAGGCATCGGCACCCGCCACCTTTTCCTGCAGGATCCAGAACATGGCATCGCCGACTCCTTGCTCACAGAGTGCAGTGAAGCAATGCACCACGTCCCCAGCCGTCAACTCCCGCCCGATGCCATCGGGGAAGGCGGGGTCATCATGGAACCGCACGCCCTCGCGCAGGTGGAAGGTGTAGATGGTATGGGTGGGGTCCACCTCCCAGGATTCGGCCAACGCAGGTTCCACCTGGAGGTTTTTGGAGTTGAACCTCACCAGGCCCTCATAGACCTGCATGGCAATGTGCTGTTCGGACACCAAGGTGATGGAGAGCGGAAAGAGGCTGCGCACCAATTGCGTTTGGTTGAAATTGAAAACGCCGCCGTACACGCTGCCAAGGCCGTGCACCCGGCCTTTGGAAGGACCACAGCCGGCCATCAGGACGGCCAACATCGCTAAAAGAGGCAACTGGCGCATGTATCAGGCCAAATCTATCCGGGCGGTTTCGTGCCGGATGGACTGATCGACCATGTTTCCAACAGGCCAAGGCTCATACCGGTAAACGTATTGCGGGTTGCCGTTTGGTGGGGGTGGCCGCCGTTCCAGCAGGGCGGGGCAATACTTTTCAGGCCATTGGCGCGTATTATCCCCGCCGCTGGTCGTGTTGCCCGTCCCCACATCGTCGCCCTTTGGTTGCAGGGTCCTGCTGCTGCTTGTTGCGGCTGGAACCATGGCACCTGCGCAAGCCCAGGACAATCGGGTGGTGCGCCGCATTGTGCTGGACCGGGATACCGTGGTGCTGGATTCGTTGAGCATCGTCCCGGGTTCATTCAGCCTGTGGTCCGGCGGTGCGGAAATACCGCCCGACCGGTACCGCCTGGACCCCTTCCAGGGCTTGTTGCTGCGAACGGCACAAAGTCCGCAGGACACCCTCACGGCCACTTACCGCCGGATGCCCCTGATGCTTGGAGGGCAGTTGCGCCACAAGGACCCTGAACAGCTGTTGCGCCCCTCCGGAGACAGGTACGACCCCTTCAAGTACGTACCGCCCAAACAGTCGGAAGACCTTTTCGGCATGGGCGGACTGGACAAAAGCGGCAGCATTTCGCGGGGCATCCTCTTCGGCAACAACCAGGACCTTTCGGTGAACAGCACCATGAACCTGGAATTGAACGGGCACCTTACCGACAAGATCCAGGTACAGGCGTCGGTGACCGACAACAACATACCCATACAGGCCGGTGGCAACACCTTGGAGCTGCAGGATTTCGACCGTGTATTCATCCGGCTGTTCGATGACCGGCAGGAGCTGGTGGCTGGCGACCTGGTGCTGCAGCGCCCCAGCAGCCATTTCCTCAACTACCACAAGAAGACCAAGGGCCTGAGCTATGGCACGCGCATGGGGCCCCTGGACGGTGTGCACGGCAGGTTTGGCCTGAGCGCCGCCATCAGCAAAGGCAGTTTCGCACGCAACCAGTTGCAGGGCATCGAAGGCGTACAGGGGCCATACCGCCTCACCGCTCCGGGTGGCGGCACCTTCATCATCGTGCTTTCGGGCACCGAACAGGTGTACGTGGACGGACTGCTGCTCTCCCGCGGCATGGACCATGACTATGTGATCGACTACAATGCCGGCACGCTCACCTTCACTGCAAAGCGCCCCATTACCAAGGACAGCCGCATCACCGTGGAATTCCAGTATTCGGACAAGAACTACGCCCGCTCATTGCTGCAAGCGGGCCAAGAACTGGCCTTGGGGGGCACCCTCTTGCGCCTGCACCTGTACAGCGAGCAGGACCACAGGGGGCAAAGCTTGCAGCAAGCCTTGACCGACCCCGAGAAACTGGCTTTGGCCGGGGCCGGTGATGACCCGTTGCAGGCGGTAGTGCCCGGCGTGGACAGTGTGGCCTTCTCGGCCGATGAGGTGCTCTACGCCAAGGTTGATTCCCTGGGCTGGTCCCCGGTATACCGGTACAGCACCCACGCGGACAGTGCGCGCTACCGGGTGGTCTTCAGCGCGGTGGGTGCGGGCAACGGCGATTATGTGCTGCAGGAATTCACCCCCAACGGGCGCGTGTTCCGTTGGTTGGCGCCCGATACGGTGGGGGGGGGCATTTCGCACCGGGGCGATCAATCACCGGTACGGGTCCTGGTGCCGCCAAGGCATCAGCGAATGGCCACGCTTGGTGCGGAACACCTGTTCACGCCACGGTCCAAGGTCTGGGGCGAGGTGGCCGTGAGCAATGAGGACCAGAACACCTTCAGCACGCTGGATGATGCGGACAACACGGGCTTGGCCGTACGCATCGGCGGGGTGCATGCCATCCCCTTGTCCGCGGTTGACACGGCCAAGAAGCTGGTGTTGGGCTCGGAGAACGAATGGCGTTCCACGCACCTGACCGTGGTGGAGCGGTACAGGCCGGTGGAATTCGACCGGGATTGGAACCTGGCCGGGGTGGTGCAGGACGGAAGCCAGGGACTGGCCAGCGCCAGCATTGGTTTTGTGAACGGGGATCGGGGACGGTTGGACCTCACGGGATCCATCTTCCAAATTGATCAGCGCTTCCGTGGGATCCGTGAGGCCTTGGCTGGCAAGATGCGCTTCGGGCGGTTTGATGCAGCCCTTGATGGAAGCCTACTACGCACGGACACCGAGGGTGAAGGCAGTGGCTTTCTGCGCAACAAGGCCATGCTTTCGCGCCGGTTCAAGGGATTTGCCCTGGGCTTATCCGACGAGCTGGAGGCCAATCGTTTCCGCAGTGACAGCTTGGACCGGTTGCTGCCGGGCAGCTATGCCTACCACCAATGGGAGGCCTTTCTGCAAAGCCCGGATTCCGCCCGGGCCAAGTTCCGTGTGGCGGGCGGCCAACGCACGGACCAGGCTTACAGGGAGGGAACATTGGCGGCCAGTACCGAAGCCACCAACTATACCGCTACCATGGACCTGGGCGGTCGCAATGTGCGCAAGCTGGCCACCGCGTTCACGTACCGGCGACTCCGCATTTTGGACAGTACGCTCACGGCGCAACGCGCTGAAGACACCTACTTGGCCCGCGTGGACCACGGCCACACGGCGTGGAAAGGCGTGCTCAGCTGGGACCTGTTCTACGAATTCGGCAGCGGGCTGGAGCAGCGGCAGGAGTACCTCTATGTGCAGGTGCCTGCCGGCCAAGGAGCCTATGTATGGCTGGATTACAATGGTGACGGGGTCAAGGACCTCAACGAGTTCGAGGCTGCGCCCTTCAGCTATGAAGCGGATTACATCCGTGTGTTCGTCCAGAGCAACGAAATGGTGCGGGTGTACAACAACCAGTTCAGCGCATCGGGAGAGCTGCGCCCGGCCGCAATGTGGCGCGAGGCACAAGGGTTGCGCGGTTTTCTGGCCAAGTGGAACAACCTGTTCAGCTTTCGCAGCGACCGCAAGACCGCCAGCGACGAGCCCGGAGCGGCCATGAACCCCTTCCTATTGGACCCCGCCGACAGCCTGTTGATCGCGCTGAACAGCTCCCTGCGCAACACGGTGTACTATGACCGGAGCAGCCGCAGCTGGAGCATGGACCACACCATTCAAAGCGATCGCGGCAAAAGCTTGCTGCTCAATGGGTTTGACACGCGAGTACGGGAAAGCCAGTTGGTGCATGTACGCTGGAACGCATGGTCCCGCTGGACCCTCGAAGCGGAGGGGTCCACGGGCCGCAGCACCAGCACCAGTGACCTGTTGAGCGGGCGCAACTATGCCATTTCGGAAAGCAGTGCGGCCCCCAAGCTTACCTGGCAGCCCGGAACGCGCATGCGCGGGGCCGTGCGCTTCAAATACACCGACAAGCAGAACCAGGCCGAGCTTGGCGGAGAAGGTGCCTTGTTGCGGGACCTGGGATTGGAGTACCGGTTGAACGTGCCGGACAAAGGCTCCATGCAGTTCAACGGCAACCTGGTGGAGATCACCTATGATGGCACGGTGGAATCATCCCTGGGCACGGAGATGCTGGGCGGCCTCAAGCCGGGTACCAACATCACGTGGAGCGTGGCCTTGCAACGCAGGATCAGCGACCACTTGCAAGTGGACCTCACGTACAACGGCCGTACCAGCCCGGGCACGCCCACGGTGCACGTGGGCGGTGCCCAAGTACGGGCTTTTTTCTGATCGCTTACTTGAGGCTGAACGTGGTGTGGCCCACCAGGATCCCGCTCTCGTACACGTCCACCTTGTACTCCCCACCGGAGATCGGTTGTGCCGCGGTCCAGTAGATGCAAACGTCCACCGGGGTGTTCTGGTAATCCACGTCCCGTTTCACGCTGAATTCACCCTCCACGCCTTCATAGAAGAAACGGTTGGCTTGTTCCGCGGCCGGTAGCACCGACCCGTCCGGGCTGATGATGCGCGCGTAGAGCGTTTTCTTGCCTGCCGTGGCGATGCGGTTCTCGCCCAGATTGAAGCAGCATTTGATCATTTGGGCCTTGCTGCTGCGGTCGGTATCCACTTGCTTGCCGTTGTTGCGCACGAACATCGCGTTTGCCGTCATGCCGGTGGCCGTTAGCGCCGATCCCTTTGCGATGAGGGCCTGCTGCTCGGCCGAGCGGGTTTCCAAGGCCTGCTTTTGGCCGGTCACCTCGCCAAGTTGTTGCTTGGTGCTGATGTTTTCCGCCATCAAGGCCTGATTCACTTGGTTGAGCGAGTCAATGGTGGCCACATAACCCTTCATGATCTTGCGCAGTGTTTCGGCCTCCTTGCGTGCCTTGTGCACATCGTAGGTTCCGCGCTTCACCTTGTCCATCAAGGTCACCACTTCCTTCTGCAGCGAATCCATCCGGGTGCGCATCTGGTCATTGGTGGTGCTCAGGGTGTCGTACTGTACCAGCATGTCCTCCAGCAGCTTGGTCACGTTCTCTTTTTCACTGGTGATGGAGGTGACCTGTTGTTCGGTGGAGGCCACCTGGTCTTTCTTCTGGAACCACAGGATCAACAGGATCACATTGCTGATCAGGAGCAGCACCACCAATGCAAGGAGAAGGGTGTTGCTGCGGTTCTTGGCGGGCGGGGTGGAAATTGGCCGGGGATCCGTCATGTGCGGCTTGTTGTTGGGCGTAGGTGCGAAACTATCTTCGGGGTGCAAGGCATGCCCCATGCCAAGCAGTAGTTGTTAACAGATCCGTGAACGATGGCCCCGTGGAAGAGCAGCATTTGGCACGACCTGGCCGGGCTTTTCCTGCCCCGGCGCTGCGGTGGATGCGATCAGGGCTTGATGCGCAACGAGCAGGGCATCTGTGGTGATTGTGTGGACGATCTTCCCCGGTTGTACGGACATGATGATCCGGACAACCGCGTGGAACAGGTCTTCCGCGGACGGGTACGGCTCCATGCGGCCAGTGCCTTTCTGCAGTTCAACAAGGAGGGCATGGTCCAACACATGCTGCACAATCTGAAGTATCGCGGTGATGTTGAAACGGGCCGGCATCTGGGCCGGTTGATGGGGGCCGAAGTGCGGCAGAGCCGTCGATTTGCCGACGTGGACATGCTGCTGGCGGTACCGCTGCACCGCAAGAAGCTCAGGCAACGGGGCTACAACCAGGCCCAAGTGCTGGTGGAGGGCATGGGCGAAGTGTGGCCAGTGCAGCAGGTGGGCACGGGCCTGCTGCGCGTGGAGCATACCTCCAGCCAGACCAAACGGGGCCGCTTGGCGCGCTGGGGCAATGTGAAAGCCGCGTTCCGGTTGGCCGATCCCGAGGCATTGCGCGGTGCGCACGTGCTGCTGGTGGATGACGTGGTGACCACCGGGGCCACGTTGGAAAGCTGTGCAACGGCCCTGTCCGGGGTGCCGGACATCCGGATCAGCGTGCTGGCCTGCGCTTGTGCGTGAGGCGGAAGGGTCAGGCCAATTTCTCGCTCAGCAAACGCATTTCAATGACCGGTGCGATGCGCTCATACAACATGCGGTAGGTGGCTTCGGTGATGGGCATGTCCGCCCCGATCCCGGCATTGATGGCATGTACGCACTTCACGGCATGGAATCCTTCGGCCACCATGTTCATTTCCAGTTGTGCGGCACGCACGCTGTAGCCCTTGCCCACCATCACGCCGAATTCGCGGTTGCGGCTGAAGGTGGAATAGGCCGTGACCAAGAGGTCGCCCAAGTAGGCCGGTTCGTTGATGTCGCGGGTGATGGGATGCACGGCGGCCACGAACCGGGCGATCTCCTGGATGGCCCGGCTCACCAGTACCGCCCGGAAGTTGTCACCATACCCCAAGCCCACACTGATGCCCGAGCAGATGGCAATGACGTTCTTGAGGATGGCCGCGTATTCCGTGCCGTGGATGTCGTCGCTCAAGGTGGTCTTCAGGAAGCGGCCGCTGAGCGCTTCGCCCATGCGGGCGGCCTTGGCGGGGTCTTCGCTGGCAATGGTCAGGTAGCTCAGGCGCTCCAAGGCGACCTCCTCGGCATGACAAGGCCCGCAGATGACGCCCAGGTCGGTAGTGGCC
The DNA here is from genome assembly GCA_018057455.1 of Flavobacteriales bacterium. Taxonomy (GTDB): domain Bacteria; phylum Bacteroidota; class Bacteroidia; order Flavobacteriales_F; family PHOS-HE28; genus PHOS-HE28. The sequence continues at coordinate 14,869 of JAGPDT010000007.1, read as the reverse complement.
ACACCCCAACGCTGGCGGAGGTATTCGCCCATCACCTGGTTGGTCTCCGGCACGATGCCCTTCACGGCGCTGAAGCAGGTCTTGCCCCGCAATGCACCATGTGGCAATTGGCTGAGCGTGGTGTCCAAGAAGGCGCTGGGAACGGCGATCACCAACACGTCGGCCTGTTGCACCACGCTTATCAGGTCCGTGTCCATGGCCAAACGGTCTGCATCCAGCTCGGCCCCCGAGGTGTAATCCGGGTTGTGGCCGTATCGGCGGATGTGGTCGATCGTGTCCTGGCGGCGCAGCCACCAACCCACTTTCTGCTGGGTGCCGGAAAGCAGCTTCACCAAGGCCGTACCCCAGGAACCGGCCCCCACAACGGCAATGCGCGGGGCGTTCATTGGAAGTGGACGGGCGCTTCCAATTGTTTGCCTTCACGCAGGAAGACCACTTGGGTGGAATCCCCTTTTTTGAACAAGCCCAGGGCTTTCATGTAGCCCATCATATCGGGAGTGGGGTGGTCACCCAGCCGGACCACCACGTCACCGGCTTTCAGGCCGGCGAGTGCGGCGGGCTTGCCCTCCGTGACGCCATCGATGCGCAGGCCGGTGCCATCATACATGTAGTCAGGCACCACGCCCAGTGTCACCGTGAACCGCGGCGTTTCGGTAGAGTCCTTGTCGGCGGTCTTGGTGAAGGTGAGCTTGGTGCTGTCGTTCAGGCCGGTGATCACCGCCTCGATATAGCGTGCCACGCGCAGCATGCCGGGATAGTTGAGTTTGTCGGCATCATCCGCGGGTTTGTGGTAGCTGTCGTGGGTGCCGGTGAAGAAATGGATGGCAGGCACGTTCTGCAGGTAGAAACTGGTATGGTCGCTGGGCCCGATGCCGCCCTGGGTGGTCTTGATGTTGAGGTTGCCGGCCTTGATCGAAGCGAGGCCTACCCATGCCGGTGAAGTGCCCACGCCGTTGATGGCCAGGTGCGATGAGCTGTCCAAGCGGCCCACCATGTCCATATTGACCATGTAGCTGATGCTGTCGATGGGCAGGGTGGGGTGTTTGGTCCAAGCGCTGGAACCGAAGAGTCCTTTTTCCTCGCCGCTGAATGCGATGAAGAGGTAGTTGTTGTTGGCCGCGGCAGGCATGTTGCGCAGGTCGGCGGCCAGTTGCAGCAGGGTGGCCACGCCGCTGGCGTTGTCATCGGCGCCGTTGTGCACTTGGGGTTCGCCGCGGTGGAGCGAGCCCTCATCGCCCAAGCCAAGGTGGTCGTAGTGTGCGCCGACCACAATGGTGTTCGGCTTTCCGTTCCCCAGGTAGCCCACCACGTTGTGGCCGGTCATTTCTTCCCGGATGATGTCGGTGTGCACCACCACCGGCTCTCCGTCCTGGCCCAATTTGGCCAGGCCGCTTTTGGTGAGGAACACCACCGGCACGGCGCAGGGCTGTAGTTTCATGTGGAAGTCGGCGGGCGGGTCACTGGCCTTGTCGGGGTCGTCGTTGTAAAAGATCACGGCGGTGGCACCACGCGCCACGGCGTTGTCGATCCGGGTGCGCAGGTCGTTGTGGGCCAACCAGGCGGAGTGCGGGTGGATGCCGTCCGGCGAGCTGATGCTCATGCAGGCCGCTCTTCCTTCCACGGCCACGCCCTCAAAGTCGTTGCGGCCTTTTTCCGGGGCAACGATCCCGTAGCGGCAACGGGCCACGCGGGAGAGCACTTGGGCATTGGCCGTGTAGCCCAATGGGTAGAAATCCACGCCGGGCCCAAGCTTGTTGCGGCCCAGTTGCAAGGTGTTGTCCGGGCCGGTGCGTGGCAGGGCCGCGAACTGGAAGGCGTGGAGGTAACTGCCCCTGTCGCCGCGCGGGGTGAGGCCTGCTTGTGCGAAGCGCTTGACCAAATAGTCCGCGGCCATTTGTTCGCCCTTGGTGCCGGTTTCGCGGCCCTGCATGCTGTCGTCGGCCAAGGTGAACACATCGAGGCGCAATTGGCGCAGGGCCGCGCTGTCGCTCATCGGGGATTGGCCGTACACGGCCATGGGCATCGCGAGCAAGGCTGATGTTGCTGCGTGGAGTAGCGTGTTCTTGCAGGACATGGGTGGTCTGTTCGGGCGGCAAAGGTACCGGCCCGTCGCGGGCTTTCGGGCGGGCCGGGTCATGGCAGGGCAAGAAGTACGAAGGCCAATGCCCATGCGCAGGGAGGAGCACCGCGGCCGGCCTCGGCCGCCGTGCAGTTGGGGAAAGCCGGGCACTGTTCCCATCCGGAAGATGGAGCCCAATGGGCCGTACAGGCCGGGCCGATCAACCCTTGAGGGCCTCGGCACCGCCCACGATCTCCAGGATCTCGTTGGTGATGGCCGCTTGGCGGGCCTTGTTGTAGGAGAGCTTGAGCTCCTTCAGCAGGGCATCGGCGTTGTCCGTGGCCTTGTGCATGGCGGTCATGCGGGCGCCGTGTTCGGCGGCGAAGCTGTCCAGCAGGGCCTTGTAGAACTGGATCTTCAGGCTCTTGGGGATGATCTCCTCCACGATGGTGCGCCGGTCGGGCTCCATGATGTGGTCGGTGGCGACCTGGTTGCCACCGGCAGCAGCCCCGGATGGCTCAATGGGCAGGAACTGCTCTTCGGTGACCACCTGGGTGGCGGCGTTCTTGAAGCGGTTATACACGAGCACCACCCGGTCGAATCCGCCGTCGGCGAACTTGTCCATGATGGTCTGAGCCACGGGCGCGGCCGCGTCGAAATGGAGAGCGTCGAAGAGGCTGGCCAGGTTCTCCGGCAGGCCGGTGGCACGCCATGGCGAACGCCGGTACAAATCGGCGGCTTTCTTGCCCACGGGGAGCACATGTGCCTTTTCGCCGCGGGCCTCGGCAGCCCGTGCGGACTTGTTGACTTGGCGGATCACCTGGGTATTGAACACCCCTGCGAGCCCCCGGTTGCTCACGATGGCCACAAAGAGCACATTCTTCACCTCGCGCTGGCCGGCAAAACGGTTCTCATTGTTGTCAAGGGAGGCGCTCACGTTGCTGAGCAGCGTGCCCAGTTTTTCCGCGTAGGGCCGCATGCGGATAATGGCGTCCTGTGCACGGCGCAACTTGGCCGCGCTCACCATTTTCATGGCGGCGGTGATCTGCTTGGTGCTGTTCACCGAGATGATCCGGCTGCGGACTTCCTTCAAGCTGGCCATGGGGATTCAGTTGTCGGTGTCGGTATCGGTCCTTGGGGCCCGCCCCAACCGGCCGATGTGCGACGGTCGCTTAGTTGGAGAAGCTCTTGGCCAGGTCGGTGCCCACCTTTTCGATCACACCGGTGATCTGGTCATTGAATTCACCGCGCTTGAGGGCGGAGAGTGTATCGGCGTGGGCATTGCGCATCAAGGTGAGGAACTGCTCCTCGAACTGGCGCACCTTGGCCACGGGCACCTTGCCCAACAGGCCCTTGGTGCCCAGGTAGATGATGGCGATCTGCTCTTCCACGCGCATGGGGCTGTTCTGGCCCTGTTTGAGGATCTCCACGTTGCGTGCGCCCTTGTCCAGCACGGCTTTGGTGGCGGCATCCAGGTCGGAACCGAACTTGCTGAAGGCTTCCAGTTCGCGGTACTGGGCTTGGTCCAGCTTCAGGGTACCGGCCACTTTCTTCATGCTCTTGATCTGGGCGTTGCCACCCACGCGGCTCACGCTGATGCCCACGTTGATGGCGGGGCGCACGCCGCTGAGGAAGAGGTTGCTTTCCAGGAAGATCTGCCCGTCGGTGATGGAGATCACGTTGGTGGGGATGTACGCGGACACGTCGCCGGCCTGGGTTTCAATGATGGGCAGTGCCGTGAGGGAACCGCCGCCTTTCACCAGGCCTTTGAGGCTTTCGGGCTGATCGTTCATGCCGGCGGCGATGGTGTCGTCCTCGATCACCTTGGCGGCGCGTTCCAGCAGGCGGCTGTGCAGGTAGAACACGTCACCGGGGTAGGCTTCGCGGCCGGGGGGGCGGCGCAGCAACAGGGATACTTCGCGGTAGGCCACGGCCTGCTTGGAGAGGTCGTCGTACACGATCAAGGCCGGTCGGCCGGTGTCGCGGAAGAACTCGCCGATGGCGGCCCCGGTGAAGGGCGCGTAGAATTGCATGGGGGCGGGGTCGCTGGCGTTGGCGGCCACCACGGTGGTGTAGGCCATGGCGCCGGCCTCCTCCAACACCTTCACGGTGCCGGCCACGGTGGATCCCTTCTGGCCCACGGCCACATAGATGCAGTACACGGGTTTGCCCGCGTCGTAGAATTCCTTTTGGTTGATGATGGTATCGATGGCCACGGTGCTCTTGCCCGTTTGGCGGTCGCCGATGATGAGTTCGCGCTGGCCGCGGCCTACGGGGATCATGGCGTCGATGGCCTTGATCCCGGTCTGCAGGGGTTCCTTCACGGGTTGGCGGTAGATGACGCCCGGAGCCTTGCGCTCGATCGGCATCTCGTACGTCTTCCCCTGGATGGGCCCTTTGCCATCGATGGGCTGGCCCAGGGTGTCCACCACGCGGCCCACCATGCCTTCACCCACGTTCACGCTGGCGATGCGTTTGGTGCGCTTCACGGTATCGCCCTCCTTGATGCCCACGCCGGGGCCCAGGAGCACCACGCCCACGTTGTCCTCCTCCAAGTTGAGCACGATGCCGCGCAGGCCGTTGGCGAACTCCACGAGTTCACCGCTTTGCACGCTGTTGAGGCCGTAGATGCGGGCGATGCCGTCGCCGATCTGCAGGACGGTACCTACTTCCTCGAGCTCGGCCGTGGTGCGCAGGCCTGCGAGTTCTTCTTGGAGGATCGCCGATACTTCGGCGGGTTTGATCTGTGCCATGGGGATCTGTTTTAGATCTCGGGGATGTACGGGTTCTCTGAGAATTTTCGGCGCAGGTCGTTGAGGCGGCGCATCACGCTGGCGTCGATCTGCTCGTCGCCCACGCGCACCACCACGCCGCCGATCAGCGCGGGTTCCACCTGTTCCTGCAAGGTGACGGACTTTCCGGGGAAGCGTTGCTCCACCAATTGTTTCACCTGGTTGCGGGCGCTGTCGCCCAAGGGTACGGCACTGCGTACTTCGGCCACGAGGATATCGTGGGCCTCGCGGTAGATGTTGAGGAACGCCTGGGCGATCTCCTGCAGCAGGTTTTCCCGGCCTTTGCGCACCAGGATGTTGATGAACCGGTCGGTGATGCGGCCGATCTGGCCTCCGAAGAGGCGGCCGAGCACCTTGCGTTTCAAGTCGGCCTTGATCACGGGGCTGCGCAGCATCACGCGAAGCGCATGGTTCTCCCCGCAAGTGGACGAGACCAGGTGCAGGTCCTCGCGCACGGCATCCACCTCGCCGTGTTCTTGGGCGAGCTGCATCAGGGAGCGTGCATAGCGGTATGCAACGGGCGACACGATCATGAGCGGCGCAGGTCGCTTTCCTTCAACACCTTGTCCAGCAGGGCATCCTGTGCGGACTTGTCGCCGAGCTTTTCGCGCAGGATGCGCTCGGCCACTTGGATGCTGAGCTCACCGAGCTGGTTCTTCATCTCGGTGATGGCGGCGTTCTTCTCGTTGCGGATGTCCTCGCGGGCACGCAGCAGCAAGGCCTCGGCCTCGGCCTTGGCCTTGTCCTTGGCCTGGGCGATCTCACGGTCGCGGATGTCGCGTGCCTCCTTGAGCATCAGGTCCCGCTCGGCGCGGGCCTGCTGGAGGAGTTCCTCGTTGCCGGCCTTCATGGCGGCCACTTCCTCGCGGGCTTTCTTGGCCTCGCCGATGGCGTCCTCAATGGAGCGTTCCCGCTCGCGCAGGGCGCTGAGGATGGGCTTCCAGGCGAACTTGGTGAGCAGGAAGAAGGCGATCCCGAAGGACAGGGTCATCCAGAAGATGAGCCCGAATGCGGGTTCTACGAGGCTTGCGAGAAGCATGGGACAAGGGTTGGATTGAACGGAACTTACCCTGCGGCGGTGCCGCTGGGGATCACTTCAGCACCACCAACAGGCCCACCACCATGGCGAAGAAGGCGGCACCTTCCACGAGCGCAGCGGTGAGGATCATGCTGGCGCGCAGATCGTTGGTGGCTTCGGGCTGGCGGGCCATGGCCTGCACGGCGTCACCGCCGATGCGGCCGATGCCCAGGCCTGCGCCCAAGGCGGCCAAACCGGCGCCAACGGCGGCGATACCGTAACCAGTGCCGATGTCGAGAAGAGCTGAGAGGAACATGCTTGTGTGGGGGTTAAACGAGTGATTCTTTGTGTTCGTGGGATTCTTCGACGGCGGCGCCGATGTAGAGCGCGGCCAGGAAGGTGAAGACGTAAGCCTGGATGAAGGCCACCAGGATCTCCAGGAAGAACATGAAGATGGTGAACATCAGGCTCACCACGGATACGCCGTAGCCAGCGGCTGCACTGGTGGCGCCGAAGACGAAGATCAGGCTGAAGAAGCTCATGGCGATGATGTGGCCTGCCGCGATGTTGGCGAAGAGCCGGATCATGAGCACGAAGGGCTTGAGGAACATCCCCAGGATCTCCACGGGCGTGAGGATGATCAACACCCAGGGCGGCACGCCGGGCATGGCCAGGATATGGCCCCAGTAGTGGCGGTTGCCATTGAAGGTGACGATCAGCAGCACGATCACCGCCAGGGTGAAGGTCACGGCGATGTTGCCCGTGAGGTTGGCCCCTCCGGGGAAGAAGGGCACCAGGCCCAGGAGGTTGGAGAAGAGGATGAAGAAGAAGGCGGTGAGCAGGAACGGCATGAAGCGCTCGTACTTCTTGTCGCCGATGGCGCCCTTGGCCACATCGTCACGAACGAAGAGGATGATGGGCTCCATCAGGGACTGGAGGCCTTTGGGGGCCTGGCCCGTGCGCCGGCGGTAGCTTTTGGCCACGGTGAAGAAGGTGAGGACCACCAGGGTGAGGACCACGAATGCGGTGAGGACGTTCTTGGTGATGGACAGGTCCCAGATGTTGTTGGAGGCGGACTGGTCCACGCTTCCGGCGGCATCCACGGCCACAATGCCGCCGTCTTGCAGCATGTAACCGTCGTAGGCGGCATGGCCGTGCTCAAAACGGCTGCTGCTGAAGACCTTGAGGCCCCGCTGGGTATCGTAGATGATCACCGGCAGGGGTAGGGAGAAGTCGCCGGCGATATGCCAGCCGTGCTCATCGCCGATGTGGCCCATGATGAGCTTGCCGGCATTGAACTCGGCTTCTTCCGCATGTCCTTCCACGGCTGGGTGCGCCGCCGGGACGCTGTCCGCAGGGGCGTGGTGCTGGGCGGCGGACCAACCGGCGGCCAGCAGGGCGATGGAGAGGAATACCGCGCGTACCAAGGCTTTGGGGAGTTTTACAAGGAGCCGGGACCCCTTCTTAGCGGCCGCAAATGTAGACATTGGAGGGGAATGCCGCACATGGAGGATGAAAAGGGGGAAGCGAGCGTGGGAAAGGGTAGCCGAGGCCTAACGGCTGCGGGTTTCCTTGAACAGCAGGTACAGGGCCATGGCCACGCCGCCCAAGGAGCCCACCAGTGTGAAAGCGGGGAATTTCCACGCCAAGCGCTGATCGGCCCACCAACCGCCGTAGGTGCCCAGGCCGATGATCGCGGCCATTTGGAAACCGATGCCGCTCAGGCGCATCCAAGCGTTGGCCGCCTTGCGCAGTTCAGGGCCCTTTTCCGGGCCGTTCATGCGCGGGGCAGGTTGCGCGAGCGCAGCGTGAGGCGCATGGTGCTGAATGCCAAGTAAGCCAGGTAGAGCACCGCGAAAGTGAGGGCCAAGCGGACCCCTTGTCCGCGGGGCAGGAGGAACAGGATGGCCGCAATGGCGAACAGCCCGGCGATGAGCTTGATCACCAGGCCGGTCATGAAGCGCAGCATGAAGCCCCGGGGATCATGGGCCATGGCCCGTTCCTGCCAGGAGAGCAGCAGGGTGGTAAGCCCGCCGAGGAACAGGAGCACACCCAGTTCACGGGTGCCGAAGGCCCAATGGGCCAAAGCATAAACGGCATAGGTGGCCCCGCCGGCGGCCACGGTGAAGAGGGCCACGGCAGGAATACTGGGCAGGGGCCTACGGGTAGCCTGGGCCATGGGTGTGTGCTGAGCTATCGTACCGGTGGAAGGGGGGGGGTCACTGCACGGCCTTCACCGGTTCAGGCCGGGCTGCGGTGCCCGCTGGAGCGGTTGCGCCGCCCAAGGTGGTGCTCAGGCGCACGGGTGCGGCCTCCTTGGCCGCGTTGCCGCCGCCCATGTCGCAATTCCCGCTGAAGACCGCCCCGGGCTCTATGGCCAGCTGTTTGGTGCGGATATCGCCGGAGAGCTTGGCGGTGGCCTTGAGCGAAAGCAGGTCCTGGCACATGACCTTGCCGTTCACGGTACCCTCGATGTCGCTGCTCTGGCAGTGCACTTCACCCTCCACCAGGCCGGTTGCGCCCACGATCAGGCGGCCACGTACATGCAGCGTGCCTTTCACCCGGCCATCGATGCGGATATTGCTGTCGGAGCGGATCTCCCCCTCAATGGAGGTGCCCTCCATGATGCTGTTGATCTTCCCGGGGCTTACAGGTTCGCTGGGTTTGTTCATGGTGTCGTGGGACTTGTCGTTGCGGAACATGGAACAGGGCGATGGATCGGTTACGTGGCGAAGGTATGGCTGCTGTTCGGCATTTCCTTGCGGTCCAAGCACTTCGGCCCGCCAATAAACAGCCTATGGCCGACGGAACAGCCCTTGCAACGGATCAATTGCGCGATTGCGGGGACGAACGCTACTTGCCGCCCAAATAATTGCGGTCGAAGTAGCTGGCATACCCGGTGGTGTCCTTTTTGGTGTAGAACTGCGGGTAGTTGCCGCTGCTGATGGCGAACAAGGGGAAGCCTTGGTCGTTGATGCCCGAAAGGTCGCCTTTGTTGCCCTTGAAAAGGTCGTAATAGGTCATGGCGAGTTCCTTGCTTTGGAACAAGCGCACCAGCACCACCTGGCTGCCCGGGCTCCACACGCTGGTCCTCACTTCGATGCCCTTGTTGCGGAAGAAGCGCTGGTTGAAGTTGCTGATGGCCGCGGTGACCTTGCTCATGGGCCCGGCACTGTCCGGCATGAGGATGATCACAAAGTGCTCTCCTTTGGCTTCTCCGTAGGCGGAACCTTCAGTGGTGGAGCCCGGTCCACCCGCTGCGGTCTTGTCCAAATTGGCCAGCAGGGCGACGGCCGCCTTGGCTTCATCGCTGCCGGGGAATTGGTCGCGTACATGCACCAAGGCATCGCGGAAGGGGCCGATGAGATGCAGGCTGCCGATGGCCATGGCCTTCAACAGGCCGTATTTGGGCAGCAGGTGGTTGCGGGGCTCGTTGGCCAACACGCCGTCGCAGGTGGCGATTACCCCGTTGTAGGCGCCCATCTTGAACTTTTCGTACAGCGCTTGGTAGGCTTGGGCTTCGGCGATGCGGGCGGCCTCATCGGCCTGCAATTGGCCGGGGTTGCGCACCAGGCGGGCGAATTCCGAACCGGGCCAGCGCTCCAGGATGATGTCCGCATAATGTTTGGAACTGGAGCCGCCGAAGTCCATGAAGTTGCCCGCCTGTTCCTTGGCCAGGTAAATCCGGTAGAGCTGGTAATAGGATTCGGGGGTGTAGCTGCAATTGTCGAACCGGTCATTGAGCACTTGGAAGCTTTCAATGGCGTTGTCCACGTCCTTGAGTTTTTCCTTGTAGATCATGCCCGAGAGGTAGAGGGCCTTGCAGATGCGGGTGTTGCTGGAATCCAGGGAGGCCTGGTCGGTGGGCACGTCCTTGAGGTAGCTCCCGGGTTTTTTCCATTCGGGTTCGCCCGTGGTGTTCACCGGTGTTTCGGGTTCGGGTTCCAGGCCAGCGTCCTCAACGATGTCCACCAGGGCGGAGCCGCTCTTGTCGGCGCGGCGCCAGTCATCCTCATTGGAGCGGTTGCCCCATTTCTTGCGGAAGTCGGCCAGGCCGCGCGAGATCTGTGCGGGGTTGTAGAAGTACCAGGCTCCGCCGCTTCCGGGCGCAGGGGGTTTCTCCGGGGTGGCCGGGTTGGCGGCGAGCAGTTCGCGGGCGTCGTTGGCGGCCTGTTCCTCTTCTTCTTCCTGGCGTTCCCGTTCGCGGATCAGTTGGCGGATGCGCCGCTCGCGTTCCTCGGGATCAAGTTTGGCAAAGGCCTGCAGGCTGTCCTCGCGGGCAATGATGCCGAGCTGCACCACCAGGTCCCCGAGCACGTCGGCGCGCGTCAACACCTCGTTGTGGCGGGCATGGTCCTCGGCCAGCACCGTGCCTGTACTGTCGTAATACTGCTGGGCGGCGGGGTAAGCCTTGTCATCGAAGTAGAGGTCGGCGAGCTTCAGGAAGCTCTTGGCCTTCTGCCGGGTGTCCACCGTACTGGTGCGGGTGCTGAGCATCAGTTGGGCGATGGCATCGCCGCGGAGGTTCTCGCGCAGGTCCAATTCGGCCAGCGCATAGTGGATCATGTCGAAGTGGTCCTTGTTCTTTTCATCGCGCAGCATGCGGGCCAGGCGCTGGCGGATGGCCTTGGTGTTGCCTTGGCTGAGGGCCAATGCCTGGAAGATGCGGGCGTGGAAGCCCATTTCATAGGGTGGGCCCATGCGGGCCACCTTGTTGTAACCGGCGATGGCCTTTTCTTGTTGGCCCTTCAGCTGGTGGAGCTGGGCCAGGATGAAGGTCCAGCGGATGCGGTCCTTTTTCACCTTGGTGATGGACACGGCGTGTTCCAGGGCGGTGATGGCCTCGTCCACCTTGCCGCGGTGCAGGTCCAGGTCGGCCTGAACGGCGCTGAGCTGGTCGTGCTGGAAGCCCTTGGGCAGTTCCTTCTGCCCCTTGATCTCGTCCAGGGTGCTTTGGGCCTTGGCGTACTGCTCCAGTTCAATGGCGCTGCGGGCCAGCCATAGCTTGGCTTCCATCTGCCGGTCCTGGCCCTTGTACCGCCGCCCGATGAATTCGAAGGTGCGCAGGGCATCGAGGTAGGTGCGCTTGTAGAAGTGGCTTTTGCCGATGACGAACCAGGCATCATCGATCCAGGTGTTCTTCTCCTTGCCGCCGATCTCCATGCTGTGGCGGTCGATCACGGTGGCGCATTTTTCAATGCACACCTCCAGTTCGGGGGTCATGGCCCGGGCGCCTTCCTCGGTGCCGTTGATGAAGATGGGCAGCACCAGGTCGTAGTCATCCACGTGGGCCTTTTGCATGGCGTCCACGGTTTCCTTGAGCCGTTCGTTGGCATTGAACCAGCCGTTGTCCCGCGAGACCAACCGGTGGAAGGTGCGGTTGAGGAAGGCGTCCTTGTGGGTGGAGCAGGCCGCCACCAGCAGGATCACCGCGGCGGGCAGGAGGTATCGGGCAGAAGGGCGGGGCATGGCGGCGTGCTGTAAGAACAGCAAGCGGGCGAAGATATTTCACAGCCCGCCGATGGCGGAATGGTCCGTTGGAAAGGCGCCGGGCGCGGGTGGTGCGTTCACGCCACCGTCTTTTTTCCGCGGGCCATCAGCGCTTCGATCTCCTCCACCTCGCGGGGGATGTCCGCAAAGAGGTCGATCGGGCCGTCCTTGGTCACCAGGATGTTGTTCTCGATGCGGATGCCGAGCCTCTCCTCGGGGATGTAGATGCCGGGTTCCACGGTGAAGACCATGTCCTCGGCGATGGGTTCATGCCACAGGCCCACATCGTGGACGTCCAAGCCCAGGAAATGGCTGGTGCCGTGCATGAAATACTTTTTGTAGAGGGGCTTTTCCGGGTCCTGCACGGCCACGGCCTTCTTGTCCAGCAGGCCCAACGCGATCAATTGTTCCTCCATGAGGGTGCCCACCTGCCTGTGGTAGTCGGCCAGGAACACGCCGGGCACCAGGAGCTTGGTGGCCTCCTTCTGCACATGCAGCACCGCGTTGTACACCGCGCGCTGGCGGGGCGTGAAGGTGCCGTTCACGGGCACGCTGCGGGTGAGGTCGCTGGCGTAGTTGCCATATTCGCAACCGAAGTCCATCAGCACCACCTCGCCGTCGCGGCAGGTATCCTCATTGGTGATGTAGTGCAGCACGCAGGCGTTGAAGCCGCCGCCGATGATGGGGGTGTAGGCATGGCCACGGGAGCCGTTGCGGATGAACTCATGGGTGATCTCGGCCTCCACCTCATATTCCTTCACACCCGGTTCCAGGAAGTGCAGCACCCGTTGGAAGGCCTTGGCGGTGATGGCGATGGCGCGTTTGATCTGCTCCACCTCCTCCCGGGTCTTGCGCGAGCGGACGCGGTGCATGATCGGCGCGCTGCGCCTCACCCCGTGCAGGGGGTACTGTGCTCGGAGCTCCTTGTTCTTGCGTTCCTCGCGCGTTTCAACTTCGTTGCTCTGGCGCAGGTGTTCATTGCTGTTCAGGTACAACAGCCCGGCCTGTGGCAACAGGCGCTTGATGGTGGCCTCATAGCTGCTGGTCCACAGCACCGTGGCCACCCCGCTCATGTTCCGCGCTTGTTCCTGGGAGAGCTTGGCGCCTTCCCAGATGGCGATGGTGGGGCTGGTCTCGCGCACGAAGAGGATCTCGCGGTCCTTGGGGTCGAAGGCATCGGGGAAGAGCAGGAGGATGGTCTCTTCCTGGTCGACCCCGCTGAGGTGCAGGAGGTCCGCGGCCTGTTTGAACGGCATGGTGCCGTCCGCGCTGCTGGGCATGATGTCGTTGCTGTGGAAAACGGCCAGGCCGCCTTTCTCCATTTGCTGGCGGAAACGTGCGCGGTGCTCGCGGTAGGTGGCAGCGGTCAGGGGTTCGTATCGCATGAGGCGAAGGTAAGAAGCAGGGGCCGGTGGACCCCTGTCCTGGCGGCAGCAAGGGATGGGGCGTGGTTACCTTGCCCGCGATGACCGGGTCCTATACACAACCCCAGCAGCTGTGCCGCAGTTCAGCAGTGTTGTTGGGTTTCCTCGGCTTTGCCTGGCTGGCGCCCATGATGACCTTGGCGCAGGTGCGGCCGATCACTTTGAACGGGAGTTGGTCCTTCCGCCAAGCAGGAACCGCGGCTTGGCACCGGGCCGTGGTACCCGGCGAAGTCCACACCGACCTGCTGCGCAATGGCCTGATCCCCGACCCGTACCGCAACTTCAACGCGGACAGCGTGCAATGGGTGGAGGAAAAGGATTGGGAGTACAGGCGCACGTTCACGGCGGATGAGGCACTGTTGGGGAACGAACACGTTGACCTCGTGTTCAAGGGCCTGGACACCTTCGCGGAAGTGTGGTTGAACGACTCGTTGCTCGGCAAGGCGGACAACATGTTCCGCACCTGGGAATGGCCGATCAAGGAGCTATTGCATGAGGGTGCGAACACCTTGAAGGTGGTTTTCCACAGTGCCGTTCGTGAAGGCGGAAAGCTGCGCGATGCATACGGCTTCAACCTGCCGCACGACAGCGACCCCAGCGGCGTAAGCCCTTTCGTGCGCAAGGCGGCCTACCAGTTCGGCTGGGACTTTGCGCCGCGCTTGGTGGGCTGCGGCATCTGGCAACCGGTGGAGCTGCGCTGTTGGAATGAAGGGCGCATCAACGGCGTCCAAGTGGATCAACACTTCACAGCGGACAGCATTCAACTTGAATTACAAGTGAGTACGACCGGCAGCGCCAACGCCACCGTCCATTTTTCCTTGGACGGAGTCCGGATCGGAACGCAAGCAATGGGCGCTGGTTCGCCAGCGTCCATCACCGTCCATTCCACCTTGCCCCGCAAAGCCCTATGGTGGCCCAGCGGCTCCGGAGAACAACCCCTGCACAACCTCAACATCGAACTGCGCAACCCCCACGGCAAGCTGTTGGATTCCACCGGACGCCGCATCGGCTTGCGCACGGTGCAACTACGCCAGGAGCCGGACAGCATCGGCCGTTCATTCACCTTCGTGATCAACGGCGAGCCGGTCTTCATGAAAGGCTGCAACATCGTTCCGCCGGACCTGTTCCCCAGTCGTGCCGGAGACTCCGCGTGGGTGGCGCTGGTGGCCGCCATGCAACGCGCCAACATGAACATGGTGCGCGTGTGGGCCGGTGGCATTTATCCGCCGGATGCTTTCTACACCGCGTGCGACACGGCGGGCATCCTGGTTTGGCAGGATTTCATGTTGGCGATCTTGGTGCCTGCGGAAGGTGCTTTTCTGGAAAACTTCACGCGCGAAGCAAAAGAGCAGGCGGAACGTTTTGCCATTCACCCCTGCGCCGCATTGCTCTGCGGAAACAACGAACTGGAGGTGGCGTGGGGCAATTGGGGCTGGCAGCAGAAGTACAACTTGCACGGTGCGGATTCGGCACGGGTGATCGACAACAACCGCCACTTATGGAAGGACGTGTTGGGCACCATCGCCGCGGATGCCGGGGTGCCCTACTCGTGGACCAGCGCACTAAGCAACTGGGGCAATGCCGCCGGGCTGCGCAACGGCGACCTGCACTATTGGGGCGTGTGGCATGGCGATGCGGACTTCGCTTCCTTCGCCGACAACGTGGGGCGCTTCGTGAGCGAGTATGGTTTCCAAAGCTGGCCGGACAGCGCGTTGCTGGTGAAGTACATGGACCCGGAGCAGCTTCACTTGGGCAGTGATGCACTGCGCTGGCGCCAGCGGAGCTATAAGACGGACGGTCCGATCTGGGAGGCGATCGCACAGGAACTGGACGAGCACCCGAAGACCTTGAATGCGTTCATTGAGGCAAGCCAACAGGTGCAGGCCCTGGCTTATGAAATGGCGATCAAAGCGCACACGGCGAAACAGCCTTGGTGCATGGGCACGCTCTTCTGGCAGCTGAACGACTGCTGGCCGGGGCCGAGCTGGAGCTTGATCGACTATGAAGGGAACTGGAAGCCGGGGATGCGGGCGGTGGAGGGGTTGTATGGGCGGTAGCGGCGCTAGTGCTGTTGTTAGCCTATGGA
>JAGPDT010000112.1 GCA_018057455.1 Flavobacteriales bacterium | reverse complement strand
CGCGCCGGATCGGACGAGCGGCGCTCGGCGTGGACTGACGAAAGCATGAACTGACCGCCGTGGCCCGTATGGCCGTCACCACCCGCTCTTCAGTGCTGCTTCCATGCTGGCGATGATGCCGCGCAAGATCACGTCCATCTCCTCGAAGTCGCTGCGCTTGTCGGTTGCCATCTTGTCCTCCAGCGGGTACATGCCCACGGCTGCATACTGGAGGTTGGTGAGCTTGTAGCGGTAGCGGTTCTCCTTGAGGTCCACGGTGAGGTCGTACTCCACGAATTTGCGCGCCCGGCCGGGCAGGGCTTCACGGTCGTGGATGGTGTAGCTGTCGCCGTCCACGCCAAGCTTCACGTACTTGTTCTCCAGTGCGTTGTAGTTCTGCTTGATCCACTTCTCCAGCTTGGCGCGCAGTTCCTCCTTGGTGGCCGGGAGGGAATCGCTCACGTGCTGGTAGCAGTACTTCTGCGTGATGCTGTCGCGCGGGATGATCTCGCGCTTGTCCTGGGCCGGGGCATCAAGGCTGGAGATCGCCAGAGCCGCGAAACTGATGAGCATGTGCTTGAGCATCTGTCGGGAGGGTGTTGAACCGGTGACATGAGACCTCAACCTGAATGCACGCGTGCGAGTCTTCCTCGGGAAGGCGCAGGGCCGAACGTGAAGGGAAGTTACGCAACTCGCGGAGATGCGGCGGTGTTCTGAAGCTTGTGGGAATCCTTGGGTGCTTCCGGATCGTGCGCGCCATGATCCGCGAGGCCCGTGGCCCGGGTTACCTTTGGTTGCAGCAGTCCACGTCTGCCAAGGGCGGCACCAACCAAACACCCTGTAAAACAACCTGTTCATGAAAAGAAACGCAACACTGTCCGCACTTTGCGCCCTGGTCCTGGCCACATCGGCCAGTGCACAATTGGAAACGCTGCCTGGTACCTTCTGGGCCAGCGGCGTAAACAATGATGGCTTGGTCACCGGCTACATGTCCGGATCACCCACTTGGCAATTGTGGAACCCCGACCTGGGCACCACCGAGGATATCGGGGGCGCATCGCCAAGCGACTACGGAGCGGGGCAGACCGAATTTTCGGCGGACGGGCAGCGCGTGTGCGGCACCACGGCCGGTTCGCAAGGAACTGAAATGGCCACCTACGACCGCACCACCGGCACCTGGACCCCGCACGGCGGGCTCGGATTGGTGATGGACGGCAATACGAGCAGTGCCTGGGACATTTCGGGTGATGGTGAGACCGTGGTGGGCATGGGTTGGCTCGGCGGCTTTTCCGCCCATGGCATGGCATGGAACGCAGCCGAGGGTGTCATGGACTTGGGCTCGCTGTTCACGGACGCCAGCACGCGTGCCAATGCGGTGAGTGATGATGGCGGCGTGGTGGTGGGCTGGCAGGATTTCAATGGCCCCTGGAAATCGGCTGTTTGGCGGAAGAACCCCGCCGGTGGATACGACCCGAACGAGTATCTGTTGATCAATCCGATGGGCAGCGCCTCAGACGAGTTCAACCAAGTGGGCGAGTGCAGCGCGGTATCGGCCGACGGAACGTGGATCGGCGGGTATGGTGATTTTGCGAACAACGAAGAGCCATGGATCTGGAGCCAGGCCACGGGCCTGGTGAACTTGGGCGCGTTGCCCAACATGGGCCGGGGCTATGTCACCGCTTTCAGTGCCGACGGATCCACCGTGGTAGGCTGGTTCGATGGCCAATTCTTCGGTTCGCCGCGCAAGGCCTTCATTTGGACCGAAGCGGACGGACTGCAGGACCTGAACACCTTTGCGACCAACGAGCTGGGTGTCATCCTGGGCAGCCAGCAGCTCTACTCGGCCGCCGACATCTCGCCCGACGGCCACTACATCTCCGGCACCGGGGTGAACAGTTCCAACTTCGCCATGTTCGGCTTCCGGTTGGAGTTGGGCACCACCACGGGTATGCCAGCGAATGCCGGAACCGGGACCGTGGAGGTGTGGCCCAACCCGGCAACGGAGGCGGTGAACTTCCGCAGCGATGGACCAGCCGAGTTGACGATCACCGGCGTGGACGGTGCGGTGGTGGTACGCACCCGCGTGAAAGGTGACGTACGCCTGGACATCTCCGGGCTGGCGGCAGGCGTGTACACCTTGGCACTGCAGGGTGAAGGAACGCTGCGCACCCGGCGCATCGTGAAGCACTAAGGCACGCTCGCGGACCGGGAGCCGGCCAGGAACCTCCGGTGGTTGACCCCGCAACCGCCGGAGGTTCGTGCTTCAACGGAGCAGGTTGATGAAGCCGTTGCGTTCCAGGTCTGAGGTGGGATCACACGGGTCGCGCATGGTGATGCGGTACACGTACACCCCGGTGGGCAGGTTGGCGCCGTCCCATTTTTGCAGCGGGTCCGTGGCGGACCAAAGGCCATGGCCCCATCGGTCGAAGATCGCCACTTGGTAGTTGAGGCCGGGGATGTCGAGTTCGCCTGGCCAGGTGTCGTTGATGCCGTCGTTGTTGGGCGTGAAGGCATTGGGCAGGAAGGCCGTGGGCGCGGTCCGAACATCGATGTGCACGCTGGCCGTGTCGTCACAGCGGTCCGGTCGGGTGCTGTAGAAGGTGAAGTCGTACTCGGCGTAGTGTTCCAGGTCCACCTGGAAAGTGCCTTTGCATTGGTCCAACACCAAATGGTTGCCCACGAAGAAGGCACAAGAGTCGGCATCGCTGGCGAATTTCACCTCGATGCCCGGTGTGCAAGGCACTTGTTCCAAGGTGAAGGATGCGGGAAAGCGGGGCCGCACGAACACGCTGTCCATGACCGGGGCGCTGCCGCAGCCCAGGGCGTCATACCCGATCAATGAGATGGGCTGCCAGCCCGGCTCGTTGAAGGTGATGGTTGGGAATTGCTCCGTGCTGAAGCCGTCATTGCCCCACTGCCAAGCGAGGGAATCGGCGTTGGATTGGATCAGGATGGCCGTCCCCGGCGATCGCTGGCAGAGGCTGTCCGGTGCGAAGAAGGAGACGTTGGGCGCCGGCAACAGGGTGAGCAGGATGTCCTCGGTGGCGGTGCAGCCGATGGTGGTGTCCGTGGCGGTCACGGTCACCGGGCCTTCCAGCCCCACGGGCACCGTGAAGGTGGCCGTGGAATCACCGGTGCTCCACACCCATAGGTTCGGTTCAAAGCCCCATTGGGGATCGGCCGAGAGCAGCGGCGGTTCCGAAGGGCAGTAGGTGGTGTTGCCGCCAATGGTCACCGCAGGCTCGCCCAACGTGGCAAAGAGCCAATTGGGACAGGGCCCGCCGTTGATCAACACCACGTACACCCCGGCGGGCAGGCCGGTGCGGGTCATGCTGGCAATGGTGGGGTCATCGGTCCATTCCCACGTGTAGGGCCCCGGGTTCACCGTGAGGGTAACGGTACCATCGCTCATGCCCGCGCAACTGATGTTCTGGGTGGCTGTGAGGGAGCCCAGGTCCTGCACCACCGGCGGCACGATCACCGTATCGATCTGGCTGACGCATCCGGAGGTGTCGGTGACCGTTACCGTGTAGGGGCCGGCGGAAAGGCCGGCAGCCGTGGCGGCATTGAGGCCCGGTGCATGTTCCCAGTTGAAGGTGTATTGGCCGGGTGTGTTGGTGACCACGGTGATGGCGGCATCGGCATCATCGGGGCAGGTAGGCGGTGTGATCAGCACGGAGACATTGCAGGGCTCTTGTGCGCAAAGGTGGACCGTTGGGGCCAACAGGAGCAAGCAGATGAACAATCGCATGGAAAGGCTGATCACCGGAGACGCACCGGCGTGCAAAGATGGTGCCTACGGGCGAGGCCGGTTCATTTCAACACCTCGGGCATCTTGGCCTTGAAGCGTTCCAACCGCGGTTTGGACACGCCCCGGATGTACGGTTGGTCCGGGTTGCGTTCGGCGTAATTCTGGTGATAGGCTTCCGCAGGCCAGAATTTCACGAAGGCAGCCACCTCGGTGACAATGGGGGCGTTGTACCGGCCGGAGGCATCCAGCCCACGGATGAAATTCTCAATGAAGGACTTTTGCTCCGGGGTATCATAGAACGCCATGGAACGGTACTGCGGACCGGCATCGGGGCCTTGGCGGCTGGGGGTGGTGGGGTCCTGGCTGGCGAAGAAGATCGTGAGCAGCGTAGGATAGTCCACCACACTGGAGTCGTAGTACACTTCAACGGCTTCGGCATGGCCGGTGGTGCCCTCGCTCACCTGTTCATAGGTGGGGTTCTCTTCGGTGCCGCCGGCATAGCCGTTGATCACGGCCTTCACGCCGCGCACTTGTTGGAAGATCTCCTCGGCGCACCAGAAGCAGCCTTCGGCAAAGTGGGCCACGGCCAGGCCGGTGGTATCCATTTGTTGGGGCAAGGGCGGGCCCGGGGAGGGGATGGGTTTGTTCATGGTGTTTCCACAGGAGGCCAGCAGCAGGAAGGGGAGGAAGGCAGCGCAGCGGTTCATTGGGCTGCGTTAAAGGTAACACGGTCCTGGGGAAGGGGCCGGCCGGGAAACAGGGCGTTACCGCCACGGGTACCGCTCAGCTGTGCCTCGCCTTGTTGAACCTTTTCTTATCGGCTTTGAAGTCGCGGGCGCCGGTGGCACCGCCGCCGCCGCCTTCGTCCACCCGCACATGGCGGCCTTTGTAGTTGGCGGCCTTGAAATGGCCCATGGCCTCATCGAAGAAATTCGCGTCGATATCGATGAAGCTGTACATGTCCTTGAGCAGGATGCGCCCGAAGTGCTGGCCGGTGAGGCCGGTGATGCCGCAGAGGTAGCCGAGCATGCGGCCCTTGTCGAAGCCGTCCTTGGTGCCCAGGTTGATGAACATCGAGCGCATGGGCCCGGCGTGGGCGCGGCCGAACTCGGCCTTCTCCTTGCGTTCGCGGGGGTTGTGGTCCTTGCGGGCGAGGTCCACGTTGAGGTCGCGGGCGCCCATGTAGTGTTTGAGGAAGCGGTTGAACTCGAGCGACACGATGCGCTTGATCAGCTCTTCGCGGCTGAGCCCGGCAAGGTCGAGCTCCACGGCATCCAGGAAGCGCCCGATGCCTTCTTCATCGACCGGTACCGCTTTGATGCGGCCCACCAGGGCCAGGAGTTGGCGCTCGCAGATCTCGGCCCCGTCTGGCACGCGCACATAGCTGAAGTGGACCTTGAGCTGGCGTTCCAGGCCACGGATCTTGAAGATGTCGCGGCTGCCGATGATGCTCAGCGAGATGCCCGTTTTGCCTGCACGGCCGGTGCGGCCGCTGCGGTGGGTGTAGCTCTCGGTCTCCCCGGGCAGGTCGAAGTGGACCACGTGGCTGATGTTGCTCACGTCGATGCCGCGCGCGGCCACGTCGGTGGCGATGAGCAGTTGCAGGCTCTTGCTGCGGTACCGGGCCATCACGCGGTCGCGCTGCTGCTGGCTGAGGTCGCCATGGATGGCATCGGCGTTGTAGCCGTCGCGCGTGAGGTGCTCGGCCAGTTCCTGGGTGTCCTGCTTGGTGCGGCAGAAAACGATGGCGAACATGTCCGGGTCGGCGTCCACGAATCGGCGCAGGGCGGCATAGCGGTCGCGGGCCATCACCACGGTGTACTGGTGGGTGATGGCCTCATTGGCCTTGTTGCCGCCGCCCACGCTCACTTCCTCGGCATCGCGCATGTAGTTGCCGGCGATGCGCCGCACCTCTTGGCCCATGGTGGCGCTGAAGAGCCACGTGCGTTTTTCCGGCGGCGTGCGGTCCAGGATGGTGGTGATGTCCTCCTGGAAGCCCATGTTGAGCATTTCGTCGGCCTCGTCCAGCACGGCCACACGCACCTGGTCCAAGGCCACGGCCTCACGTTCCAGCAGGTCGATCAAGCGGCCCGGGGTGGCCACCACCACGTTGGCACCGCGCTGGATGCCACGCATCTGTTCGCGGATGTTCGCCCCGCCGTACACCGGGACCACCTTGATGCCCGGCAGGTGCTTGGCGAAGTGTTCGAGGTCCTTGGCGATCTGCACGCA
>JAGPDT010000111.1 GCA_018057455.1 Flavobacteriales bacterium | reverse complement strand
CGTACCGATGTGCTCCAAGCCCGTGTTGACCAATGCTGCGCCGCCACGGACCCGGGCCTGGCCCCGCAGGATGGCGCGGCACCGAAGCAGGGCACCGGTTCCGGCGAGCTGCAAGATCAGCGCCTGCAGATCATCCCCAACCCCGTGG
The DNA here is from genome assembly GCA_018057455.1 of Flavobacteriales bacterium. Classification (GTDB taxonomy): domain Bacteria; phylum Bacteroidota; class Bacteroidia; order Flavobacteriales_F; family PHOS-HE28; genus PHOS-HE28. The sequence goes on along the minus strand of JAGPDT010000111.1, from coordinate 5,842 downwards.
CCGAGCTGACCACCTTGGCGTACCACGTGCCCAAGGCGGGCCGGGTGGTGCTGCAGGTGTCCACCCTGGATGGCAAGCCCTTAGCCACGTTGCGCGAGGAAATGGCCGAGCCCGGCGCCTACCAGTACACGTGGAACACCTCCAAGCTGGCGGCGGGCACCTACCTCTGCACCTTCCTGTTGGATGATGCCGTGGTGATGCAGCGCGCGGTGAAGGTGGCGCGGTGAGGGGCATGCCGGTTCCATGGAGAAGGCCGCCAAAGAAGGCGGCCTTCTCCATGCCTGGGCCGGAGCGCAGCGGTCACTCGCCCAGGCCTGCCCAGATCCCGGTCAAGGTGGCCGTGCTGTCCGTGCGGAAGTCGCGGAGCGTGGCGGTCATGTAGTGCACTTGCTGTCCGCGCACGGTGCCATGCACGAAGTACACCAGGCTGTCCTTGCTGCGGATGCTCTTGCTGAAGTTGACGTCGCAACTGTCGATCACGGCATTCCGCAGGTCGGCGAGCGAGATGTGCAACGGCGCCAGTTGGGCATCCGCCTCGGGGGTGGCCTTGATCAGGGTGCTTTGCAGGCGCAGTTTCACGCGGTGGTTGGGCATCCAATCGGTGTTCCCCAGGCGGTTGCCGTAGATGCCCCAGGCCAGCAGGCAGCCCAGGCCGATGCCGATGCCGAACAGGTAGAGGCGGCGGGTGATGGTCATTTGGGGGAAGTTGAAACAGGAAAGGGGAAAGTTGAAACTTGAAAGTTGAAACTTGAAACTTGAAAGCTGAAACTTGAAAGGGGAAAGTTGAAAGTTGAAACAGGCACGCTGAAAGCTGGATCTTGAATGGTGCAGGGTGAAAGAGGAAGGCTGGTGTTCCGGTTCCTCGCATGCGGTGCATGCTGCGGAGAGCGTCTTGGTGTATGTCCGGGATGTAGTTGGGAGCGGGCCGTCTAGAATGCGGCCAGCAGCATGTCCAGGTCCTTGTAGGGCAGCCGGTAGGCCTCGGAGAGGATCTCGCTGGTGAGTGCGCCGTTGTAGAGGTACACGCCTTGGCGCAAGCCGATGTTGCGTTTGATCACATCTTCGAAGCCGCCCATTTCGCCCATGGTGAGCAGGATGGGGGTGAAGATGTTGGTAAGCGCGTAGGAGGCAGTGCGGGGTACCCGGCTGGCGATGTTGGGCACGCAGTAGTGCACCACGCCGTACTTCTTGAAAACGGGATCGGTGAGGGTGGTTTGCTCGCTGGTCTCGAAACAGCCGCCGCGGTCGATGCTCACGTCCACGATCACGCTGCCGGCCTTCATGCGGCCCACGGTGTCTTCGTTCACCACCATGGGGGTGCGGCCGTGCTCGGGGCGCAGGGCGCCGATGGCCACGTCGGCCTGCAGCAGGGCATCCTTGAGCACATCAGGTTGGATCACACTGGTCCAGATGCGCTGGCCCAGGATGCTCTGCAGGCGGCGTAGGCGGTAGATGCTCTTGTCGAAGACCTTTACGCTGGCGCCCGCGCCCAAGGCGGCACGGGTGGCGAATTCACCCACGGTGCCCGCGCCGATCACCACCACTTCGGCCGGTGCCACCCCGCTGATGCCGCCCAGCATGAGGCCTTGGCCGCCCTTGTCGGTGCTGAGGTATTCCCCGGCGACTTGGATGGAGGTGTTGCCGGCGATCTCGCCCATGGCCCGGATGATGGGGTAGATGCCTTCGCGGTCCTTGATGAAGTCCCACGCCACGGCGGTGAGCTTCTTGGCCATCATGCTGCGCAGGGCCTCGCGGTGCTGGGCGCCGGTCTGCAGCGCCGAGATCAGGATCTGCTTGTGGTGGAGCAGCGCGATTTCCTCTTCGCTGGGGGCGGCCACCTTCAGGATCAGGTCCGACTCGAACACTTCGCGGGCATCATCGGCCAGCCGGGCCCCGGCCTCGCTGTAGTCGCTGTCCTGGAATTGGGCATTGGCCCCCACGCCGCGCTGCATCACCACGTCGTGCCCGCGGCCGGTGAGCACCGCCACACTGGCCGGTGTGAGGGGTACGCGGTGCTCCTGCGGGGTGGTCTCCTTGGGGATGCCGATCAGCAGCCGTTTTCCTTTGCGGCCCACCTCCAAGGCTTGTTCCTGTGGGAGCATGGCCACCTCGCGGGCCAGTTGTTTCAACAGTTCACTGCTGGTGCTCATGTGCGATGCCCTTACCGGGGTATGAGTTCATTGGTCCGCAAGGTGCGCGTGCCTTCGGCGTCCAGGTCCATCACCACGTCCACCGTGCCGGGCGGGTAGAGGCCTGCGCCCAGGTGAGGCCATTCCACGAAGCAGTAGCGGCCGCTGTCCAGGTATTCGGTGAAGCCGATGCCTTCGAGCTCCTCCGCCTGGTTCAGCCGGTAGAGGTCGAAGTGGTACACCACCTCCCCGGTGCGGGTGCGGTATTCGTTCACGATGGAGAACGAGGGGCTGGCCATGCCGGCTTCCACGCCCAGGTGCGCGCAGAGGGCTTTGATCAGGGTGGTCTTGCCCGCGCCCAGGGGCCCGTTGAAGGTGAACACCCGGCCCCGGGGGAAGGCGTGCAGCAATTCGGCGGCCGCTGCCGGTGCGTCTTCGGCCCGGTGCAGCACTAATCGGGGGCTCATCGGGGTCAGCGCGGTTTCAGGTAGGCGATGGGCACCAGCATCTCTTCCATGGAAATACCCCCGTGCTGGAAGGTGTTCCGGTAGAAGTTCACGAAGTGGTTGTAGTTGTTGGGATACACGAAATAGAGGTCCTTCTTCGCGAAGATAAAGCTGCTGCTCACGTTCATGCGCGGCAGGAAGGCTTGGACCGGTTCCTTGATGGCCAGCACGTCCTTGGCCTCGTAGGTGAGGTTGCGGCCGTTCTTGTACCGCAGGTTGGTGTTGGTGTTGCGGTCGCCCACCACCTTGCTGGGCTGCGTTACGCGCACGGTGCCGTGGTCGGTGGTGAGCACCACGCGGCCGCCCTTTTCGGCAATGGTCTTCAGGATGTCCAGCAGCGGGCTGTGCTGGAACCAGCTGAGGGTGATGGACCGGTAGGCGGCCTCGTCCTCGGCCAGTTCGCGGATCACCTCCATTTCCGTGCGGGCATGGCTGAGCATGTCCACGAAGTTGTACACGATGGCGTTGAAGGGGTTCTCCATCAGGTTGCCCACGCTCTCGGCCAGTTTCTTCCCCGCGGCGATGTTGGTGATCTTGTGGTAGCTGGTCTTCACGCGTTTTCCCAGGCTTTTGAGCTGCTCGTTCATGAAGTCCTCCTCGAAGGCGTTCTTGCTGCCCTCGTCATCTTCATTGAGCCATTTCCCGGGGAACCGCTTCTGGATGTCGCCCGGCATCATGCCCGCGAACAGGGCGTTGCGGGCGTATTGCGTGGCCGTTGGCAGGATGCTGAAGAACTGGCCCTGTTCCTCCACCTTGAAGAGGGCGGCCACCACGGGCTCGATGACGCGCCACTGGTCCAGCCGCAGGTTGTCGATGAGCACCAGGAACAGCGGGCCTTGCTGCTCGTTGATGTAGGGTGCCACTTTGTTCTTGAACACCTGGTGGCTCTGCATGGGCACATCGTTGCCCTTGTTGTTCACCCAGTCGGTGTAGTTCTTTTCCACGAAGCGGCTGAAGAGGTCGTTGGCCTCGGCCCACTGGCTGCGCAGGATCTCGGTCATCCCTTGGTCCGGGTTGCCGCTGAGCACCAGCTCCCACCGCACCAGCTCGTCGTACAGCTGCATCCATTCAGCGGTGTTCAGCCGCTCGCCCAGGCGCATGCTCAGCTTGCCGAATTGCTGCTGGTAGCTGCTGGTGGTCTTCTCGCTCACCAGGCGGCTGCCGTCCAGGTGTTTTTTCAGGGCCAGCAGGATCTGGTTGGGGTTCACCGGCTTGATCAGGTAGTCGCTGATCTTGCTGCCGATGGCCTCCTCCATGATGTGCTCTTCCTCGCTCTTGGTGATCATCACCACCGGCGTGCGCGGGCTGGCCGCCTTGATCCGGGCGAGTGTCTCCAGGCCGCTGAGCCCGGGCATGTTCTCGTCCAGGAACACGATGTCGAATTCGGCCTTGGCCACGGCGTCCACCGCGTCCAGCCCGTTGTTCACGGTGGTGACGGCATAGCCCTTCTTTTCCAGGAAGAGCACATGCGGACGGAGCAGGTCGATCTCGTCGTCGGCCCATAGGATGGAGGCTGCCATGGTGGTGTTCGGGGTCCCTGTGGGCCGGGAAGGCGCTGTGGTCGTTTGCATGCAAGGGGAACACGCCCACGCGCGCTTTGTTGCCTTGCGTTTGTTACAGGGCGTGAAGGTACGGGGCGTGGCAGTTGCCCTGGAGGTCCGGCTTTTGCGGCCGCCTCGGCGGGTGCCCTTTACTTTCGGGGCGTTGTTTTTCCAGGTTGTCAGTTGTCAGTTGTCAGGGTGCAGGAACAACGGACAACCGGCAACTGCGTACCGCGTTCCACATGAAGATCCTCAACGACCCTGTCTACGGTTTCATCAATGTGCCGCAACCCTTGTTGCTGCGCTTGATCGACCACCGGTGGTTCCAGCGCCTGCGCTACATCAAGCAGCTCGGCCTTTCGCACCTGGTGTACCCCGGCGCTCTCCACACCCGCTTCCACCACGCCCTGGGCGCCATGCACCTCATGGGGTTGGCCTTGGAGAGCCTGCGCGCAAAGGGGCATGCGGTCTCGGAGGAAGAGGCCTTGGGCGCACACGTGGCCATCCTGCTGCACGACATCGGGCACGGCCCCTTCAGCCATGCCTTGGAGCACAGCATCGTGGAGGGCATCGGCCATGAGGAGGTCGGCGCTTTGGTGATGGATGCCCTGAACATGGCATTCAACGGGGACTTGGAGCTGGGCATCCGCATCTTCCGTGACCAGCACACCGGGTCGGGGCCCGCGGCAGGCCCCAAGCGGTTCCTGCACCAATTGGTGAGCGGCCAGCTGGACATGGACCGCATGGACTACCTGAACCGCGACAGCTTTTACACCGGCGTGAGCGAAGGGGTGATCGGCGGCGACCGCATCATAAAAATGCTGCAGGTGGTGGACGATCGGCTGGTGGTGGAGGAGAAGGCCATCTACAGCATTGAGAAGTTCATCGTGGCGCGCCGCCTGATGTACTGGCAGGTGTACCTGCACAAGACCGTGGTGGCCTGCGAGCAAATGCTCGTGCAAACCTTGCGCCGCGCCAAAGCGCTGGGCCTGGAGGGCGTGCCGCTCCATGGCTCACCTGCGCTGCTGGGCTTCCTGCGCGAACGCAGGGACCGCGCCTCCTTCGCCGATCCCGCCGTGCTGGCCGACTTCATGCGCCTGGATGACCACGACATCATGGGTGCGGTGAAGGTCTGGGCCGACCACCCGGACCCTGTGCTGGCCCGCCTGGCCTCGGACCTGCTCCACCGCCGCACCCTGCGCATCAAGCTGCGCAACGAACCATGGGAGGCGGCGCAAGTGGATGCCATTCGCCATGCCTTCGCCCGGGAAATGGGCATCAGCGATCCGGAAGCAGGGCTCTTCGTGCTCACCGGGAAGGTGGTGAACAAGGCCTACGACACCACGCACGACGGCATCCAGCTGCTCTTCAAGGGCGGCCACTTGAAGGACCTTGCGCAGGCCAGCGACAACCTCGGCATTGAAGCCATGAGCGGGGTGGTGGAGAAGCACTACCTGGCCTTTCCGCGGAGCATGGGGAAGGAGTGGTTCGGGGCGTGAGGCGGATTCCAAGGCCCTGCTCACTCCACCACAAACTTCTTCCCCGCCAACCACCGCGTGGCACCACTGAGGTGCAGGCTGTACAGGCCCGCCGCCAATGACGAAACATCCAACACCACCGCACCTGCTGCGCTCGTGGGCACCTGCCGTTGCAGCACCAGTTTGCC
>JAGPDT010000058.1:3632-20897 GCA_018057455.1 Flavobacteriales bacterium | reverse complement strand
TTGGTGAACTGCGAATGGTCCACCTCGGCAGAAGTGCCGGAACGATGGCCGGACTTGTAGTTGGATGCATCGCGGAAGGTGAAGTCCACATCGGTATAGAAGGCCGGGCTGGAGTAGTTCAACGCGGCGCCCAGAATGCGCTGGTTATTGTTGGCCTCGGATCCGGCAGAAGCCGAACCGCCGAAGCTGCGTTTCGCTTTGAAGCCGGACCGGCGGCGCTCCAGATCGATGGATCCTGCGACCGTGCTGCCGTGCTCGCCACCGGAGATGCCGCTCTTGATCCGGGCGCGGGATAGGTTGGACGTTTCCACGTAAGAGGTCACCGGGTCCATCTTGTCCGTGCAAGCGCCGTAGATGCGCATGCCGTCCACCGTGATCACGCTGCGCTCGGTGGACATGCCGTTCAGCATGGGTTCCCAAGCGTAGCAGCCCCGCCGGATCATGTTCACGGAATTGGACTCGGTCAAGTAATTCTCGAGCGAGCCCAGCGGCTTGCTCCCGTGCATGTGGCAGCCCGGGTCGGTGGGCAGGATCACCACGTTCTCAAGTTCCAAAAGGGACATCGTGTCCAACGAAGCCTTCACCAGACTGTCCGGGCGGGACTGACCGAACAGCACGGCACCCGACTGCAACAGCGCGAAGAGGAGGATCAGGCACCGTCCCTTCATCGCGACGATCGTTCGGAGTATCCGGACCGGGGCGCTATGTGGGCCGTGCAGGGGATCAGAAGGATACTTTGAAATGGACGCTGCTTTCCAGGTTCGTCTCTGTAACGGGTTCCCCACAAAGCGCGGTTCCCGAACCGTCCTCTACGATCAGGTTGATCTTCCAATAGCCCGTCATGGAAAAGCCTACCTGTCCGTGATAGAACCCATCGGCTCCTTGCGTCAGGTCCACATTGCCCGGAGCGGTATGGTTGCCCATGCCCGGCATGCGAGGGTCCACGCGGATGGTGTACCCGTCCACGACCGGGAATTCCGTGCCGCTCACCCTTTTGTAAAGGCCAACGATCATGTCGTTGACTCCGCCCTCGGGGTTGCTGGGCTCTACCATGGCCAACAGATAGGTCACGCTATCCGTGCCGATGGACGAGGTGTATCGTTTCTTGAAGTCGCTGTCCGAGGCCAATACGTTCACGGACATCACCACTTCGTGGGGGCCGCTTCCGGTGTCATAGGTCAAGGTCATTTCCCAAGAACCCATGGGGCTGCTGGCCATGTTGAAGACCACATAGCCCTGGAAGAGCGTAGGATCAGTGGATGTGGCGGTGATCGCCGAGTACGGACAGCTGTGCTGGTGGGTGCTGCCGCCCATGTCCATGGTCATCATGGGCATCCAGCTCAAGCTGGCGTTGCTCACAGTGCTGCCGTCATTCTTCAGGCGGACGAAGACCGTATTGTGGCCCACCAGCAGCTGGCCGGTCTTGTTGTAAAGTTCCAGCGTGTAGGTGCCGTCCGTAGCGGACTGCAGCAGTTGCAGATCACTGCCGGCTGGGGCAGGTGCAGCGGGTTCCTCGGCCTCATCCTTTTTGCAAGAGGAAAAGGCGGCCAGAACGAACAAGAGGAGCAAAGAGCGGGTGAAGAGCTTCATTCAGTTGGTGGATGGAATGGTAAGGGGAGCTGATTTTAGGCAAACCTAACTCCCGATATGGAGCGCGGAACTGAGGAAGGTCAGGGGAAATGTGGGTCTTGGCGCAGTCTGTGAGTGGCCGCTTTCAGGGCCGGTCGAAAAACGACCGGCTTCTGGACATACCGCTTATCCACATTGGATCGTGGACCATTGCATTCGGAAGTACGGTCCTTCCCGTAGTGAAGCTCCTTGATGTTTGCAGACAACCAAAACAGCGCGCATGAAACTCATTACATCCATTGCCAGTATTGCCTTCTTGCTTCAGGCACCGCTCTTATCCGCCCAATCTCCTACGCTGGTGCGGGATTTTTGGCCCGGGGAAGTAACGGCCACGATCCTGAATCACGGAGGTCCGCACGGCTTCCGCATTCATAACGACCGCTTGTTGCTCTTCGCAAATGATGGACCCACTGCGGGAAAGCTCTTTGCCTTGAACGATCTGTCGGGCAACGTGGAGGAGCTGGCTCATGAAGGCAACGTAGTGGGATATACCACCACCAATGGTGGCATTATCACTAGTGGCGACAATATCTACTTCTTCACCTCTACCGGATTCGACTATTCCCTCTATGTAGTGCGTGACGGGACCGTGGAGATGCTGGGTACTTTTCCCGGCGCTCTCGTATTCTACTTCGCGGCCATTCCCCTTCCCGGCGGGAAGCTGCTGTTCCCCGGCCACAGCGAGGCGAACGGACACGAGCCTTGGGTGACCGACGGCACCTTGGCAGGCACCCACATGGTGAAGGACATCATGCCCGGATCCGCCACCAGCTTGGGTTCTCCCTTCCCGCTTTTCCAAGGCTTCGATTTCCAAGGGAGGGCCTACTTCCTGGGCCAGAATGAGACCAATGGCATGCAGTTGTGGGTGAGCGATGGCACCGAGGCGGGCACAACCCAATTCGCCGAGGTCAATGAGCAGGACGAGACCGGTGCCATCAGCTTGGAGTGGTCCAAGAACGAAGATCACTTTATCATAAACACACCCGACGGCGTTATGGCATCGGATGGCGTCACCACGGAATTGATGCATCCCGCGACTACCGTGTTCGTAAAGATCCCAGGTCTCACGTATTCCGTTAGCCCCGAGGGTTGGATGTATTTCATAGTTTCGCAGAACGGTGCGCGTTTGTACAGGACAAAGGGAACGACAGCCACTACGGAAGCGGTGCTGGACGCCAGCGTGCCCGCGCAGGTCTATCCCTATTTGACGGAAGTGAACGGTGTATTGTACACGTTGAGCACCGTCTCCAACGTTACGAAGCTCTTACGGCTCGATCCGGCTACTGGCCAAGCCACTATGGTGAAGGAGTTCGCGCCGATCACCGGTTCTGGCAGCAACTCCAACTTCTATGGATTCCGGGAGTTGGGTGATCATTTCTATTTCTATGCGAACGAAGGCGAAACCCTCCGTCAATATTGGCGCAGCGATGGTACCGCCGCAGGTACGGTAATGATCAGCGACTTCCATCCCAGTGGTGTGAACGGTGGCCCGCATCCGGCTTCCTCCAACATGATCCCGTTTGCCGGGCACCTCGTGTTCACGGCCAACAGCGAGGTGGTGGGCACCGAACTCTTCGCCTCGGAAGGTGTGGTGGGTATCTCCGAGCAGGACCGCAATGCAGGATCCATTCAAGCTTGGGTTGATGGAAGCGGAACGCTGGTGATCCAGAGCACCGAGCAATTGGGCACGGTGCGGGTGCTTGATGTGACCGGACGTGAGGTGGTACGCAAGGACCAAGTGCGCGGTGTGCAACTGCGCATCCCACTGGGTCAACGGTCCGCAGGGCTCTATCTTATCCGCAGCGAGCACCAAGGCCAAGTGCGCCAAACGAAGGTGATGCTCGATTGATCGCCCGATCCAGGTTCAGGAAGGCTCCGTGGGATCAACCTGCGGAGCCTTTCCGTTTCCGGTCCTCCGGCGAATTGCCATACGGGCAATGCCGGCAGCCGCTCTGGCAGCAATAGCCACGCTTCAGGTGGTAGTTCTCGGTCCAGACCACATAGCCTTCGGGGGTGAAGTAGAAATCCCCCAAGACATAACCCAGCCGCAATAATTGCTTGGTGCGCGGGTCGTCCTCGGGAGGAATGGGGTGCTGGGACATGGTGGGCACGAAGTTCGGGAACGGCACGTTTTATTCACAATGGGTGGTGTACAGCTCCGTGGACAGATCGTTCAAAAGCCTCTGGAAGCCCGGTAGCTTCGGCCCTTGCGGAATTTTGCCTGAATTATAATGAAGATCCAACAGGTGTTGAAAACCTCCTTGGTATGGGTATTGGTGACGGTGCTCGCCCCGGTGCTGGCACAAGCGGGTAGTGCCGATCAGACACCCGAGCAGTACATCGCCAAATGGAAGGATGTGGCCGTGAAGAAGATGAAGGAGCATGGCATTCCGGCAAGCATCACCTTGGCCCAAGGCCTGTTGGAAAGCCGCAGTGGCAATAGTCTACTGGCCACACAAGGGAACAATCACTTCGGCATCAAGTGTACTCCTGACTGGACCGGCGGAAAGGTCTTCCATGACGACGACAAGAAGAACGACTGCTTCCGCAAGTACCGCAGCGCCGACCAGAGCTTCGAGGACCATTCGAAATTCCTGATGCGCTCGCGCTATGCGCGATTGTTCGAGCTGAAGCCCACGGATTACAAGGGTTGGGCGCATGGCCTTAAGCAATGCGGCTATGCCACCGACCCGCGCTATCCGCACAAGCTGATCGACATCATCGAACGGTACAAGCTGGACAACCTTGACCGTGGTGTGGATGTGAGCTATGCCAGCAAGGGCGCAGCACCGGCCAAATCCGCGCACAAGCCTTCAAAGCACGCAGGTGGTCGCAGCGACGACAATGTGGTCACCATCGGCAATGCACGCGCTGTGGAACTGTTCGATGGCCGCATCAAGTTCGTGCGGGCCAAGAAAGGGGAGAGCGTGAAGGACATCGCCGACGAGATCCAGCTGATGCCGGGAGTAGTGGCCAACTGGAACGACATGCCCAAGGATGGCCGTTTCGAGGAAGGCCAGGTGGTTTACATCCAACCCAAGCGGAACAAGAGCAAGCGGCTGGAAAGCTGCATCGCCGATAGCGGCGAAACGCTGTGGAGCATCAGCCAACGCTACGGGGTGAAGCTGAAGAGACTGGCCAAGTACAACGACATGGGTGCCACCGATCCGGTGAACCCGGGGCAAAAGGTGTGGCTGCAGAAGCATCGCTGAGCTTGAACCGCAACGGTCGCAACGAGCGCAACGAAATGCACTGGGTACCGCAAGCTTGAATTCTTGGCGTCCGTGGCGCTCGTGGCGGTTAGCCTTTCCTACGAGAATTCCACCAAGAAACCCGCTTTTTTCAGCTCCTCCCAAAAACCGGGATAGGATTTGTTCACCACCTCCGGGTGCAGTATCATCACTTCGTCGCATACCAGCGCCAGCGGTGCCAGTGCCATGGCCATGCGGTGATCGCCTTGTGGATCGAAGGGCGGCAAGGACATTGCTCCCTCAGCGGTCTCCCGAAGGGGACCCTGAGGCTCAATAAGGAAACGACCACCTCGGTAGTCCGAACGAACGCCCAGCACTTGCAACGCATCGGCCACGGCCTTCAAACGGTCGGTTTCCTTGAGTGACAGGTTGTGCAGCCCGGTGAAGGTCGCCTTGCGCCCCAAACCCGCCATCGTAAGCGCCAACGGTTGGAACAGGTCCGGCGTAGGCACCAGGTGAGCCGTGAACGCTGCAACCGGGAAGGAGCGGATGGAACGAAGGTGAATGCCATCGCCGTTGGCATGGGAGGAAACATGCTCGCCGAAAAGCGTTGCCACGGCCTCATCGCCTTGCAGGCCATCCGTCAGCAGCCCTTTCAAGTGCAATTCGGCATCCGGTGCCAGCGCTGCGACCTGGTACCAAAAGGAAGCCGCGCTCCAATCCCCCGGAATAGGGAACGTTGCGGCATGCAAAACACCCGGGGCGACCTGGATGCCTCGTGCATCCTCATGTACTTCGGCGCCAAAACGGGCAAGCAGCCGCAACGTCATCTGCACGTAGGGTTCGCTGAGGCGAAGTCCGGTCCAATTGACGTGCAGTCCAAGGGTGAAGCACGGCGCGATCAGCAGCAACGCACTGATGAACTGGCTGCTTACCGGTGAATCCAGCGTGATCGCTCCGCCGTGCATGCGCTTCCCGCGGACGAGGAGGCCGCTTCCCGTTGCCGTGATCTCCGCACCCAGTTCGCGCAACGCGTTGATCAAGGGCGCATGGGGCCGTTCCAGCAATCGCTTGTTCCCGGTGATCAGGTGTTCTTTCCCCTCCTGCACGCAGGCCCAAGCCAGGAGAAAGCGGAACGTGGTGCCGCCATCGCCGCAGTGCATGTGGTGCGGCCGCTCCTCCAACAGCCGCCGCAGGATGCGCGTATCGTCCGCATCACCGGTGCCTTGCACGCCGGGCAGGTCACCGGCCAGCGCCGCAAGGATGAGCGCCCGGTTGGCCACGCTCTTGGCGGGAGGCAGGTGGATGCTCCCGCGCAAGGCGCCTTCAGGCCTTCGGATGGTGACGGAGGTGGGCATCGGGGGTGAGCAGGCGGTAGTGCTCCAAGGCCTCGGCCACTTGCCCGGCATGGATGGGCACGTCCACCCGGGCACTGCCGATGCCGGTGAGCAGGGTGAACCGGAACTCATCGCCCTTGTTCTTCTTGTCGTGGCGCATCAGCTCCAGGATGCGGTGGGTATCGGCCTCTTGCAGCTTGAACACGGGGAAGAGGCCCATGAGGTGCTCCTCCACGGCGTTCATCCGGTCACGGTCCAGCAGCCCCATGCGCCAGCTGAGCCACGTGGCGCACACCATGCCGATGGCCACCGCCTCGCCATGCAGCAGGGAACGTTGGGCGCTTTCCATGGTGAAGGACTCCAATGCATGCCCGATGGAATGGCCGAAATTGAGCACTTTGCGCTGGTCCTGTTCGTGGGGGTCGCCCGCCACCACCTCGGCCTTCAGCCCGGCCGACCGTTGGATCAGGGGTGTAAGCGCCTCCATGTCGTGCAGGGGTGCCCGGCGTACCTGGTTCCAATGGTCGGCATCCAGCACCAGGCCGTGTTTGATCATTTCGGCCACGCCGTTGATCACTTCGCGTTTGCCCAAGGTGCGCAGGAAGGGAGGGTGGATGCAGGTGGCCATGGGGTCGGCGAAGGCCCCCACCAGGTTCTTCACGCCGCCCATGTCAATGGCTGTTTTACCACCGATGGCCGCATCCACCATGCCCATGAGCGTGGTGGGCACATGGATGAACCGGATCCCGCGTTTGTAGGTGGCCGCAACGAACCCGCCCAGGTCGGTGACCACCCCGCCGCCCAGGTTCACCACTACGGCATGGCGGTCGGCCTGGTGCTCGGCCAAGTGGCCCCAGAGGGCCCGGCACACTTCCAGGTCCTTGCTTGGTTCACCGGTGCGCACCTGCATGAGGTGTGCAGCGCGCAGGGCCGGTACATGCTCCAGCAGTTCCGGCAGGCACTGCAGCATGGTGTTGCTGTCGCCGAGCACAAAAACCTTGGTGTCGGCGGCATGGTCGATCAGCCATTGGTCCAATCGCTGCAAGGCGTGCCCACCCATCCATACCGGGTGGTGGCCGGCCAATGGGCGGGAGGGCTGTGGGCGAATGTCGGCCATGGCTACTTTTGGCGGCCCGTTCACCGGCCGGCACGGCCGGGGAGGGGCGCCCAAAGGAACGAACTTCAAGCACGCGGCGCCACATGCAGCAAGCGGACGTGTCCCCACTTCCCGGGACCAGCACCATGCCCGACCTGGGCAATACGGCCACGGCCTTCGCCCACAAGAACAACTGGGACCTCACCCAAGCCCATTGGCTGTTCCGGATCATCGGCACGCCATGGCTCACCGCCTTGGGCAGCTCGCTCACCAAGGTGGCCTTGGCCCTGCACCTGCCGGTGAAGGGCGTGGTGAAGGCCACGGTGTTCCGGCAGTTCTGTGGCGGGGAGAACATCCAGGAGTCGCTGGGCACCGCGCGGAAGTTGGCACAGCGCGGCGTGGGCACCATCCTGGATTACAGCGTGGAAGGCGAAGGGGACCATGCGGCCATGGACGGCACGGCCGAGGAGATCTTGCGCACCATTGCTGCGGCCAAGGGCAATGCAGACATACCGTTCTCGGTGTTCAAACCCTCGGGCCTGATCCGCACCGACGTGTTGGCGAAGGTCTCGGCAGGGGAGGACCTCACGGCCGACGAAGCCGTGGCCTGGCAACAAGGCCGCGATCGCGTGGAACGGATCTGTGCCGCCGCCGCCGCCGCGGGTGTTCCCGTGTTGGTGGATGCCGAGGAGAGCTGGACCCAGGACGCCGTGGACGCGCTGGTGGAAGAGATGATGGAGCGCTTCAACAAGGAGCGCGCACTGGTCTACGGCACCGCGCAGATGTACCGCCACGACCGGCTGGCCTACCTGAAGGCCCTGATGGAACGGGCCACGGCCAAGGGTTTCCACGTGGGCATGAAGCTGGTGCGCGGCGCCTACATGGAGAAGGAGCGCGAGCGCGCCGCGGAAAAAGGCTATCGCGACCCCATCGGTGCCAACAAGGCGGCGGTGGATGCGGACTACAATGCCTCCCTCCGCTTCTTCATGGAACACCTCCAGCGCATGGCCGTGCTGAACGGTACGCACAACGAGGAAAGCTCGCTGTTGCTGGCCCGGCTCATGCAGGAGGCCGGCCTGGCGGAGAATGACCCGCGCATCCACTTCGGGCAGCTGCTGGGCATGAGCGACAACATCAGCTTCAACATGGCGGCCGCAGGGTACAACGTGGTGAAGTACGTGCCCTACGGGCCGGTGCGCAAGGTGCTGCCCTACCTGATCCGCCGCGCGGAAGAGAACACCAGTGCCCGCGGGCAAACGGGCCGCGAGCTATCGCTGATCATTGCCGAGCGCAGGCGCAGGGCGGCGGGCAAATAACCGGTCCAGGGCCCGCCCAGGAGGGGCCGATTGCCTGCAAAGCGTGGCCTTTCCCCGCCTGGGGACCGCCCATGCGGCCCTACGGGATGCACCGTAATTCGGGGCCTGCAATGGTGCGATCGCCTCACCTTGGTCCATGCTTGTACAGGTTGCACCTGCATCATTTGGGCATTGCCACGGTTGCCGGATGGAACCAGGTGCGGTAAACTGAACGCAAGACCGCCGCAGGTATAAGGCCTTCAACCAATGGATCACGCCATGCGCGGGCGGAATGAAGGACCGGGCGAAACGCGCGGAACGGATGGAGATCCGTCCGCTTGCCTAATTTGGCGGGGCCTATCGCGTATGACATTGCCCCTTTTCCGCACAGGCCCCTGGCCTGCACTGCTGATCCTGCTTATTCTGGCAACGGGAACGGCACACGCGCAACTCACCGTGGCTGCCGGGACCGATGTGACGATCTGCGCCGGCAGCCCGACGATCCTGGGCGGTGCGGCCGCCACGGGTGGCACCCCCCCTTATACTTACACGTGGGGTCCGGCGGCCGGGCTGGGCAGCACCAACGGCTTGCACCCGGTATGCACCGCCACGGCCACCACCACCTACACGCTTACCGCCACCGATGCGGGCGGCCTCACCGGCACGGACCAGGTAACGGTTACGGTGAAGCCCGTTCCCGCCGTGAACCTCACCTGCACCAATGGCACCAGTTCCATCTACGGCGGTGTGCTCACCTTCAGCGTTTGCGGCCTGGGCGCCAATCCGTACAACTTCGATTTCACCGATGCCACCAGTGCCTTGCCGGGTGCCACCTATTCCATCACCTGGGGCAATGGCCAAACCGGCAACTTCGGTGGCAGCGGGTGGTCCTCCACCCAGCAGTTCCCCTTCGGCCTCAGCACGGGCACCTACACGGTACAGCAGCCCGCACCCAACAACTGCAGCATCACCGTGCCGTTCAACGTGTTCGTGGGCGAGGTGCCCTTGGGCGGCCTCAGCGTGGTGTCCAATTCCTCGGTGTGCACGGGAAGCCCGGTGAGTTTCGAGTGGAACAACTTCAACACCAACCCGCCCGGTACGTTGTACATCGTGGATTATGGCGACGGCAACATCGACACACTGCCACAGCCGCCACAGGCGGCCTTCGACCACATCTACACCCAATCGTCCTGTGCCGTGGGGGGCGAGTACACCATCGCCTGGAGCATCACGAACCCCTGTGATGTCCGCACCGGTTCCATCAACCAGATCCGCGTTTCAGGCGCGCCGGTGGCGGATTTCACCATCTCGCCCAACGACACGGCCTGCGTGAACAGCACCGTGTCCTTCACGGACATCAGCCAAGGCACGCAAGCCCCCACCTGTGTTGGGCCGAAGCACATCTGGTCCATCAGCCCCGCCACGGGCTGGACGGCTGCCGGAACCTTGGGCAACACCAACGGCCAGCCCACCGTACCGGGCGTATGGACCAGCGGTGCCGCCTCCCTCGGGGTCACCTTCAACACACCGGGCACCTACACGGTGACCGATGTGGCCGGCAACATCTGCTCGGTGGACACCGTGGTGCGCACCCTCTGCGTGGAACAGCCGCCCCAACCGGCCTTCACGGCGCTGCCCACCACCGGGTGCACGCCGCTGGTGGTCAATACCGACAACAACAGCACCAGCCCCAACAGCTGTTCCACGCGCTACCTCTGGTCCACCACCGTGAACAGCCCGGCATGCGGAAGCACGCCCGTCGCAACCTTCAGCGGAGGCACCAACGCGGGTACGTTCGAACCCCAGCTCACCCTTGCCGGTGCCGGCAACTACACCGTGCACATGCAGGCCATCAACGCCTGCGGCACCTTTCCGGTGAGCCAGAGCGTGAGTGTGGGCGCCCCGCCCCAAGTGGCGCTCAATGCCATCAGTGGCATTTGTGAAGGGCAGTCCATCAGCCCCACGGCCATGTTCAGCGCTTGCGGCACCCCCATCACGGGATACTGGTGGAGTACGCCCGGCGGCAACCCCACCAACAGCACATCACAGGTACCAGGCGCGGTCAGTTATGCCGCTGCGGGCAGCTACAGCATTACGGCTTCCGCGTTGTCCGCCTGTAGTTCCAGCTTGGCCAGCGCCCCCCTCACCGTTTCCCCTTTGCCAGCGGCGCCGGTGGTGGGCGGGCCCATTACCGTGTGTGTGGGCGAAGACCTCCAATTACAGGCCACCCCGGTGCCAGGCGTCACCTTTCAATGGAGCGGGCCCAATGGGTTCACTTCCTCGCTGCCCAACCCACTGATCACCGCGGTGACCAGCGCGGCACAAGGAACCTACACGGTGAGCGCCACGGCCGGTGGTTGCAGCGGGCCTTCGAACACGGTGGGCGTAACGGTGAACCCTGCGCCGGTGCTGGTGATCGCCCCTGCGGCGCCCTCCGTGTGCGCCGGTGACGCCGTGACGCTCACGGCCACCGGTGGTGCCAATTTCCAATGGGACGCCGGGGGCGTGCCCGTAGGGTCCGGGAGTCCGTTCACCTTTTGGCCGTCCGTGACCACCACGCTTGTCCTGCACGGGGATGCCAACGGCTGCACCGGTGCCTCCAGCACCCTGCTCACCGTGCATCCGCTGCCCGTGGTGGATGCCGGTAGCGACCAGGTGTTCTGTGAGAGCACCGTGCCCCAGCCGTTGGGCTTCTTCCCGTTGGGCGGTGTGTGGAGCGGAAGCCCACAGGTGGACAACAACGGCGTCTTCACACCTTCGGTGCAGGGCACTTTCACCTTGGTGTACACGGCGACCAGCCCGCAAGGTTGCGCCAATACCGATGTCGTGGTCATCACCGTGGCCGCACCGCCGCCGCCGGCTGATGCAGGCAATGACACCACCATCTGCCTCAACGCACCCGCCGTGCAATTCACGGGATTGCCCGCCGGGGGCTCCTGGAACGGGGACATCTCCATCGGCGGGCTCTTCCACGCAACGGCACCGGGCACTTTCACCCTGGACTACACCCTGGGCACGGGCAGCTGTTCCAGCAGCGACCAGGCCGTGGTGACCGTACCGCCCCTGCCGGTGATCAATGCCGGCGCGGACCAGCAGGTGTGCATCGACCTGCCGGCCTTTCCCCTGAATGCCACACCCGCCGGTGGAACCTGGACCGGCGCGGGCATCACCGGCGGCAGCTTCGATCCCCAAATGGCCGGCACCGGGACGCAGGTGCTCACTTACGCCTTCACCGACGGCAACGGATGCTCCAACGCGGACACACGGAACATCACCGTGCATGCGTTGCCCGTGGTGCAGGCCGGGAGCGACATCACCTTCTGCGACCAGCCCATGGCCCAACAAATCGCCGGCTTCAGTCCGCCCGGTGGTGCATGGAGCGGGCCCAACGTAAGCCCCGGCGGGAGTTTTCTGCCCAGCGGGCCGGGCACGTTCAACCTCGTGTACACCTATGCCGACGGTAATGGCTGCACGGCGACCGACCAGCTGGCCGTAACAGTGATCACCATCACCAACCCGGCTTTTGCGGGGAATGACACCGCCGTATGCATCGGGAGCGGCGTGCTGCCTTTGGCCGGAAGCCCGGCCGCAGGCACCTGGAGCGGCCCCCAGGTGAATGCCGCTGGCCTGTTCGACCCCATGGTGGACGGCCTGTTCACGTTGACCTATAGCCTGGGCAACGGCTCCTGCATCACGCAGGACCAGGTGGACATCACCGTGCACGCCTTGCCCGTGATCGTGCTTGCTGGCCTGGACGATGCCTGCGTGGACGAAGGCCCGCGGGACTTCAGCGCCACGCCCGTGGGCGGGGCCTGGGGCGGCAACGGCATCACGGACCCGCTGCTGGGCACGTTCAATCCCGCCGTGGCCGGCACGGGCAACTGGCCGATCTCCTACACCTTTACCGATGCCAACGGGTGCACCAACAGCCTGGTCCAGGTGATGGCCGTGTTGCCCTTGCCCGTGGCGGCGTTCAGCCATGGGCCCATCGCCTGCGCCAGTGCACCGTTCCCCTTCACCAACGCAAGCACCGGCGCCACGGCATGGAACTGGGACTTCGGCGATGGCGGAACCTCCACCGCACAGTCGCCCACGCACACCTTCGCCGCCGAGGGCACCTACACCACCTCCCTCACGGCCTTCAGCGGTGCGGGATGTACGCACACGACCACCAGCACGGTCACCGTATGGGCCGGGCCGCAAACCGGTTTCCATGTGGACGTTGCCGAAGGCTGTGGCCCCTTGGCGGTGACGGCCACCAACACCAGCTCCGGCAATGGGCTCTCCTATGCATGGGACCTCGGTGACGGGAACACCTCCACGGACCCACAGCCCGCACCGCACACCTTTGCCGCCAGCCTGTATGGCGACACCACCTACACCATCACGCTTGCGGTAAGCAACCTGTGCGGCACCGTGGATTCCTCGGTCACCATCACCGTGCATCCATTGCCCACGGCACTCTTCGGCCCCGACTTCGATTCGGGCTGCTCGCCATGGCCCGTCACCTTCAGCAACGTGACCATCGGCCAGGCCGCCAGTTACCACTGGGACTTCGGCGACGGCACCACCAGCACCACCGCCGACAGCCTGGTGCAGCACACCTATTACACCGGCACCACGGATAGCGTGTACACCATTGCGCTCGCCGCCACCAACGCCTGCGGCAGCGACACGGCCCACTACACCATCACCACCCTGCCCAACACCATCACGGCCTTCTTCAACACCGATACCACCAGCGGCTGCGCACCGCTCACCGTGCAGTTCACCCAGTACAGCATCGGCGTCACCAACTGGCACTGGGACCTCGGCGACGGCAATGTGTCAACCGCCGTGGACGTGGGCCACACCTTCACCGACCCGGGCAGCTACACCGTCACCCTCTTCGGCGACAACGGCTGCAGCCACGATACCGTGAGCGTGGACATCACCGTGCATCCCACGGCTCTGGCGGCTTTCTCCATTGCGCCCGGGCTGCATTGCGCCGGGGCGCCCGTGCTCTTCACCAACAACAGCCCGGCGCCGGCGGGGCTGCAATGGGATTTCGGCGATGGGGGCACCTCCACGCTCTCCGCCCCGGCGCACAGCTATGCCATGGCAGGCACCTACACCGTTACGCTCACCGTGGCCTCCACCACCACGCCATGCCCGGCCGTGCTGGCGCAAACCGTCACCGTGCAACCCACGCCCGGGGCGGCCATCCTGGCCGATCCATCCAGCGGCTGTGCACCCTTGCCGGTGCAGTTCACCAACGGGAGCACGAACGGTGATCTGCAGCAATGGGACTTCGGCGATGGCAACACCAGCGGTTTGCCCGCGCCCCTGCACACCTTCGGCCTGGCCGGTACCTACACCGTGCAACTCGTGGCCGAAAACATCGGCGGATGCACCGATACCGCATCCATCACGGTCACCGTGCATCCGGTCCCGTCCAGTGCGTTCACCATGGCCAACGAACAGAGCTGTACATCACCGGCACCGCTCCAGCTGCATAGCGCGGCCACCGGCGCCGTGGGCCATGCCTGGGACTTCGGCAACGGCACGGGTTCCACCTTGAACAACCCGGTGGCCGTGTTCAGCGGGCCCGGTACGTACACCATCACCCTCACCGTGGAGAACCAGTATGGTTGCACCGATGACACCACCGGCGTGTACACCGTGCACCCCACGCCGGTGGCCGCGTTCAGCCTTGCCCCGCAACCGGCCTGCGCCGGCTATCCGGTGTACTTCCAGAACCTGTCGGTCAATGCCTCCTCCTTCCAATGGTGGTTCGGCGACGGGGCCGTTTCCAACGAAGCCGCACCGGCACATGCCTATGCCGCAGGGGACCATGCCGTAACGCTGTTGGCCACCGGTGCCGGTGGGTGCACGGACACCATCACCGTGGCCGGGGCCGTGCACATGGACCCCACGCCCACAGCGGCCTTCAGCTACCAGCCCATGCAGAGCACCTCCTATGCCTTGCAGTTTTTCAACCAGAGCATCGGCGCCATCAGTTGGCTGTGGGACTTCGGCGATGGCACACAGTCCACCGAACAGGAACCGCTGCACCTCTTCCCGGCCGGGCCGGACAACCTCTATCCGTTCTGCCTGGTGGCCATCAACGACTTCGGCTGCCCCGACACGCTCTGCCAGCCGGTGGTGGCCGTTAGCAACCCCGATGTATACGTGCCCAACGCCTTTACCCCGGACGGTGACGGGCTGAACGAAACTTTCCGTCCGGTGCTCAACGGCTTCGAGAAATGGAGCTACGCCTTCCTGGTGTTCGACCGCTGGGGCGAACAGGTACACTACACGCGGGACCGGCATGCGGCCTGGGACGGTACCTGCCGGGGCAAGCCGGTGAAGGGCGACGTGTACGTGTGGAAGGTGGTGTTGAACCGTGATGGCGACGAGCGCGTGTATTACGGGCACGTCACCGTGGTGAGCGGGACGGATTGACGCGGACGACCGGATAACTTGCAGCGCCGCTCCGGGCCCCTCTCCCATGGACGAACGCAAGGTCTTCACGCTTTCCCAGGTCAGCACGGCGATCAAGCACCGGATCGATGAGGCCACCGGGGGACAGGCCTATTGGATCAAGGCGGAGATCGCCGGGCTCAAAGTGAAGACCCATGCCTACCTGGAGCTGGTGGAACACAAGGCCGGGCAGAAGGTGGCCGTGATGCGCGCCCACATTTGGAACACCGCCCACCAGCGCATCCGCACCGAGCTGGGCGCCGAGGCGGACAACATCCTCAAGGACGGCGCGGAGGTGCTGTTGCTGGGCCGTGTGGACTACCACCTGGTCCATGGGCTGAGCATCAGCATCGAGGCGCTCGACCTGGCCTTCAACATCGGGGAGATGGAACGGCGCAAGCTGGCCGCCATCAAGGCGCTGAAGGAGGAGGGACTGTACGACCGCAACCGCTTCACGCCCATGCCCCTGGTGTTGCAGCGCATCGCCGTGGTGGCCTCGGTGGGCTCCGCGGCGTATGGTGATTTCATGCAGCACCTGGAACGCAACGAACAGGGCTACCGCTTCCACATCCGCGTGTTCAACTCCGCCGTGCAGGGCGATCGTGCGGCAACGGAGCTAAGGGCCGCCGTGCAGACCATCGACCCGCAACAGTTCGATGCCTTGGTACTGATCCGCGGTGGTGGGTCCAAGCTGGACCTGGAGCCCTTCAACGACCTGGAACTGGCCCGCCTTGTAGCTGCTTTCCCCAAGCCCGTGCTCACCGGCATCGGGCATGACGTGGACATCTCCGTGCTGGACCTCATTGCCCGGGGGCACCACAAAACACCCACGGCCGTGGCCGATTTCCTCGTGGACAAGTCCGCCACCTTCGAGATCGCCATCACCGGCATGCTGGACAAAGTGCATAGCCTGGTGCTCGAGGATTTCTCCATGCGCCGGGAGACCTTGAGCGCCTACGCGGAAATGGTCCGCACCAGGCCCGTGAACCACTGCCAGCTACAACGCGGCCGCTTGCACACGGCCACCGGGCAACTGGCGCACCGCGTACAGGCCAAGTTGCACGCCGAAGGCCAGGTGCTGGAGAACCACCGCGCCCGCTTGACCACCGATCCACTGCGTTGGTTGCACCAGGTGAAGCGGGCCGGATTGGAAGAGCTTTCCATGAAGCTGGCACTGGTGGCGGGCAACCAGCTACAGATGGTGGCCTTGAAACTCAAGGGCCTGCGTGAAACCGTGGGCCTGCTCGGCCCGGAGGCCACCCTGGCCCGCGGTTTCAGCATTACCCGGGCCCACGGCCGGGCGATCACCGATGCAGGTAACTTGCGCCCCGGCGACCGGATCACCACCACGCTGGCCAAAGGCACCGTGCATTCCACCGTTGGATCCTTCGAACCCCATGGCTGACAAGCCCCTGACCTACGACAAGGCCTACGCCGAACTGGAACAGATCATGAACGACCTGCAAGCGGACAGGATCGGCGTGGACGAGCTCACCGTGAAAGTGAAGCGCGCCGTGGAGCTGATCACCTTCTGCTCACAGATGCTGCGCAGCACCGAGGATGAGGTGGGCAAACTGGTGAAGAAGCTGGGCTTGGCGTGAGCCTGGACCGGCGACTACTTCAAGCCGGGTTGGATCGCGGTGAGCGTGGCCGTGCTGTCCGTGCGGAAGTCGCGCAATGTGGCGGCCATGTAGTGCACCTGCTGTCCGCGCGCGGTGCCATGCACGAAGTACACCAGGCTGTCCTTGCTGCGGATGCTCTTGCTGAAGTTGACGTCGTAACTGTCGATCACGGCATTCCGCAGGTCGGCGAGCAAAAGTGCAATGGCGCCAGTTGGGCATCCATGCCCGCGCTCGCGTTTCTCGCGAGTGCGGTACGCTCGGTCCGCCTCCGGTGGTTTTATGCTGCCTTTCCATTTCAACCCTCGCGCAGGGTCTCGCCATCCTGGTTCTACAGAGGATAGCGGACCCTGCGGCACAACCTTTCCAGCACCGTTTGCACGCCCCATAAATTCCGTTACATTCGTTGCACCATGAACGCGCAATTCCAGCTAGCCTTCTTGCTTGGCGTGCGCTTCGCCCACAGGCCACAGGCCACAGGCCACAGGCCACAGGCCACAGGCCACAGGCCACAGGCCACAGGTAGTTTTACAGTTCAACAAGGTACTGCCATCCGCCGCGCCCAACGGGCAGCGGCTTTTGTGTTTTCCACAAACTCTTATCCGCTCCACGATGGAAGCCACACCACCATGGCAT
>JAGPDT010000058.1:0-3532 GCA_018057455.1 Flavobacteriales bacterium | reverse complement strand
CCACAGGCCACAGGTAGTTTTACAGTTCAACAAGGTACTGCCATCCGCCGCGCCCAACGGGCAGCGGCTTTTGTGTTTTCCACAAACTCTTATCCGCTCCACGATGGAAGCCACACCACCATGGCATAGGTAGGTGCGCTCCACGAGCGCGTCACCACCCTGTACCCTGAGGCACTCGAAGGGTACAAGTGGGGCGAACCGCCCCTCCCGGCTGCCGCAAGGGAAGACTCGCAACTTCGCTCCTTGCGCGTTGCGTTGTATTTTACACACAAGAAGACCGGAACCGTTGCGCTACGCAACAACGAACCATACGAACATCATGCTTCTCCACACCAAGTGCAACAGGTGGCCAGGTCGAGGACTCAGACTTGGCCTTGGCTGCCTGTTGCTGCTTGTTGCTTTGCGCTGCGAAGCGCAGAACTTGGTGCCGAACCCGAGTTTTGAAGTGCATGACACCTGCCCATGGGGCTATGGCTTTTTCAGCAAACCCCTCTTCTGGGACCGCTGGGACCAAAGTCCGGAGTACTTCCATGCCTGTGCCGGTGACTTGGGCGGCATCGACAGCCTCTTGGACGTGCCTTGGAATGGTTGGACCTGGCAATATGCACAGGACGGGGAAGGCTATGTGGGGATGGCCTGCTACCTGACAGATGATTTCCGCGAACTGGTCGGTGCTCCCTTGCTGGAACCCTTGGTGGTGGGCCAGACCTACTATGTGAGCTTTTGGGTGAATACGGCCACGGAAGGGTCTTACTGGGAAGCACGTTGGGCCTGCAACAACCAGGGCATCCTTTTCACCATGCAGGAGCATATCTGGAGCGGTAACACCGGTGCAGGGCCCGAGTTCACCCCCCGCAACTATGCCCAAGTTCACCACCCGACCGTGTTGACGGACACCGCCAACTGGACCCACGTAGGCGGCAGCTTTGTGGCCGATAGCGCCTACCAATATGTGGTGCTGGGCAACTTCTTCGACAATGCCCACACCGATACGGTCCATTTGAGTATGGCGAACAATGGTGTGGCCTACTACCTGTACGATGCGATCTGCGTTTCCCCGGTGCCGGGCGAGTGCCCCATGAACACCTCGGTGGCCGAGGTGGGTCCTGGGCTGATCGGCATCCGTGTGGTAGAGGGTGGGCAGGGCTTGCTGGTTACGGGAGCACAGGCCGGTTCCACAGGATGGGTGTTTGATGCGGGCGGTAGGGTGGTGGAGCGTTTCGCCATGAGCGACACTACGGTGGGCACTATCCATCACTTGGCCGAAGGGGTGTACGTGCTGCGGGTGGTGAACACGGATGGTGAAGTTTGGAGCGGTAAGTTCATAGTGGTACGTTAAGGGTTCCGGTCTTCGCAATTCCGAAGACCATGCAAACAAGAACAATGGCATGCGCGATCGCGATCGCGGCATGCAGCGCGGCCAACGCGCAGGATTGGAACACGCTTGGGAATTTCATCAGCCTACCCAACCAGTACCTCGGTTGCGATGTGTTCAGCACCCAACCCTTGCGGCTGTCCACGCTCAACAACCAGCCCATCCATTTCACCACCTCCAACCTGCTGCGGGCGCAGATCAACGAGCGGGTCACCTACCCCGTCTTGGGCGGCTTCACCAACGTGATCGCGGACGGATACACGCTGATCACCGGCGAGGCCGATGCCATCACCAATGTGAACAGCCGCGCGCCCTTCTCGCGGCTGCACCTGGTGGATGATGTGGGCGCCACGGACCCGAACGTGTATGCCCAGGAATACGGCTTCCGCAATTGGATGCGCAATGGCATCACCTTCACGGGTAAGCCGGTTCCCTGCTGATCAAGTTTTCGACCATAGCACCATGCTATCATTTCTTCCTGTACATTCGACAAAATGAACCAGCGGCTTGAACAACTGATCTTCTCGCTTCGCCGCGCTGTCGCTGGTCGCGCAGAGCGCAGAGCGCAGAGCGCAGAGCGCAGAGCGCAGAGCGCAGAGCGCAGCTGAATTTTCGACTGTACAAGGTAGTTGCACAAAGGGTCGCCCCGTGGTGGCCTCCCTTCTTTTTTGCACAACCCCCAACCCGCTTCGCCATGGAGCCAATCCCGCCTTTCCTTATCCAGGCGTAGCCTTGTGCTATGTTCACCGACCGGTGAACGGCCTATCCCGGCCAGCCGCAAGGGAAGACATGCTGACCGCGATCTGCGCGAAGCATCGTATTTTTCACACTTGAGTACCGGCTTGTTACACCGGTGAACACGAACAGAACGATGACCTCTTGCGCGATGGACATCAGGTGGTGCCGCTGTGCGACAAAGCTCGGTGCGCACTACCTGTTGTTCTGCGCCGCTCTCCGCTGCGAAGCGCAGAACCTGGTACCTAACCCCGGCTTTGAAATTCCCGAGGACAGTTGCAGTTGGCAGTGCTGCTTCAACGTGGGCTCACGGCCGCTCCATTGGTTCAGTTGGGCAAACAGCCCCGATCATTTCAATGCCTGCGCCGGCGGTGCGGGTGGTTACGATAGCCTGGTGGCGGTGCCGCACAACGGTTGGACGTACCAGTACCCTTGGGATGGCGATGCCTATGCGGGTGTTCGCACCTACGACGGTGGAGAAGATTATCGGGAATACATGGGCGCTCAACTCATCGAGCCGCTTGTACCAGGTTGCACCTACCAGCTGCGTTTCCGAACGAATCCGGCATACGGCGGCAACTATTGGCTGATCGATGGGGGTACCGCATGCGACAATATAGGCCTGCTCCTCACCACCACGTCCAACGCCTGGCCGGGCACCACCGGCCAGCCATTCGGCTACAGGAACTTCGCCCACCTGCGCACCACCTTGCCGGTAGCGGACACCCTGGCCTGGACCCTGGTGGAAGGGACCATCGTGGCCGACAGCGCGTATGCCTATGTGGTGCTGGGCAATTTCTATCCCGATTCGCTCACGAACGCCATTCCCATCGGCAACCCGGTTCCTTGGACAGGGATCACCTACTACCTCTTCGATGGGGTGGAGGTGGTACCGGTGGACACGCAGTGCCATGGGGTGGGCGTGCAGGAATTGGAAGCAGGGAAGCCGATGGTGGAAGTTTTGCCGAATGCCGTTCGCATCAATTGGCAAAGCGGTGGCGAGGTCCATGCTTCGCTCATCGATCCACTGGGCAGGCTGTGCCATAGCGGGAGCGATGGATCGGGGATCGTGCAGCTTCCGCTTCCGGAAGGTTCAGGTTTGTACATTTTGCACGTGGAGCGCACCGGGAGGTCGTACGTACAGAAGTTCGTGTTGCCGTAGCGGGCCGGTCGTTGAAATAGAACGACCATGAAGGCGAAACAGACAATGGTTGCCGTAATGGCAAGCATAGGGGTACTCGCTGCCCACGCACAGCAGCAATACTGGAACAGCCTACCGGGCGGGAACGTCATCAACAACACGGAATGGTTCGGCGCGGATTTCGGAAGTTCCGTACCGCTTCGGATCGAGACGCGGGCGAATCAGCCGATCCATTTCAGCACCTCCAACCTGCTGCGGGCGCAGATCAACGAGCGGGTCAC
>JAGPDT010000006.1 GCA_018057455.1 Flavobacteriales bacterium | reverse complement strand
ACAAAAGATAAATAAGCCCAGCCACTAACAGCGGTTTGGCGTAATGGCGGGTGCAGTGCTTCGTATGACAGTTTTGTGGTAGGTTCAAGTGCAGTTCTTCGATTAAACTTTTGTGCTAAAAATCCGCGACTACGCCAAGCCGCAAACCGTTATAGGGCATTTTAGAAAATGACAATGTCAAAGTGCAGAATCATTCTATTTGTATCAGTGATACTTGTACTTGCTCATCAGAGTAAAGGACAGAATGCTCGGCATTTCGCGAACGACACCTTAGTATTTCAGAAGATAAGTAATAGCAGCCAACGATTTGAAATACCCCTAAACGACTACTCTGTTTTCTTAAAGCAGATAAACGGGAAGAAGAAGCAAGTGATAATAACTTCATACACAGACTCAACATTACATGTCAAAGCTTATTCGTTCGACAAAGGTGAAGAACGAAAAGAAAAACGAAAGAGGCTGGCTAGCATTTATTCCGACACAACTTTAACAGCATCACTCATAGACAGATTGACTAAGCAAGTGATGTATTCTGTTCATGACACCATTGACATAAGTAGTATAGATGAAATAGTTGTCTATAATGGCAATAGGCCCAGTATGAAGCGAGTCTTAAAAATTACCGAATGGTCTGCCGTTACATGGCTTCTGGTGGGTATGCCAGCTATTGCTCTGTTCCAGTCTGTCGCGTATTTCGTGGCGTGGACTGCAGTAGGTCTGACGATTATTGTGGTTAGTCTAGTTACAGAAAATAAGAAAATCAAGTTTAACAAATGGGAGATTTTGAAATGATCGATCAAGGAAGAAGCGCCCTATAACATGCGCTTGCCGCAAGCCGCCCTCGTCCCGTTGCCAACTCCCGTTGAAGGGTGATACATTCGTCCAGGAACAAGATCACGCAAGGCGGCCTGCGGCAAGCGCAGGCCCGTTAGGTGCAAACCAATTACCATTCGGTTTCGACTTCACAGCTCCACCCTATCAATGCCAGATGCCTCGCCACATAGTCGCACAGCGTAGGGCATCCGTCCGGAGACGCCTCTTCAATGATTACGCGGTATCGCCCGTCAGCAAAGGCGTCCACCTGCGCACACTTCAGGGCGCCCCAATTGACAGCCTCTTCTTCGACGCCGAACAGTTCGCACCGAACGTGATCGCGCTGGTATATCAGCCGTCCGTCTTCCGTCACAACGGGAATGTATAGCGCGGACAATAGCCTGTCGGTGGCATTTTCGATGTGCTCTTCAGGCGTGACAGTGATATTGCACATCGCCATGTGCTTGATGTATTCTGGTCCGTTCATTTTCGTTCAGTTAAAAAGTCTGCACCTAACAGTCGCCTATGTGCAAGCCCCGACACACTGCCCGACGCGCTGGCCTGCACATAGCCGCCGAACCGTTGTGGTGCATTAAAACGAACATGAGAAACAGTCTTCTAATCATATTACTATTTACGTTCTCATCGACTTTTGGACAGGTAGATTCTAAAAAGGAGAATTACAAACCTGTAAACTTAGAAGAAGCTGTGAAACAATTGAAAATCATTCATCACGACTCAACCAAGCAGAAAATTCTCGCCATGACCGAAGACGAATTTATGGCGGGTGCTCATATGGGACTCGGAATGTGGATGCGAAATAATTGGGGACTTTGGAAAGGAAAAGAACTTTCGGACTATTTTAACTCAATCGGAATTTATCACCCAGATGACATGTCGGGTATTATTCTGACCTCTTATTACAGAGAACTTCACGGACAAGAATGGAAAGTGGATGAACAAGTTAAATACTATCAAGACTATTGGAAGAAGTCGAATGAGCATTTCCAAAAACTTGAGACAGATACTGCCTACCAAAAAATAATTATGGCAAAGCAAGATTCACTTCAACAAGCTCGGTTCTTTCAAAAAAAGAGTGAATTAACAAAAGGACAACAGGTCGTTGGCTATCTTGGATATCAATGCCGACTTCTAGACCTTGGTATGAAAAGTAAAATCGAAGGAACAGTCGTAGAATGGACTGCTGACGACAAACTAGTTGTACATATTGAGAACTATGTTGAAGCAAATAAAATGAAGCGAGTAAAAAAATGTAATGACGTTCAAAACGACACGGTTATTGTAGAAAACCATAGTTCGTTTCGACTGAAGGAAAAATAAAACACGACACCACAACAACACCTATACGCAATGCCCTGCGGGACACTGCGCATAGCCAAGACGTTAGCAGCAATGGTAGGAAGACCCAACCGACAACAATAGAGAATGAGAAAAACGACATTTAAAATATCAAAAATGGACTGCCCATCCGAAGAGCAAATGATACGGATGAAACTTGCCGACTTGACAAACATCAACTCGTTGGACTTTGATATACCTAACAGACAACTGACCGTTTTTCACACAGAAAACCATGACCAAATTTTTCAGCGACTTGACAACTTAAAATTTGATACTTCTCTTATTGATAGCGTTTCGGCAGACAATTACATTGCAACAACCGACAACACTGACCGTGAGAAAAAATTGCTTTGGCAAGTTTTAGCCATAAACTTTTTCTTTTTTGCACTTGAACTTACGACAGGTTTTATTTCAAACTCAATGGGACTTGTAGCGGACAGTTTGGATATGCTTGCCGACAGTATTGTTTACGGACTTGCACTTTTTGCAGTTGGCGGAACAATGACACGAAAGAAAAATATTGCAAAATCGGCAGGTTATTTTCAATTGACACTTGCGGTTTTTGGTTTTATAGAAGTTATCAGACGATTTGTTGGAACGGAAACAATTCCAGCATTTCAGACAATGATAATTATTTCAATTCTTGCTCTTATTGGTAATGGACTTTGTTTGTATTTACTGCAAAAAAGTAAAAGCAAAGAAGCTCATATGCAAGCAAGTATGATTTTTACTTCTAATGACGTAATTGTAAATCTTGGAGTAATCGTAGCAGGCGGACTTGTTTACTTGACAAACTCAAAATATCCTGACCTTATCGTTGGAACAATTGTATTTTTCATCGTTGGACAAGGAGCATTTAAAATTCTAAAACTATCAAAATGACGGACGAAAGAAGAACCACTACTGCTAACAGCGGTTTGGCAAAAGGCGGGGTTTCGTGCTTCGTAGAAACATTTGTACAAGGTTCAACATTTGTGCTTCGTATGAACTTTAGTACTAAAAATCCCACCCTTCGCCAAGCCGCAAACCGTTAGGCCAAGGAATCCTCGAACTGCAAACCACGCATGAAACCGTTGATCACCCTGCTTTCGTTTGGGCTGACCTGGAGCGCGACAGCACAGGTGACCATCTCAGGCACTTTTGTCAATGCTCCCATCGGTTCCGAAGTGGCCATCACCCATTACAACAATACCATCGAATGGGATGAGGTTTCAATCGCCAAGGCCAAGGTGGATGAACAGGGGAGGTTCAGCGCAACCTTTCCATGGGACAAGGCGGGACCCGCCCAAATGCAGCTCGCCGACCAATACACCAAATTGTTCCTCACGCCCGGCGACAGCCTGCACTTCACCTGCGACTACGCCAACTTCGATTCTACCCTGCACTATACGGGCAGGGGTTCAGTGCCCAACAATTACATGGCTGCGGACGTACTGGCGGCCTTCGATCAGAAGGCTGTCCAATCTATTGCCCAATTCGATAATGCGGACCATTTCGTATACGTCATGGACAGTTTGGAACAAATGAATCGTGAACTCCTTCAATCCTACGACACGCCCGAATGGAGTGCGGAGTTCCGGCAGTACATCACCGCCAGCACCAAGTACCGCTTCGTGAATCATCGCTGGATGTACCGGATCGGCTATGACAATGAGGAGAAGAAATTCGTTCACAAGGAAATGCCCAAGGGCTATTTCGCCTTTTTGGGCAAGTTGAACCTTGATGATGAGGGCGCTTTTGACAATGGCATGTACAGCACCTCCCTGACGCGCTACTTGACGGAATTTCCAGGTCCCACTGCGGATCTGCCGGATTCCCTGTCGGCTGCCAAGCGGACCGAACTGTGGGTAAAGCAGAACTATGAATACAGGAAATCACTGTTCAAGGGCAAGGTGCGCGACCACCAGCTCACGGTATTCGTGAAGAACCAATTGGAACAGGTGAACGACAACCCCGCATTGCTGGAATGGCTGATCAAGGACTACAAAGCCACCTGCACCACGCCGGCGTATGTGGCCATCATGGACCGGACCTACGCGGCGGCGAAGCGGATGATGCCGGGGCAACCGGCACCCGGCTTCACCGTGGTGGACACCTTGAACAAGCCCGTTAGCCTGGCTTCGCTGAGCGGCCAAGTGGTCTTCATCGATTTCTGGGCCACGTGGTGCGCGCCTTGCCGCGTGGCCATGCCCCGCGTGAAAGCGCTGGAGGAGAAGTTCATGGGTCGCAAGGAGGTCACCTTCCTGAAGGTGAACGTCAACGACGATCGGCAGCGGTGGAAGGACTTCCTGCTGAAGGAACGCCCGGCCGGCCGGAACCTGTTTGCGGACGAACAACAGTCCGCCGAGCTGCGCAAGGCGTACAACTTCGACGGCATTCCGCACTATGTGCTGATCGGCAAGGACGGCAAGTTGATCGATGCCAATGCCGCGCCGGATGAGGATGCGGAGACGAAGATCCGGAAGGCGTTGGGGTTGTGACAGGGGCCTTAGCTTTGCTGTTCAGTCTTGGGCAAAGCCTGTTCACGGTTTGCCTTGCAAGAAAGCAGGGCCATTGGCGCAGCTTGCCCGGTCAAAGTCGCTACTTTGCCAACGGAAACAATTCGACCACACAAAGAACCAACACATGGGGAACAAGTACTCCGTATTGATGGCGGCTTTCCTGATCTCCTCCATGGTTTTGTGCCAAGCACAAGCGCCGTTCCAGTTTGCCGGGGAAGACTGCAACGGCAACGCGGTGGACCTCAATGCCGACCTGGACGCTGGCAAAGCCGTGGTGCTGTTCTACTACATGCCGAACTGTGGAGCTTGTCCGCCGCCGGCGCGGCAGATCCAAATGATGTCCTACAACATCAACGCCGTTTTTCCCGGCATGGTGAAGGGCTATGCCTATCCCTACCAAAACAGCACCACCTGCAGTTATTCGGCGGATTGGGTGGCCACGAACCACGTGGACGTGCTCTTCGCACCCATGGACAGCGGGGCCTACCAAGTGGCCTACTACGGCGGTTTTGGCATGCCCACGGTGGTGCTGGTGGGCGGTGCAGCGCCCAACCGGCGGGTGATGTTCTCCACACTGAGCTTTTCCTCCAGCGATACCACGGTGATGCGCGATTCCATCTTGGCGATGCTGAA
The DNA here is from genome assembly GCA_018057455.1 of Flavobacteriales bacterium. Classification (GTDB taxonomy): domain Bacteria; phylum Bacteroidota; class Bacteroidia; order Flavobacteriales_F; family PHOS-HE28; genus PHOS-HE28. The sequence continues at coordinate 66,481 of JAGPDT010000006.1, read as the reverse complement.
CACCGCTGCAGGTTTTGGCGAGCTGCCCGGTAGCGTTGCCCAATTCAGCGTCTATCCCAACCCGGCTTCCGGACTGGTTTCCGTGCAAACGGAATTGAAGCATGCCGCGGCGGTGAAGATCGAAGTGGCCGATCTCGCTGGCAAGCAGGTAGCCGTGATTGCAGATGGAATGCACAGCGGAACGCTCAACAAGGAAATTGACACCAGCACTTGGCCGAACGGCTTCTACTTCGTGCGGATCACAGCGGACGGGGCTACGAGCATCCGGAAGCTGTGCGTGCTTCATCCATCCTTGGAATGAGGGAGCTGCACCAAATGGCAAAGAGGGCCGTGACCTGAACCATGCGTGCCGTGCGGACTATACGGACCTGTTCAGCGGCGTTGGTGCTGGCATCGTGCATGTCCGTCTCCGCCCAATCGTACGTGCTCCTGCCGGGCGATACGGTCGCGATGACCGGCGCGCTGGAAGATCTGGAAACCCTCAGCATCCAGCAACTGAATCCGGGGACGGACAGTTTGTACTTGGCTTGGCGGAAGGTGGAGGAAAGCGTTCCTCAAGGCTGGGATGCCTACGTATGTGACAACGTAACCTGCTACACCACGCTGCTGGACAGCGGAAGCATGGCACCCGTGGCTCCGGGAGACTATGGCTTTTTACTGCTGCACATCACGCCGCACATGGAAGGTGGGGCCGCGGTGGTCCGCTATGCCGTGTGGGACATTGACGCGCCAGGACTCGTGGACACGCTGACGTTCATGCTCACCGTGCAGGCCACCGGAATAGGGGAGGCCACCGGGGGAGAAGCGTTCACGGTTTCCCCCGATCCCGCCCAAGATGCTTTTCTGATCAACGTGCTGAAGCCCGGTATCCATCCATACTGCATTATGGACAGATCCGGAAGGATCATGGCAGCAGGAACATTGAACGGTGGCCAGCTGCGGATACCGACCGCCGGCTGGAGCAACGGGGTCTATTTCATGTCCTTGACGGACGGTACAACTATCACCACCCAACCCATGATCCCATGCAAATGAAGACCTGCATTCCCGCGATCCTGTTATGCACCAGCATGGCCGCACAAGCCCAAAATCCACTGGCCATTCCACCGGCGCTCACCGGCACTTCCTTCAACTTGGACGTGCAGACCGGCACCCGCGATTTCTATGGAACACCAACGCCCACTTACGGCATCAACGGGCCGTTCCTGGGGCCCACCATCATCGTTCATACCGGCGACAGCATCCAACTGAACGTGACGAACAACCTGCCCATGGCCACCACCATGCACTGGCACGGCATGCATGTGTCCGCCATGAACGACGGCGGTCCGCACCAGCCCATCGCGCCGGGCGCCACTTGGAGCCCTTCGTTTACCGTGAGGAACCACGCCGGTACATATTGGTACCATCCGCACGGTGCGGGCCAAACCGAGCGGCAAGTGGCCATGGGCTTGGCGGGCTTCTTCCTGGTGAAGGACGAGGCCCAAGCAGCGCTCAACTTGCCGCGCACCTATGGCGTGGACGACATCCCGCTCGCGGTGCAGACCCGCGCCTTCGACGTGCTCACCCAGATCGCCAGCGCCACGGACATGGACACCGCTGTGATGGTGAACGGCACGTTGCACGCGGCATTCGATGCTCCTGCGCAAGTGCTGCGCTTTCGCCTGCTCAACGGCAACAGCATGCGGTCGCTGAACTTCGGCTTCAGCAATGGCCAAACCTTCTACCAGATCGCCACGGACGGCGGCCTGAAGGATGCACCGCTCGCCCTTTCGCGCCTGATGCTCAGCCCCGGCGAGCGTGCCGAGGTGCTGCTCGACCTCACCGGCATGCAGGGGCAATCCGTGCAGCTCATGAGCTTCGCCTCCGAACTGCCGGACGGCGTGTACGGTGCCGCCAACGTGGGTGCTGGCGCGGATACCATCCATGAGTACCATGCCAACTTCCTCAATGGCGCGGATTTCAGCCTGCTGCAGATCCACGTGGTCGCGCCGACCGCATCGCCTGTCACCACCGTTCCTGCTACACTCGTGCCCTACGTGCCCTACGAAACGGCCAGCGCCACCCACCAGCGCACCATCGTCATGGACACCCTGCGCCTGCTGGCGATGGATACGCCCAACCGGGCGCACGGACCCTTCGGGTTGAACGGCCACACCTTCAGCATGGACAGCATCAACGAGGTGGTCCCGCTGAATGCCGTGGAGGTCTGGACCATCGTGAACAAGACCCTGGTGGCGCATCCGTTCCACATGCACGACATCCAGTTCAACATCATTGAAAAGAGCGGAGTGCCGCCGCCCGCCAGCGAAACCGGCTGGAAGGACGTGGTGGTGGTGATGCCCGGCGACAGCGCCAAGTTCATCACCCAGTTCACCACCTTCGCTGATGATGCCACGCCCTACATGTACCACTGCCACCTGCTGCACCACGAGGATGATGGCATGATGGGCAGCTTTTTGGTGGTGGACACCAGCGCCACGGCGGTGCGGGAGATCGATCGGGACATTCAGTTCACGATTTCCCCCAATCCGGCCACCGACCACTTCATCATACATTCAACCACAGGCCAACCAACCGTGGTACACGTATATGACGTGCTGGGGAAGCTGAAGTATGCGGCAACGGGAACGGCGGACATCACAGTGCCCGTGGTGGGCTGGGAATGCGGCGTGTACGTGGTGCGCGTGAAGGCAGAAGGGAAAGCCGCTACGCGGAAATTGGTGGTGCAGCGGGAGTGATCGGGTTCAATGCCAAAACGGGTTGGGGACCGCACGCACTGTCGGTTGCGAACGTTGTAAATGGATACATTTGCTTAAATGTCAACCAGGCAATACCTGTTGGACCGGATGCGGGCCGCGAAGCCGGCCATATTGGCCAAGTACCCCATTCGGTCCCTTGCTATTTTTGGTTCCGTTAGCCGGAGCGAAGACGGGCCGGAAAGTGATGTGGATGTCCTGGTGGAGTTCTCGCAGCCTGTTGGCATGCAGTTCATCCGTCTGGCGGAGGAGTTGCAGGCATTACTGGGCCGAAAGGTGGACTTGGTTTCACGTGGAGGCATCAAACCGGGTTATTACGAGGCGATCCGCAAGGACATGATCGATGTCTAGGCGGTCGGATGCATTGCTCCTTCAGGATATTCGGGTCGCCATCGGGCGCATTTTGATGGCGACTGACGAACTGGACCAAGCCGCGTTCGAGTCGGATGTGATCATCCAGGATGCCGTGATCCGCAACTTCGAGGTGATCGGTGAGGCGGCCAAGAATCTGTCCATGGAGCTACGCACAGAAAACGGTGAAGTGGATTGGGAGGGAATGAGAGGCTTTCGGAACTTCCTGATCCACGTTTATTTTGGTGTAGACCTGAGCATCATTTGGACCATCATACAATATGACATCCCGATCCTTGAACTGCAGCTGAAGAAGATCCATGCTTAAGCCAGATCAGGCTGCATCCGGAAAAGTGAAGGAGGTATGGCCGGCATGCGGAATTTGACGCTGCGGCAGTATGCCCATGTCCAGGAGTTCTCCTCCCCCCATTCCCATTTTCAGTTGAAACTTGGCCATTCCCCCGATCGCGCTATCTTTGCGGCCGTTCGGATGCGGCGAAAGTGAGGAAGAGGGGACCGCCCCTCTTTTTTGTTCCCGGTCCGTTCAGGCCGGCACATGATCACCTCCCAACAATTGGAACAAGCCCTGCAACGCCAGCTGGAAGGCTCGGCGCACTTTGTGGTGTGTGCCGAAGTGCGCCCCGGGGGCAAGGCCGTGGTGGAGGTGGACGGCGAGGAGGCGCCGGTGACCTTGGCGGTGCTCAGCACCATCAACAAAGCGCTGCGCGACGCATTCGGTGAGGCCTTGGACGACGTGGAGCTACAGGTGGGCAGCCCCGGCCTGGGCCGGCCTTTCAAGGTGGAGCGCCAATACCGCAAGCACTTGGGCCAGGAGGTGGAATTGGCCTTCCACGACGGCGGGAAACTGGTGGGGCTGCTGGAGGCTTTCGCCCCCGATGCGCTCACGGTCCGCATCCTGGAACCGTCCAAAGTGAAGGGCCGCAAGCCCAAACCGGCGGAGGAAACAACGGTGGTCCCCTTCACCGCCATCAAAAGCACGCAGGCTACGATCAAACTCAATTGAACAGTGCAATGAGCACAGTGAACCTCATCGAATCCTTCGGGGAATTCAAGGATATCAAGAACATCGACCGGGTGACCATGATGGGCATCCTGGAAGACGTGTTCCGCGGCGTGGTGAAGCGCAAGTACGGCGAAGAGGCCAAATTCGACATCATCATCAACCCGGACAAGGGCGACCTGGAGATCTGGCTGAACCGCGAGATCGTGGCCGATGATCAGGTGGAGGACGAAGGCCTGCAGATCGCCCTCAGCGAGGCCCTCAAGATCGAGCCCGACTTCGAGGTGGGCGAAGAGGTCAGCCAGGAAGTGAAGATCATCGACTTCGGCCGCCGCAACATCCTCTCCCTGAAACAGAACCTCCAGGGACGGATCATGGAGCTGGAGAAGGACCACATCTATGCCAAGTACAAGGAAAGGGTGGGCGAGATCATCACCGGCGAAGTGTACCAGGTATGGAAGCGCGAAACGCTGGTGCTGGACGATGAAGGCAACGAGCTGATCATGCCCAAGGACCAGCAGATCAAGACCGACTTCTTCAAGAAGGGCGACACGGTGCGCGCCGTGGTATGGAAGGTGGAAATGCGCAACAACAGCCCGGTGGTGCTGCTCTCGCGCACGGCGCCGGAGTTCCTCGAAAAGCTCTTCGAGCAGGAAGTGCCCGAGGTGGCCGACGGGCTGATCACCATCAAGCGCATCGTGCGTGAACCCGGTGAGCGCGCCAAGGTGGCCGTGGAAAGCTACGATGACCGCATCGACCCGGTGGGCGCCTGCGTGGGCATGAAGGGCAGCCGCATCCACGGCATCGTGCGCGAGCTGCGCAACGAGAACATCGACGTGATCAACTACACGGCCAACGACCAGCTGCTGATCCAGCGCGCGCTGAGCCCCGCCAAAGTGGGCGAGATCAAGCTGGACGAGGCCAACAAGCGGGCCGAGGTGTACATGAAGCCCGACCAGGTGGCCTTGGCCATCGGCAAGGGCGGCCACAACATCAAGCTCGCCGGCAAGCTCACCGGGTTCGACATCGACGTGTACCGCGACAGCGATGAAGTGACCGATGATGTGGACCTGGACGAGTTCAGGGACGAGATCGAGCCATGGATCCTCGAGGCATTGAAGAACATCGGCTGCGATACCGCGCGGTCCGTGCTGGAAGTGGCCCCGGACGAACTGGCCAAGCGCACGGACCTGGAGGATGAAACCGTTCTGGAGGTGCTGCGGATCCTGAAATTGGAATTGTCGAAGTAAAACGTGCCGCGGGTGCGCACAAGGGAGGGTTAACAAGGAGCAGGCGAATGAGTGAAACGGCAGGGAAAACGGTACGATTGAGCAAGGTGACCCGGGATTTCAACCTCGGTGTGCACACCGTGGTGGAATTCCTGGCCGCCAAGGGCCATGCCGTGGAGGCATCGCCGAACGCCAAGATCCCCGGCGAGCTGTATGCCCTGCTGGAAAAGGAATTCGGCCAGGACAAGGCGGAGAAGGAGGCCAGCAAACAAGTGATCCAGGAACGCCAGGAGCGTGAGGCCGTGGCCTTGCCGAGCGTGCCTGAACCGCCCCCCGCACCCGAACCCGCCGCCCCGCCTGCCCCGGCTCCCCAGCCCGTGGAACCTGCGACCGTTCCTGAGCCGGTGGCCCAGGTTCCGCAGGTGCCGGTGGAACCGGCACCTGCGGAACCGGCACCGGTTGCAACCAAGGCCGGGCAGCAGGAGGAGCCCCGTGCTGAAAGCACCACGCCGGATGGGTCATCGGACGTGATCAAGGCCACGCCCCAGCGTATGGCCGGACCCAAGACCATCGGCAAGATCGACCTGGAGCCCAAGAGGGCGACCAAGGCCGCACCCAAGAAGGAAGCCCCTGTTGCCGAGGCACCGAAACCGGTGGCAGCCACACCCGTGGCACCAGCGGCGCCGCCACCGCCACCGCCACCTCCGGCCAAAGTGGAGCCGGAGACCATCCGCGTGAACGTGGAACGGTTGACCGGCCCGAAGACCTTGGGCAAGATCGAACTGCCCAAGGAGCGTGAGCGCAAGCCCGCAGACCGTGATGCGGACCGCGGCCGCCGTAAGCGGATCGTGAAGACCGGCCCGGTGAACGTGGGCCGCGTGGTGCAGCAGCAGCAGCGCAAAACCGCTCAAGGGCCTCCGGAGCAGCTGGACGAAAATGCCGTAAAGCGCAAGGTGAGCGAAACCTTGGCCCGGCTTACCGGCGGCGGCAAGAGCCGTTCGGCCAAACGTAAAACGGACAAGCGCATGGAACGCTCCATGCGCCGTGAAGAAGAAAACCAAGCGCGCCAATTGGCGGGCCGCACCCTCAAGGTCACCGAGTTCGTCACCGCCAGCGAACTGGCTTCCATGATGGACATGCCCGTCACCGACATCATCAAGGCCTGCTTCGCGCTGGGCATGATGGTGAGCATCAACCAGCGATTGGATGCCGAGACCCTCTCGGTGATCGCCGATGAGTACGGCTTCAAGGTGGAGTTCGTCGGGGCCGATGTGCAGGACGATACCGTGGAGGAGTTCGATGACCCGGACCGGGTCGCCCCGCGTGCACCGATCGTCACCGTCATGGGCCATGTGGACCACGGTAAAACCTCCCTGCTGGACCACATCCGCAAGGCCAACGTGATCGCCGGTGAGGCCGGTGGCATCACCCAGCACATCGGGGCCTATAGCGTGGCCCTGGACAACGGACGCAAGATCACCTTCCTGGACACGCCGGGCCACGAGGCGTTCACCGCCATGCGGGCACGTGGCGCCAAGGTCACCGACATCGCCATCATCGTCATCGCCGCGGACGACAGCGTGATGCCCCAAACACGCGAGGCCATCAACCACGCGCTGGCCGCCGGGGTGCCCATGGTCTTCGCCTTCAACAAGATCGACAAGCCCCAGGCCAACGCCGAGAAGATCCGCGAGCAGCTCTCCCAAATGAACATCCTGGTGGAGGAATGGGGCGGCAAATACCAGACCCAGGAGATCAGCGCCAAGAAAGGCATGGGCGTGGACCAACTGCTGGAGAAGGTGCTCTTGGAAGCGGACATGCTGGAGCTGCAGGCCGATCCCGGCAAGCGCGGTACCGGCGTGGTGATCGAAAGCACCCTTGAAGTGGGCCGTGGCTACGTCACCACCCTGCTGGTGGAGGGCGGCACCCTGCATAAGGGGGACGTGCTGCTGGTGGGCCAGTACAGCGGCCGTGTGCGCAACATGTTCAACGAACGTGGACAGGGTGTGGCCGAAGCCGGTCCGTCCGTCCCCGTTTCGATCCTGGGCCTGGACGGTGCGCCCAATGCCGGCGACCGCTTCCAAGTGATGGAAGATGAACGGGAAGCCCGCCAGATCGCCACGCGGCGCCATCAATTGCAGCGCGAGCAGGGCATCCGCACCCGCAAGCACATCACCTTGGATGAGATCGGCCGTCGCTTGGCCATCGGCGACTTCAAGGAGCTGAACATCATCGTCAAAGGTGACGTGGACGGTTCCGTGGAAGCGCTCACCGATTCATTGCTCAAGCTCAGTACCGAGCAGATCAAAGTGGATGTGATCCACCGCGCGGTGGGCCCCATTGCCGAAAGCGATGTGCTGCTGGCCTCAGCTTCCAACGCCATCATCATCGGCTTCCAGGTACGGCCTACCGTTGGCGCACGCCGACTGGCCGAGCAGGAAGAGATCGAGATCCGCCTCTATTCCATCATCTACGACGCCATCGAGGAACTCAAGCAAGCCATGGAAGGCATGCTGGCACCCAAACAGGAGGAGAAGGTGATCGGCACGGCCGAGGTGCGCGAGACCTTCCGCATCAGCAAGGTAGGCACGGTGGCCGGCTGTTATGTGCTGGACGGCAAGCTCTCGCGCAACAGCAAGGTGCGCCTGATCCGCGACAGCATCGTGGTGTACACCGGCGACCTCAGCGACCTCAAGCGCTTCAAGGACGACGTGAAGGAGGTCACCCACGGGTACGAGTGCGGCCTGAGCATCAAGAACTTCAACGACATCAAGGTGGGCGACCACATCGAGGCCTTCGAGGTGGTGGAGGTGAAGCGCACGTTGGCGGACTGACCGGAGCAGCGCTGGCCACAGCGCACCGCGGGCGGTACGGCCCATCCCGGCGCCAGTGCCCTGGTTGGCCAAGTTGAAAATGCCGGCGCTGGGGGCGTTGTGCCCGAACGCCGCGCAGTCGGGTGCGGCGTTCGTATCAAGGGGCCGTGCCGGATTCCGCGATGGTCTTCAACTTGGGCGGTTGAATATCATCCGGCACGAGATAGGATCCGGGGAATGCGGGCCGCAGCTTGTCCTTGAGGAATTCGGCCTCCATGCGGTCGCGCAGGTCGCCCACGCGCACCCGGAAATTGGGGGCCAGGTAACTGAGATAAGCCGGGATGTCGGGATGCTGTTGCAGGAACGAGCGGCGCACCGCTTCGGCCTGGGACCTGTCGCCGAGGAAGATCTGGACCCGATACCCCTTCAGCGCCCGCTTCTTGGCCGTATAGTCCACCATATAGCCTTGGATCCGGCTGCTCTCCACGATGGTGACCGTGCCCACGGGCACACGGGCCGTGTCCTGTTGGCGGCCTACCGGCCTTTCAACGGCAGCGGATCGGGCAGGTGTGCGCTGGTGGAGGAACTGGTCCTCCTGGGCCAAGGCCGCACCGGCACAGGACAACGTACAAAGCAGGGCGATCAGGCGCATAGGTGGCCAAAAGTACCGGTAGCGGGGATCGGGCAAGCACGCGGCCACGAAATGAACGCATGCCAACCGATGGTCCGGGGCCCGCAAGGCCAATTCGTGGGCGCTGCAACCACGGAATATGACAGGCCGATGACATGCGAAAGCTCAACAATGATGCGGCTTGTATGATGAGCCAACATTTTTAGAACCGTTCTAAATAATGGAATGGCGCGGCTACCGCGCGAAGTGCGGATGCGCCCATATCGCTCCGCGCCTACTTTTGCCCGGCGCGAATCCATGGTGGTCCGCCTTCAAAATTGTTTGGAATGTCCCTTGTATCAAGGCTTTTTAAGCATCCGGTCGGTTTGTGCGGCCACATCGTCCTGCTCGCTTTCCTCGTGACCGGCACCCCTGCATCGGCACAGGTGGACCAAGCGGTGTACGACAACGGCGAGAAGATCTTCAAAGCCAACTGCGGCAGTTGCCACAAGCCGGACAAGGACATGACCGGCCCAGCGGTGAAAGGGGCCAAGGAGCGCTGGGATGGCAAGGGCGACGTGCATGAGTGGATCAAGGACAGCCAGGGCTACATCAAGTCCGGCAACGCCCATGCCAAACAGATCTTCGAGGAACACAACAAGATCGTGATGCCGCCGCAGGCCCTCACCAACGAGGAGATTGACGCGGTGCTTTACTACGCGGACAATTTCGCCCCGGCCGGCGCCAAGCAGGCCGAAGCCGCCGCACCTGAAGCTGCGGCCCAGGAGCCGTCCAGTTCGTGGCAATGGCTGGTGGTCACCGGCCTGATCCTGTTGCTGGTGCTGCTCTCCCTGGGCGGCGTGCGCCATCAACTGTCCAATGCGGTCCGCGAAAAACAAGGCCTTGCTCCTGAGCCTGCCTTGGGCACCTGGGGCCGCATCCGCCAATGGGCCGTGCGCAACAAGGGCTGGGCTTCGGTGACCGTGCTGCTGGTGGTGGTGTGGGCCTTGGTGCTGCTGTGGAACTTCCTCTTCAACATCGGGGTGTACGGTGGCGACAAGGCGGCGCACTACAAGCCCAGCCAGCCCATCGCCTTCGATCACTCCCTGCATGCCGGCAAGGACAACCTGGCCATCAACTGCCAGTACTGCCATAGCGGCGCCGAGAAGAGCAAACATGCCGGCATCCCCAGCGCCAATGTGTGCATGAACTGCCACCAGGCCATCAGTGAAGGCCCCAACACGGGCACGGCCGAGATCGCCAAGATCTATGCGGCCACCGGTTGGGACCCCGCCGCCATGAAATACACCGGCGAGCAGAAGCCCATCGTGTGGAACAAGGTCCACAACCTGCCGGACCACGTGTTCTTCAGCCACCAGCAGCACGTGGCCGTGGGCAAATTGGAGTGCCAGGAGTGCCATGGCCCCGTGGACACCGAGATGGACCAAGTGCAACAGTGGAGCCCGCTGACCATGGCGTGGTGCCTGGACTGCCACAACACCAAGGAAGTGGCCGTGGCCGGTTCGGACAATGGCTACTACCAGGAGATCCACCGCCGCATGGCCACCACCCCCATGGGCCAGGGCGAATTGCGCAAATACTTGGAGGACGAGAAGATCACCGTACGTGAACTTGGCGGCTTTGAGTGTGCCAAGTGCCATTATTAAGATCGATCCAGCGAACACACATGTCGAGCACGAAGCGATATTGGCAGGACCTGTCCGAATTGGACCCTGCGGCCGCACCAGCCCAAGCCAACGCGCATGAGTTCAACGAGCCGATGCCCTTGGACCAAGTGTTGGCCGATGGCAGCATCACCGGCAGCACCACCAGCCGCCGTGATTTCCTGAAGTTCCTCGGTTTCTCCGTGGGCGCCGCCACCTTGGCCGCCTGCGAGGCACCGGTGATCAAAAGCATTCCCTACGTCAACAAACCGGAGGAGATCACCCCAGGGGTGGCCAACTGGTACGCCAGCACCTACTACGACGGCGAGGACTTTGCCAGCGTGCTGGTGAAGACCCGCGAAGGGCGCCCCATCCACATCACCGGCAACCCCCGCTTCGGGGTGAACCGCGACCCGCGTTCGGGCCGTTCCGCCGTCAATGCCCGGATCAACAGCAGCGTGCTGTCCCTGTATGACAGCGAACGCCTCTCCGGCCCCATGCAGGTGACCAATGGCCAGTTGGCCCAGCAGGCTTGGGCCGATGCCGACAAGGCCATCATCGGTGGTTTGGCCCAGGCCAGTGCCGCCGGCAAGCGCATCGTGCTCCTCACCGGCACCGTGATCAGCCCCAGTACCAAGGCGGCCATCGAGGTGTTCAAGGCCAAGCATGGCTTGTCCATCACGGGCGGTGATGCCGCGGTGATCGCCACCGTGGGCGGGGTCGACCACGTGCAGTATGACGCCATCAGCTACGCGGGCATCTCCAGCGCCAACCTCAAGAATTTCGGCAAATGGGCATTCCCGTCCTATGACCTGGCCAAGGCCGATGTGGTCGTGGGCATCGGAGCGGATTTCCTGAGCAACTGGGGCAGTACCACGGAGAACGCCTGGCAGTATGCCAGCCGCCGCAAGCCCGAGCAAGCCACCGCCGCCCAACCCATGAGCCGCCACTGGCAGTTCGAGGCGCGCATGAGCATGACCGGCGCCAATGCCGACCAGCGGGTTGCCGTGAAGCCCAGTGAAGTCCCCCATGTGGTGCTGGCCTTGCACAATGCCATTGCTTCTGCTTTGGGCACAAGCGCCGCCCCACCAGCCAAATTGCCAGCAGGTGCGGCAGCGTCCGTGGCCCAATGTGCCAAGGAGCTGGTGGCCGCGCGCGGCAAGAGCGTTGTGATGTGTGGTGCCAATGATGAAGGCGTACAGGTGCTGGTGAACAGCATCAACAGCATGCTGGGCAACTACGGGAGCACCATCGACCTCCGCAATGCATCGCCCTTCTTCCAAGGCAATGATGCGGTAATGGCGCAACTGGTGAAGGACCTCGACGCCGGTACCATCGGCGCCATCCTCATCCATGGCGTCAATCCGGCGTACACGCTGCCCAATGCCGAGGCGTTCAAGGCGGGCCTGAAGAAGGCGCCCTTGAGCGTGAGCTTCGGCAGCCATGCCGATGAAACGGCCTCCCTGTGCAGTTGGATCGCGCCCGACCACCATTGGCTGGAGAGCTGGGGCGACCACAGCCCCAAGGTGGGTTCCTTTGCGCTGACCCAGCCTACCATCCGCCCGCTGTTCGACACGCGCCAATGGGGTGAGAGCCTGCTGAAGTGGAGTGGCGTGGACAGTGATTGGCGCAGCTTCGTGCAGACCAACTGCAGGACCACCCTGACCACGTCCTGGGACCAAGGTTTGCACGACGGCGTGTACCAAGGTGCCGCGGCCATCACGGAGCCCACGCCGTTTACCGCGGACCTGGCCGATGCCGGCCGGCGCGCGTTGGAAGGGGTGAAAGGCGCCGGGGAATGGGAGCTGGAAGTGTACGCCTCCGAAGCCTTGGCCAGCGGTCTTCACGCCAACAACCCATGGCTGCAGGAACTGCCGGACCCGATTACCAAGGCCACCTGGGACAACTACATCTGCATCAGCCCGGAAGACCTGAGCGCACTCACCGGCAAGAGCTTCAAGGAGCTCTACATCGGCCAGGAGAGCCCGGCGCAAGTGCTCAAGGTCACGGTGAACGGCGTGGCCATGGAACTCCCCGCCGTGCTCAGCCCGGGCCAAGCCTCGAAGACCATCGCCGTGGCCTTGGGTTACGGCCGTGGCGCCAATGGCGAGCGCGTGGGCCGTGCCGCCTGCTTGCGCAACCCCGATGGAAGCCCGGCACCCGTGGGCCGGAACGCCTATCCATGGACGGCGGTGCGCGGCAATACGGTGCGCCTTGAGGCGCTGGCCGCGGCAGTGGAACCTACCGGCCGCACCTATGCCATCGCCCTCACGCAGACCCAGATGACCGGCATGGAACGGGGCAGCATCGTGAAGGAGACCACGTTCAACGTGTGGGCCTTGAACAAGCCCGAGGAGACCTACAACAAGCCCCACACGTTGGCGGTCCATGAGGACGTGAACAACGACGGCCACATCAACGCCAAAGACCGTGTGCCGGCCACCTCCGTCACGCTCTGGGCCGATCATCCCATCGAAGAAATGGGCCACCGCTGGGGCATGAGCATCGACCTGAACAGCTGCATCGGCTGCGGGGCGTGCATCACCGCCTGCAACAGTGAGAACAACATCTCCGTGGTGGGCAAGGACGAGGTGCGCCGCAGCCGCGAAATGCACTGGTTGCGCATCGACCGCTATTACAGCAGCGACACAAACAAGGAGACCGGGGGCCTCGGTTGGGCGGACAAGCTGTCGGCCATGGAAGAGCCGGGCACCAACCCGTCGGTGCTGTTCATCCCCATGATGTGCCAGCACTGCAACCACGCGCCTTGCGAAACGGTGTGCCCCGTGGCGGCCACCACGCACAGCGACGAAGGGTTGAACATGATGGCCTACAACCGGTGCATCGGCACACGCTACTGCGCCAACAACTGCCCCTACAAGGTGCGCCGCTTCAACTGGTTCAACTACGTCACCGAGGATTTCGGCCAGGTGAACCCCGCGTGGGACGAGCTGGGCCGCATGGTGCTCAACCCGGACGTGGTGGTGCGCGCCCGCGGGGTGATGGAGAAGTGCACGCTCTGCGTGCAGCGTATCCAGGCAGGCAAGCTGGACGCCAAGAAGGAAGGACGCCCGGTGCGCGACGGCGACATCCAAACGGCCTGCTCCGCGGCCTGTGGTTACGGTGCCATCATCTTCGGCGACCTGAACGATACCAACAGTGCGGCACGCGCCGGTCGTGACAATCCCCGCGGCTATGAGATGCTGGAAGAGATCGGCACCCAGCCCAACATCACCTACCTGGTGAAGGTGCGCAACACCACCGACGCGGACAACAACAAAGCCTAAGAGAGAACCGGAAAGATGCATCAAGAATCAGCGATCAGACCCCCGCTCATCCTGGGCCACAGGACGTACGGCGACATCACCGCCGATGTGTCCGCACCCATCGAGAACAAGGCCCCCACCACTTGGTACGTACTGATCACCATCGCGTCGATCATCGCCCTCTACGGCGTGGCCTGCATCCTCTACCTCTTCAGCAAGGGCATCGGCGTCTGGGGCCTGAACAAGACCATCAACTGGGCCTGGGACATCACCAACTTCGTGTGGTGGGTGGGCATTGGCCACGCCGGCACGCTGATCAGCGCGGTGCTGCTGCTCTTCCGCCAGAAGTGGCGCATGGCCGTGAACCGGTCGGCCGAGGCCATGACCATCTTCGCCGTGATCATGGCCGCCGTGTTCCCCATGATCCACATGGGCCGCATCTGGCTGGCCTATTTCGTGTTCCCCCTGCCCAACCAGTTCGGGTCCTTGTGGGTGAACTTCAACTCGGCCCTGCTCTGGGACGTGTTCGCCATTTCCACCTACTTCTCGGTTTCATTGGTGTACTGGTACATCGGCCTGATCCCCGATTTCGCCACCCTGCGCGACCGCGTGAAGAAGAAGTGGCAGAAGAACCTCTACTCGGTGCTCTCCTTCGGATGGACCGGCAATGCCAAGGCCTGGCAGCGGTTTGAAGAGGTGAGCCTGGTGCTGGCCGGCCTGGCCACCCCGCTGGTGTTCTCCGTGCACTCGGTGGTGTCCATGGACTTCGCCACCTCGCTGGTGCCCGGCTGGCACAGCACCATCTACCCGCCCTACTTCGTGGCCGGTGCCATCTTCTCGGGCTTCGCCATGGTGCAGACCCTGCTGCTGATCATGCGCAAGGCCATGAAGCTCGAGGCCTACGTGACCCGCAAGCACGTGGAATACATGAACATCGTGATCATGGTCACGGGCGGCATCGTGGCCGTGGCCTATGCCACGGAGTTCTTCATGGGCTGGTACAGCGGCGTGGAATACGAATACTACACCTACATGTCGGTGGGTGCGGCCACCGGCCAGTACGCCTGGGCGTTCTGGGCGCTGATCATCTGCAACATCCTCATCCCCGGCATGCTCTGGTTCAAGAAAATCCGCACCAGCTTCTTCTGGGCCTGGGCCATCTCCATCGTCATCAACGTGGGCATGTGGTTCGAGCGCTTCGACATCATCGTGCTCTGCCTGCACCGCGACTACATGCCCTCAGGCTGGACCATGTTCTACCCCTCCTGGGTGGACGTGGGCACCTTCCTGGGCACAATCGGCATCTTCTTCACCTTGTACCTGCTCTTCGCACGCTATTTCCCGGTGCTGGCCCTCAATGAGCTCAAGAGCATCCTGAAGTCCAGCGGCGAGAGCTACAAGGGCGACACCTTACCCAAATCCCAGCATTGAGCGTCATGGCCAACAAAGTCATCTACGCGGTTTATGAGGACCCCGAGCTGCTGAAGGATGCCGCGCGCAAGCTGGTGACCGCCGGCGTGCACGTGCGCGACGTCTTCAGCCCCTTCCCGGTCCACGGCATCGACCCCATCATCGGGCTGAAGCGCACCCGCCTGGGCATCGTATCGTTCATGTTCGGCATCATGGGCCTGTCCTTGGCCGTGTTGGGCACATGGTACATGATGATCTACGACTGGCCGATGAACGTCGGGGGCAAGCCCAACCAGTATTTCTACCAGAACGTGCCTGCCTTCGTGCCGGTGCTGTTCGAGTTCACCGTGCTGTGCGCCGCCCATGGCATGGCCATCACCTATTTGATCCGCAACAAGACCCTGCCCGGCATGCCGGCCCGCAACCCGGACCCGCGCAGCACCGACGACAAGTTCATCATCGAACTGCGCACCGAGGACAATCACCAGCACGCCCCCGAGGCCATCACGGGCATGCTGCGCGACACCGCCGTGCTGGAGATCAATGAACGCCACTATTGAACATGACGAGCAAGAAGTTCAATCCCGGCTTGATCGCCGCCGCCATCGGCGGCGTGGCCCTGCTGGCCGGATGCAGCAGCAACCCGGACAGCCCCGGCTTGGAGTACATGCCGGACATGTACCGCAGCCCGGCCGTTGAGGCGTACGTGGACTACGGCCAGGACCCCTACTACTTCGGCGACAGCCTGGCCTCGGCCCAGCGGGCAACGGCCAGTGCACGCTTGCCGGTGGAGGGCACCATCCCCTTCGCCGGGAGCGAGGCCGATGCCGCCTTCAACTTCCCATACCCCTATCCCAACACCCCGGAGGGGTATGAGCAGGCCGGCCGTGAGCTGCACAGCCCCATTGCCATGACCGACGCCACCGTGGAGCAAGGAAAGGCGATCTACGACAAGTTCTGCATCGAGTGCCATGGGGCCAAAGGCAAGGGCGATGGAACGGTGGTGAACAAGGGCAACTACCCGCCTCCTCCCGCCTATGACGGCAGCCAGCTCAAGGACCTGCCCGAGGGCAAGGTCTTCCATTCCATCACTTACGGGCGCAACATCGCCATGGGCAGCCATGCCAGCCAGCTCAACCACAAGGAGCGCTGGTTGGTGGTGCAGTACGTGAAGTACCTCCAGAACGGCGGTAAAATGGCCGGTGGGCCCGCAGCCCAGGACACCGCAGCCGCAGCTACCCAAGCCAAGTGATCAAATCAGCAGCAATGAACTTCACCATAAGCAAACGGGCCGGCACCATCACCTTGGCGTTGATCGTCATCGGCCTGGTGATGGCGGCCATCGGTGTGGTGGGCGACCATTCCGACCACAAGCAATATTCCTGGGCGGCGTTCTATGCCAATGCCCTGTTCTTCTTCTTCATCGCCCTGGGCACCTTGTTCTTCTACGCCCTGAACCACGTGACCGAGACCGCGTGGACGGTGATGGTGAAGCGGGTGTACGAGGCCATCGCCATGTATGTGCCTTGGGGCGCGTTGACGGTGTTGTTGGTGCTGGTGGCCGGTTCCATCGGGCTCAACCACATCTGGCATTGGATGGATGCCCGTGCCCTGGACCCGGCCGACGCCGACCACTTCGACCCCCGCATCGGGTTCCTTTCCGGTTACCTGAACAAGCCCTTCTTCTGGGTACGCGCCTTGCTGATCCTCGGCACCTTCGTGTTCTTCACCCGTTGGTTCCGGGCACACAGCCTGCGCATGGACAAGGAATCGGGCGAGGCCCTGCTCGCTTCCCACTGGAAGAACTACCGGCGCAGCGTGGTGTTCATCGTGCTCTTCGCCTTCTTCAGCTCGCTGCTGGCGTGGGATTGGATCATGAGCATTGACGTGCACTGGAAAAGCGCCCTCTTCGGCTGGTACGTCTTCGGGGGCATGTGGGCCAGCGGCATGATCACCGCCGTAATCCTGGTGCTCTACCTCAAGGGCAAGGGATACCTGCCCCAAGTGACCGGCAGCCACCTGCAGGACATGGGCAAATGGATGTTCGCCGTGAGTTTCCTCTGGAGCTACCTTTACTTTGAGCAGTTCATGCTTACCTGGTACTCCAACATCCCCGAGGAGGTGACCTATTTCGTGCCCCGGCTCAGCAGTCATCCCTGGTTGACCTGGGCGACCTTCTTCATCAACTTCGCCTTGCCGATGTTGCTGCTGATGAGCCGTGACGCCAAGCGCTCCCCCAAGTTCCTGATCGGCGTGGGCGTGGTGATCTTCATCGGCCACTGGATGGACACCCTGCTGCTGATCCTGCCCGGTACCCTGGGACCGCACTTCGAGCAGATCGGCCTCTTGGAGATCGGCTTCTTCACGCTGTTCCTGGGGGCGTTCATCCGCACGGTGCTCGCCGCCTTGGCCAAGGCACCGCTCACCGTGGTGTCCCACCCCTTCCTGGAGGAAAGCGTTCACCACCACATTTGATCCCCGGACCTAACCGCGCATAATCGAACAGGCATGATGACGTTGTTGATACTTGCAGTGCTGGTGCTGGGCTTCATGGTGGTCCTGCGCCTGAGCCGCGTGGCCGAGCTCACCGGCGAGTTGCGCGGAACGCGCGAGGAAGTGATCTCCGAACACGCCAACCGGACGCAGGGCCGCCTGATGTGGCTCTTCGGGGTGCTCTACCTGGCCCTCTTCATCTGGCTGCCTTTCCGCTACCATGAAGTGTTCCTGCCGCCGCCCGCCAGCACCCAGGGTGTGTGGATCGACGGGATGTACCTCTACAACTGGATCTTGTTGGGCATCGTGTTCTTCGGCACCAACATCGCCCTGTTCTACTATGTGGGCAAGTACTACCACCGCGACGGCAAACGGGCTTATTGGTACCCGCACAACAACAAGTTGGAACTGGTCTGGACGGTGATCCCCACCATCGTGCTCATCGGAACGATCATCTACGCATTGGTCATCTGGAACAAGATCTCGGCCACGCCCGCACCGGGCACCATGGAAGTGGAGGTCTATTCCAAGCAGTTCGACTGGACCTTCCGCTACCCGGGCAAGGACGGCAAGTTGGGCGCCAGCGACTACCGGCTGATCACCGCCGAGAACCCCTTGGGCATTGTGACGCGCAAAACCTTGGGCGACCGATTGGCCACCCTCCAGCAGGACTTGGCCAAGGCGGAGGCCGACCTGGCCGCCAAGGCCGATGTGCTGCCCGCCGACAAGCTGGAAGAGCAGAACGGGGACATCGCCCACCTGCGGCGCATGATCGAACGGCTCATGGGCCTGCAAATCCTGATGGAGGAGGACATCAAGGCCAACGGCGGCAACAGCAGCTACCTGCACGGGGCCGATGACAAGGTGACCAAGGAGTTCCACCTGCCGGTGAACACCGATGTGGAACTGCTTTGCCGCAGCCAGGACGTGATCCACAGCGCTTACCTGCCGCACATGCGCGCACAGATGAACACGGTGCCGGGCATGACCACGCGCATGCACCTCAACCCCACGATCACCACCGACAGCATGCGGGCGATCACCGGCAACGAGGCCTTCGACTACATCCTGATGTGCAACAAGGTATGCGGCATTTCGCACTACAACATGCAGTCCACGCTCACGGTGGAGCCGGCCGGTGCCTTCAAGGTGTGGAACATCATGCTGCCCGTCTTCGAGAAGCCGGGTGACCCCAAGGCCGCCGTGGAAGCCGCCGCCGCCGATACCCTGAAGCCGGACAGTGCAGCAGCTCCCGTGGCCGCTGCTGGAACGAACCAAGAATCGAACTGAGAACATGAGCGCCGTAGCTACTCCGCAGGCTGCCGACCACAGCGGCCACGCCCACGCGGGACTTCACCATCACCAGGAGAGCTTCATCTCGAAGTACATCTTCTCGCGCGATCACAAGATGATCAGCAAGCAATTCCTCATCACGGCCATCGTGATGGCATGGATCGCCATGATCATGTCCATGATCTTCCGCCTGCAGATCGCCTTCCCCGGTGAAAGCTTTGCCTTCACGCGGTTCTTCCTGGGCGACAAATGGGCGCCGGACGGTGTGCTGAGCCCCTCGATGTACCTGGGCCTGGTCACCATCCACGGAACCATCATGGTCTTCTTCGTGCTCACCGGCGGCCTGTCGGGCACCTTCAGCAACTTGCTGATCCCCCTGCAGATTGGCGCGCGCGACATGGCCAGCGGGTTCATCAACATGCTTTCCTACTGGTTCTTCCTCGCGGCCTCCATCGTGATGCTCTCCTCGCTCTTCGTGGAAAGCGGGCCGGCCTCGGGCGGCTGGACCGTGTACCCGCCGTTGAGCGTGCTGCCGGAGGCCATTCCGGGTTCGGGCGCGGGCATGACCCTCTGGCTCTTCAGCATGGTGCTCTTCATCGCGGGTTCGCTCATGGGCAGCCTCAACTACATCGTCACCATCCTCAACCTGCGCACCAAGGGCATGAAGATGACGCGCCTGCCCCTGACGATCTGGGCCCTGCTGCTCACGGCCATCGTGGGCGTGCTGGCCTTCCCCGTGCTGGTGAGCGCCGTGGTGCTGCTGATCATGGACCGCCTGATGGGCACCAGTTTCTACCTCAGCGAGATCCATATCGCCGGTGAAGCGTTGGACAACATGGGCGGAAGCCCCATCCTCTACCAGCACCTGTTCTGGTTCCTGGGGCACCCCGAGGTGTACATCATCATCCTGCCCGCGTTCGGCATCAGTTCAGAGGTGATCTCCACCATGAGCCGCAAGCCCATCTTCGGCTACCGTGCCATGATCGGCTCCCTGATGGCCATCTCCTTCCTGAGCTTCATCGTGTGGGCCCACCACATGTTCATCACCGGCATGAACCCGTTCCTGGGCGCAGTCTTCTCCTTCACCACCATCCTTATCGCGGTGCCCAGCGCCATCAAGGTGTTCAACTACATCACCACGCTGTGGCGGGGGAACATCGTCTTCTCCCCGGCCATGCTCTTCAGCATCGCCATGGTGTCCACCTTCATCGCCGGCGGCCTCACCGGCATCATCCTGGCCAACAGCGCACTGGACATCCAGGTGCACGACACCTACTTCGTGGTGGCCCACTTCCACATGGTGATGGGCGTGAGCGCCATCTTCGCCATGCTCGCCGGCGTATACCACTGGTTCCCGCGGCTTTACGGCCGCATGATGAGCAACCGCTTGGGCTATGTGCACTTCTGGGGCACCCTGATCGCGGCCTATGGCGTGTTCATCCCCATGCACTACGTGGGCCTGGCGGGCGGCCCCAGGCGCTACTATGACTATACGGAGTTCCCCATGTTCCAAGGCCACTTCATGGACCTGAACGTGATCATCACCTACTTCGCCATCCTGGGCGGCGTGGTGCAGGTGGTGTTCACCTACAACTTCTTCCACAGCATCTGGCGTGGGCAGAAGTCGGTGCAAAACCCCTGGCGCAGCAACACCTTGGAGTGGACCGCCCCGGTGGAACGCCTGCATGGCAACTGGCCCGGCGCGCTGCCCACGGTGCACCGCTGGCCCTACGACTACAGCAAGCCCGGTAAGGCGGACGACTTCGTGCCGCAGACGGTGCCCATGGAGGCGGGCGAGGAGGACGAAGGGCATTGATCCGGTGCCCCATGGGCCTGGGCCGCTGGTGGTCAACAGGGAAGCCCGCACCGGGAGTGCGGGCTTCCCTGCTCCATGTCGTGCGGTGGTGGGCCCTGGTTGGCGGCGTGGCCGGTGCAGTGCCCCTGCACGCCCAGTTGCTGGACAGCTTGGCCTTCTTCAGCCAAGCCCCGCCCCGGTTCGTGGCCAAATTGGACACGCGGGGTTCCTTCATCAGCAACAGCAACGTACGTGTATGGGGCGTGAAGGTGGGGCTGGAGCATGCCGGGCGGCTGCAGTACGGCTTGGGCTGGTCCATGTTGGCCAGCGAGGTACAGCGCCTGCGCACCGTGGACGGGCAAGGAGGGGTGCCGGTACGCCTGCGGCTGGGCTACCTCGCGCCGTACGTGGAATACGCCTTCTACGCGCGCGGCCCCTGGGAGGCGCGCATCCCGGTGCAGCTGGGCGTTGGCCAAGGCTCCCTGGCCTACACCGGTGTGGATGGGCGGCAGCGGACCCTGGTGCGCTCCTTTCTGCTGGTCTACGAACCGGCCATGACCATCCAGTACCGCTTTCTGAAGTACTTCGGTGCCCATGCAGGTTGGGGCTTCCGCCTGATGCTGGTGCGCACCGAACTGGATGAGACCCTCACGGCCCCCGTCTATCTGCTTGGGCTGAAGGTGTTCATGGGTGACCTCTGGCGCGACCTCCGGCGATGACAGGCCGGATTACCTTTGACCTCGCCCATGCCCGAACCGTTCGACGTACGCCATGAACAGCGCTCAGCCTCCGACAAGGAGATGGAGCAAGTGCTGCGCCCGCGGCGTTTCGAGGAATTTGCCGGGCAGCGGGCGGTTACCGACAACCTGAAGGTGTTCGTGCAGGCCGCCAAGCTGCGGGGCGAAGCCTTGGACCATGTGCTGCTCCACGGCCCTCCAGGCCTGGGCAAGACCACCTTGGCGGGCATCGTGGCCCAGGAAATGGGCGTGGGCATGCGCATCACCAGCGGGCCCGTGCTGGACAAGCCCGCCGACCTGGCCGGCCTGCTCACCAACCTGGAGCCCAACGACCTGCTCTTCATCGACGAGATCCACCGCATGAGCCCCATTGTGGAGGAATACCTCTACAGCGCCATGGAGGACTACCGGATCGACCTGGTGATCGATGCGGGACCCAATGCGCGTACGGTGCAGATCAACCTCAATCCATTCACGCTGGTGGGCGCCACCACGCGCAGCGGTTTGCTCACGGCCCCGTTGCGCGCCCGTTTCGGCATCAACAGCCGCTTGGACTACTACGAAGCCGACACGCTCACCGGCATCCTCAAGCGCTCGGCCGGCCTGCTGCAAGTGCCCATTGCCGAGGAAGCGGCCCACGAGATCGCCCGCCGCAGCCGGGGCACGCCGCGCATCGCCAACGCGCTGCTGCGCCGCGTGCGCGACTTTGCCCAGATCCAGGGCGACGGCACCATCGGCATGTCCATCGCCAAGCACGCCTTGAAGGCCCTGAACGTGGACGCCCACGGCCTGGACGAGATGGACAACCGCATCCTGCTGTGCATCATCGAAAAGTTCGGCGGCGGTCCCGTGGGCCTCAATACCGTGGCCACGGCGGTGGGCGAGGAGAGCGGCACCATCGAGGAAGTGTATGAGCCGTTCCTGATCATGGAAGGCTACCTGATGCGCACCCCGCGCGGCCGGCAGGCCACCGAGCGGGCCTACAAGCACTTGGGCAAGGCTCCGGAAGCCAAGCCGGGGAGCCTGTTTGAATAGGCGTATCCGGGCAGGAGGCAGCATAAACCTGCATCCTTGAATGACCGATCTGAAGGACCGTTCCGAACGCATCAAGGCCAAGGCACTCGAATTGGGCTTTTTGGCGTGCGGCATTTCCGAGGCGGTATTCCTGGAGGAGGAAGCCAGCCGTTTGGAGCAATGGCTGCGCCACGGAAAGCATGGCGAGATGGGCTACATGACCAACCATTTCGATCTGCGCACGGACCCGCGCCAATTGGTGCCCGGCGCGAAGAGCGTGATCAGCTTGGCCTACAACTATTACACGCCGGGCAAGCAGACCGATCCTGAAGCGCCCAAGCTGAGCACCTACGCCTACGGCCGCGATTACCACAAGGTGATCAAGCAACGCATGAAGCCTTTGATGGCCTTCATCACCGGAGCGTTCGGCGAGGTGGCCATGCGCTGCTTCACGGACAGTGCGCCGGTGCTGGAAAAGGCATGGGCCGAGCGGTCCGGCATCGGATGGCGCGGAAAGCACAGCCTCATCATCCGCAAGGGGCAGGGATCGTTCTTCTTTCTGGCGGAGATCATCCTGGACCTGGAGCTGGCCCCGGATGCACCGGCCACCGATCACTGCGGAACCTGCCGGCGCTGCATCGAGGCCTGCCCCACGGATGCCATTGACCTGTACGGCATCAATGCCAGCAAGTGCATCAGCTACTTCACCATCGAGCTGCGGAACGAGATCCCGGCCGATGCGGGCGACTTCAAGAATTGGGCCTTCGGCTGCGACATCTGCCAGCAAGTCTGTCCCTGGAACCGCTTCAGCACACCGCACCAGGAGCCGGACTTCAACCCCAAGCCTGAACTGATGGAGCTGACCGCCGATGCGTGGCACAACCTCGGTGAAGCACGATACGAGGAACTCTTCTACGGCAGCCCGGTGAAGCGCACGAAGTACGCCGGATTGATGCGGAATTTGCGGTACCTGCGGAAATGGCCTCGCACCTTGTGGCCATGAACTGTTAGCCGCAAGCCGTGCTCAGGCGTGCATGGAATGCTGGAACACCTCCATGATCACCTCCTTGTACACATGCCCGAAGGTGGCCAGGCACCAGGCTTTCAGCAGCAGTTGGTCCTTGCCGCGCACCCAACGGGCGGCCTTCACCAATTCCTTCCGGAACAACCGGGGGTCGAAGCTCACTTTCTGGAGCACCTGCTGGCTGAGCTCCAGCATCTTCTTTCCGTTCTCCTTCATGATGATTCCTGGGTGTTTGCGCTTGCAGGCGTTCAACGAGGGATGAAGGTAAGCCCTTGACTGGCGGAAATCAACTGACCGCAGGCGCTGTTCACAAACTATTCTTGAAGGAGCCCGACCAGGCCAAACCATGAGAACGCCAGGTCTTGTGGATCGGTATGTGGGTGCGGTGGATCGGCTCTTTCATGGCTGGAATTCGCGTTCCACAACCTGCTTCACCTCGTACTTGTCCGAGCCACTGGTGCTGTACACATAAGCCACCAAAGCACAATTGTTGGGTTCAAGCACGGTGGCCGGAGCCGGTGGAAGGGGATGGCTGAAGGTGAGGTGCACCGTATCGCCCACCTGCGTGCTGGCATCCAAGAAACCCTCTCCCCACGTTCCGTTCAGAGCGCCCCTGAGTACATGCCGGTGGTCGTAATTGGGTACGTCATGTGGGTTCGCCTGGTTGTTCAACTGCCAGTCGATCACATGGTCTTCGGTAAGGTACAGTGTCAGGTTGTGTGGTGTGGCCAAGGGTTGCAGCAACACGGCGCTTACACCGCCCGAAACGGTACCTGCAACACTGTCGAATATCAACGTATCGATCCGCAGGTCCAAGGCTGCCTGCTGGTCAATCATGCCGGCCACGGCGGTGCTCCAGCTGTAGCGGCTTACACGGATGCTGCCGTTGTACGGCTTGCGGTTCACCAGCCCAATGGGCAGGGCTGTGATATCGAAACCCCCTTGGCTCTGGTATGTATTACCTGCCGGTGTGCGGAAGTCTGTATCATAGAAGCCGTCGTCCAAGGGTTCCACGGGTTTGGCGAATTCGTCCAGCATGTGCACGCCCACCACTACCAGACGGTCGCCGTAGATGGCTTTGAGCTGCATGGCCCTGATGGCTGCATCGGGGCAGTTGTTGCAACGGAAGCCGGTGCAATCTTCCAAGAGCACATTTCGGGTAACGGTACTTCCTCCGGGTGGAGTCGGTGAGGCCATGTCCCCCTTGGGTGCATTGACGATATCACAACTGCTGAGCGAAGTGATGACAAGCAGGGAAAGCAGGAGGTAGCGCATGGTGTTCATCCTGGTAAGGGCGCTTAGAATGTTGTGGTGATCGATGCTGAAAGGCCGTTGGCGGCGGGCACTACGCGGCACACGCCGCCCACGCAGAAGATGCCTGCGCGCTGCCGTCCGTAGCTGAAGGTGAAGCGGGAACCGCCCCGGATGTAGCCCACGCTGCCGATGGGGTAGTGGATGCGGTCCGCTTCCAGGTCGGCGCCGTAGTTGTACTGGTCCATGATGGCCAGGAACCAATGGGGGCTGAAGGTGAATTCAGCGAGTGCCGTGGCCCAGTCGCCATGGTCCTGTTTGGTGCTGAGCTGTTGCAGCTCGAAGCGCACCGAATTCCGGTCATTGAAACTATGGAGCCCTTCTAGGATGAACATGTCCGCGTAGACCACTGGCTTGCCGGCCTTGCCCTGCACGGTTTCAATGTCGTAGACCAGGTTCAGGTAGGTGAGGGCCAGTTCCCAGTTGGCACTGAGCTTTTTACGCAGCTCCACGTTGAAATCGCTGAAGTACTGGCGCTGGCCCATGGAGAAGAAGCTGGTCTCATAGCCGAGCAGATGCACGGTGTCGTTGGGCAGTGCGGTGCTGTCCAGGCTCCAGGCACCACTCCAGTTCACGGTGAGCTTGGTGCCGTACTTGCCGCCCAGTTTGCTTCCGCGCTTGAACTTGTAGAACACTTCGCCTTGGTAGGCCACCTCGCCATTGGGCTGGGTGGCGTAGGGATACAGCGTGGCCGGCAGGTTGTAGGTGTGTTGCTTGGCCAAGGCGGGCAAATAGTTGATGTTGAGGTCGAACAAGGTGGGGGCACCCCGGTCGCTTTGGAACATCATGTTGTCGTAGGTATGTGCCCCGGCCCTGATGCCCAGGCCTTTTACGCTGTAACTGGCATTGGCCATCAGGGCTTGGCCGGGTTTGTAGATGTTGGCGTTGCTGCCGTTGGGGTCGTTGATCTTGTAGGCATACTCACTGTACAGGTCCCATTTGGCGGTGGTGTAATGGGCGCGGGCGGCCCATAGGCCCACATTTTCCGGCAACTCCAGCAAGGGGTCCTGGTCGGGTTGGAATTTGCTGACAAAGGAGCCGCCCAAGGAGAGGTTGTTGCCCTTGGCGGCCATGCCCGGAAAGGCATGGGGGAATGCCTCGGCCAACGAGATCTCGCCATCGATGCCGCGCACGACCCCGGTGCCTTGTACGGTGCCCCGGTCGAAGGCCAGGCGTTGCGTGCCGATGATGCCCTTGAGGTAGATGCCGGTATCGGGGGTGAACTTCACGCGTACGCCGTCCATGGCATTGTCCACGCCCAGGGAGCGTTCTTCATAGCTGCGGAAGGCCAGGCCCTGGCCGAACTGCTCGTAGAAGTTGCCAGCGGTGATCTCCAACCCGTCGGCGCGGAAGGTGGCGTAGCGGTAGCCGAGGCCTGATCCTTTGTAGGCCTGGCCTGCCGGGTAGCCCAGCAAGGCCGGTTCATAGCTTTCCAGGCGGATGCCCGCGTCGAAATTACCGGCCCCGTTCCGGTAGTTGAGGTTGGTCCACGCATTGAGGCCGAAGTCGGCCGGTGGTTTTACCGCGCCGATGTCCTCGTCATCATTGTACAGTTGCCCGTCCATATTGAAGTTGCCATGGACCTGGCCACCCTCTTGGGCGAGCAGGAATTGGGCAAAGGCCAATGCCGTGGCGGCGGCGAAGAGGCGGCGGGATAAGCCAAGTTTTGTTTCGTTCATAAGGATAGGCCGTGGTGGCCGCGTGAAAGTAGCGATCACCGTGGAAGTGCGGTGTGAAGGGGCATCTACTTTGCCCGTTGGATGGGATCCCTATGGGCAATGGATGGCGTAGGTCCATGTTCCGGCACAAGCAAGAGCCAAGGGCGGGATGATCCATGCGTTGGGCCACAGGGCCTCCTTTGGAAAACCACTGCGGGAGTCCAGGAAGCAGGAAAGCCAAGGCCGCAAAGGCCCTGGCTTCCGCTGTGGATAGGAACGACCGGGCGTTCACTTGCCCACCAGCTTCTTCACCTGCTGGTAAAGTTGGTGCTCATCGCCCGGCTCGTAGTTGTTGTGCTGCCACACGATGTTGCCCTTGCCGTCCACGAGGAAGGTGTGGGGGATGTTGTTCACGTTCAAGGCCCGTTTCAAGTCGCCGTTGGGGTCCAGGAACACTTCATAGTCCCAGGCTTGTCCGTTCACATAGGGCTTCACGC
This sequence comes from Flavobacteriales bacterium, assembly GCA_018057455.1. Lineage (GTDB taxonomy): Bacteria > Bacteroidota > Bacteroidia > Flavobacteriales_F > PHOS-HE28 > PHOS-HE28. Next base: position 39,536 of record JAGPDT010000006.1, on the reverse strand, counting down.
GATTCATGCTGCGGCTGTCATCGATGCTCACGGCCATGAGCTTCACGCCGGTCTCTTTCTGCCAATCGGGGTAGAGGTCGTGGATGGCGTTGAGCTCGCGCTTGCACGGTGCGCACCAGGTGGCCCAGAAGTTGATGATCATGGGTTTGCCACCGTTGGACCAAGTGCCTGTGGAGACCTTCTGGCCGTTGATGTTCTGCACGGTGACGGCGGGCAGTTTGCCGCTTTGGGCGCTGAGCAGGAGGGGAATTGAAAGGGCAATCGAAAGGAAGAGCTTCTGCATTTGGATCTTGAGGGTTGGTCTGCGTGAGAGGTGCAACGTAGGCCCGGTGTTCAAACCTTGGGCCAAAGAAAAGGCCGACGGCCCAAGCGGGTCCGTCGGCCTTTCTCAATGCGGTGGATCTTACTTGTTGACGGTTACGGTGCGCGTGGCCTGGTACTTGCCGGCGTCGAGCTTCAGCAGGTACATGCCATTGCCCAGGTTGCCCAGGTCGATGGATTCACGCTGCAGGCCGGTGGCCACATGGAGCGTTTGTTCCATGACCACTTTGCCCAGTACGTCGGTCACCAGCACCTTCATGGCGGTGCCTTGTTCCAAGTTGTACTCCAAGTTCACCAGGCCGCTGGTGGGGTTGGGGTACACGTTCAGTGTGCGCTCCAGCTCGTTGCCTGCCACGCTGGCCACGGCATCGTTGGTGGAGAAATTCTTCGTGGTGGAAGCTCCGAATTGACCGCCTTGCAGCACGGTGAAGCCGTTCCATTCCAACTTGAAATAGCCCTGGCCGTAGTTGCAGCACATGCCGTCGCCATACACATCGTACACCTCCAAGCGGTAGCACTCCAAGTCGTCCAAGGTCCAGGTGTACACATTCTCGGTCTGGTTGGTCGAATTGGAGTACGGGCCACCTTGATGGACCACGGCGTTGTCGCTGTTGAACAGTTTCCAGCTTGTCTCGGAGCCGTATTGGTCGCATTTCACCTTGAAGGTGGCGTTGATGCCGGAGATGGCGGTGGCGGCCGTTACCAGTTGGCTGGTTGTGTTGTTGGCGGCGTTGCCGTCGGTGGTGGTGATCTCCAACGTTACGTTGGACGTGCCCGTGGGCGAGAAGTTGGCTACGGTCACTTCTTCCACTTCGTAGGTGTCCAGGCTGCCGGTCCAGTTGGTGGAACCGAGCACGTTGGAGCCGATGCGGGCTTGGATAGTGGCGCTGGTCAGGGGCTGGGTGCCCAAGTTCTGCAGGCGGGCGGTAAGGCCCACATCACTGCCGGCGCAGCCGGTAAGGCTGCCCAAAGAGGGGAGCAGGCCTGCGTCGGTTCCGGCCATGGCCTCCTGGCAGCTGCCCACGGAGTTCCACAACTGGGTGGTTGGCATCTGACCCACTTCGGTGATCACGCGGTTGGGGCACACCTTGTAGATGGTGGGGAAGTAGGTGATTTCCAACAGGTTGGCGATGCTTGCGTTGTCAATGATGGGATAGGATGTTCCTTCAATCCAGTCCCCTTGGGTCTGGCCGGTGTTGCCTTGGAGGTCAGCCAAGGTGGTCGAGCCATCACCTTCCACGAAGAAAACCCGCACCGCATTCTCTGCAGTACCCGGCCCATAGGTGTCATAAAGGTTCTTCAGTGCATGGGTGTTGTGGTAGCTCCAGCAAGGCCCACACCAAGTTGCACTGACGTCGATGAAGACAGTATACCCAGAATCCAGCAGGGAGTACAGGTTATGGACGTTGCCGTTGAGGTCTGTTCCGGTCCAATCCGGGCAGATGGTGTTGTCCGGCAACTGTGCGAGTGCCGGGCCGCCGAGCAGGGCCACGGAAGCAGCTACGAGTAAGGACTTTTTCATGGGAGGAGGTTTTGGTTGGTTCCGTCATGCAGCGGAATGGTCCGCAATTCCAAAAGTAGCGTTCCAGGGCAAGGGCGCAACCGAAACCGTTGAGTTCCTTGGATTCCTTCCTGCCGGGCGGCACCGCGCCACCAGAGCGGCAGCAACCAATGGCCGCTATCTTTGTGGTCAAGGAACAATCAACCAGTTTGCAGCATGGCAAAGTACACGACCCTCTTCAGCATCGCGGCCGGCCTGATGGCAGCAACCAACGTGGTGGCCCAAACGCCGGTGGTGACCTTGACCAACACGGAAGCTCAAGTGGTGAACGGGACCACGATCCAGATCACTGCCGAGGTGACCGACATGGACCAGTTGCTCGGCATGGGCTTGAATGCGGAGAACACCAGCGGCACGGCACGCACGATCAATGTAAAGCGCTACGAATTGGACGTGCTGCACGGTACGACCAACTACTTCTGTTGGGACCTGTGCTACGGTGAGCGCAATGCCGGTGCATCGCCGGTTTGGATCGGCGCGGACCCCATCCCTATGGCTGCGGGCGCAACGGCCAATGGCTTCCATGCCTACTACAAGCCTAAACAATATACCGGGGTTTCCACCTTCCGCTATGTGTGGTATGACTTGGCCGCGGAGAACGACAGCACCTGGGTGGACTTCGTGTTCAACGTCACCGAGCCTGTGGGCATCGAAGAGGTCACCGCCGTGCGCACCTTCAGTACCTGGCCCAACCCGGCCACGGGCAGCGCCATTACCGTGAGCTATGATCTGGCCACCGCTGCCACCGGCGACCGGCTGGCCGTGTACAACCTCTTGGGCGAGCGCAAGCTGGTGAAGCGTTTGGGCGCTTCGCAAGGCCAGGTGGTGATCGGCGAGGACGAGCTGGCCAGCGGTGTGTGGTTCGCCGTATTGGAGCGCAACGGAAAAGCCATGGCCACCAAGCGCCTGGTGGTGGTGCGCTAGTCCAATTCCTTCCGCAACAGATCGGCCAGCATGGGTACGCCCATACTGGCTTTTTCTTTCCAATGGCGTACGGCGGTGCGGCCGGCCAACGGTGATCCAACCGCCTGCGGATCCACCACGTGGATGCATGCGCTTGCGGGTGCGGCCTTCAACAGGCCCGCCGCAGGCCATACCTGCAGGGAAGTGCCCACCACCACCAGCACGTCGGCCATGGCCACGCGCCCGGCGGCTTCCTCCAGCAGGGGCACCTGCTCGCCGAACCAGACGATGTGCGGGCGCAGCTGGGCACCCAAGGGGCACCGGTCGCCCAAGTTGAGCTCCGGCCGGTTCCAGGGCAGCACCACCGAAGGGTCGGCGGTGCTGCGCGCCTTGAGGATCTCCCCGTGGAGGTGCAGCACCCTGGTGCTGCCGGCGCGTTCATGCAGGTCGTCCACGTTCTGGGTCACCACTTGCACCTCGGCCACCGCCTCCAAGGCGGCAATGGCCCTATGGGCGGCATTGGGCGCGGCCTGCAGCACCTGTGCCCGGCGCAAATTGTAGAAGTGCAGCACCAGTGCCGGGTTGTGGGCGAAGGCCTCGGGCGTGGCCATGTCCTCGATGCGGTACTGTTCCCACAGACCGCCACTGTCGCGGAAGGTGGCCAGGCCGCTTTCGGCGCTGATGCCGGCCCCGGTAAGGAAAACGATGCGCATGGGGCAAAGATGCAGGGCGGGCCCGGTGGTCGCTGGCACCGGCGCAGGCAGTTCGGCGGTTCCGCTTATTTTGCAGCCCTTTTTCATCAACCCCTTGTTGCATCGACCCACGTGTACCCCGTGCCCACTGCAACCCAAACCGGGTGGGCGGACCTGAATGATTGAAAGCCTTCGCGGCGAACTTGTGGAGCGCACTCCCACCCACGTGGTGGTGGAGTGCGGTGGTGTAGGCTACCTGGTACACATCACCCCGGATCTGTATGCCCGGTTGCCCGGGCAGGGTGCCTGCCGCCTGCATGTGCACTACGCGGTAAGCGTGGATGTGCGCAGCGGGGGGAGCGAGCACAAGCTCTACGGGTTTCTGGAAGTGGAGGAGCGGCGGTTGTTCCGCCAGCTGATCAATGTGCAGGGCGTGAGCGCCACCATCGGCATGGCCATCCTGGGGGCGCGGCCGGCGGGCGACCTGCGCGCGGCGATCATGCTCGGCGATGAGGGCGTGCTGAAGGCGGTGAAAGGCATCGGCCCCAAACTGGCGCAACGCATTGTGCAGGAGCTGCGCACCAAGCTGGTGGACGACCCCATTGAAAAACGCCTGCCCATGGGCGCCGGTGGAAATACTACGGCGAAGGCCGAGGCGTTATCGGCCTTGATCTCCCTGGGGCTGGACCGGGCCAAGGCCGAGCGGGGATTGCAGCGGGTGATGAACGAACACAAGGACGACCTCCCGGGCGTGGAGGAATTGATCCGCCTGACCCTGAAGAACGGTTGACCTTGTTGCAGCCCCCGCGATGAACTACCCCGCGCCTTACCGTTTCCTGTTGCGCACCTTGGCCTTGTGGTTGCTGCTGATCGCCGGGGCCCATGGGGCGCTTGCCTTCGGGGCCTTGGCCCCCGTGATGCAGGTGGACAGCCCGCAGATCGACCTGCAGTACCCCATCACCGACCCGCCCGCCACCGGCGACGGGAACACCGGCACCATCGACCTGGGCACCCCGGGCAACGTCACCAACGATGTGCTCTACGACCCGGCCACCGGGCAGTACATCCTGCGCAGCCGCATGGGCGAAAACATCGACTTCCGCCCGCCGCAGAGCATGTCGCTGGAAGAGTACATGAACTACGACATGGAGCGGTCCATGAAGACCTACTGGCTGGAGAAGAACCAGGAGGAGACCGAACGGGCCGCCAAGGGATTGATCCCCAGCATCCAGGTGCGCAGCGAGGCCTTCTGCCGGATCTTCGGCGGCTGCAACATCGACATCCGCCCGCAGGGCAGCGCCGAGGTCACCTTCGGGCTCAACACCAGCAAGACCGACAACCCGCGGATCCCGGTGGACCAGCGCAAGATCACCACCTTCAACTTCGACCAGAAGATCCAGCTCAACCTGGTGGGCAACATCGGCACCAAGCTGAAGATCAACACCAGCTACAACACCGAGGCCACCTTCGACTTCGAGAACCAGGTGAAGCTCAACTTCGCCGGCGACGAAGACGACATCATCCAGAAGCTGGAAGCGGGCAATGTGAGCCTGCCACTCACCGGCCAACTGATCCAAGGCAGCCAGAGCCTCTTCGGCCTGAAGACCGAACTGCGCTTCGGGCGGCTCACCTCCACGATCATCTTCACCCAGGAAAAGGGCCAGCGCAAGAACATCGCCGTGGCCGGCGGGGCCCAGACCACCAACTTCGAGATCAAGGCGGACCAGTACGAAGCCAACAAGTACTACTTCCTCAGCCACTTCTTCCGCGACAACTACGAGAACGCCCTGCGCACCCTGCCCACGGTGAACAGCGGCATCCAGGTGACCAAGGTGGAAGTGTGGGTGACCAACACCCGCAGCGACTACACGAACAACCGCAACATCGTGGCCTTCACCGACCTGGGCGAGGATGCCAGCGCGGCCAGCGTGGCGGGCAACCGCGTGAGCGCCAACCTGGTGAATGCAGGGGTGCTGGTGGACGGTGCGGGCAACCTGCCGGGCAACCAGGCCAACAACCTGTACAACAGCACGGCCAACAACGCCGGCATCCGCTCCTTCACCTCGGCCGGGGCGGCCCTGCAGGTGATGGGCATGCAGGCCAGCAAGAACTATGAGAAGCTGGAGAGCGCGCGCCTGCTGCTGCCCAGCGAATACACCCTCAACGAACGCCTGGGCTTCATCGGCCTGAACCAGAACCTGAACAACGACGAAGTGTTGGCCGTGGCCTACCAGTACACCTACCAGGGGCAAACCTTCCAAGTGGGCGAATTCAGCACCGACGGGGTGGCCCCGCCCAACGCCCTCATGGTGCGCCTGCTCAAGAGCACCATCACCGACCCGCGGCAACCGCTGTGGGACCTGATGATGAAGAACGTGTACTCCCTGGGCGCCTTCCAGGTGAACCCGCAGGACTTCCGCCTGGAACTGCTCTACAACAACCCCACCACGGGCGTGGACCTCAACTACATCCCCCGCCCGCCCATCGATCAGAAGCCCCTGCTGCAAGCCTTGGGACTGGACCGGCTGGACATGCAGAGCGCGCCCAACCCCGACGGCTGGTTCGACTGGGTGGACAACGCGGCCACCACCGGCGGCACCGTCAACGCGCAGAACGGGCGCATCTTCTTCCCCGTGCTGGAGCCCTTCGGCAGCTACCTCAACCGGCAGCTCATCGGGCCCAACCCAAGCCAGCCCGTGCAAGACACGCTGGTACGCCAGAACATCGTGTTCCAACAGCTCTACGACAGCACCAAGACCGCCGCCGAGAACCTGCCCGAACTGAACCGCTTCAAGCTGAAGGGCAGCTTCAAGAGCGCCAGCAGCGACGTGATCAGCCTCAACTCCGTGAACATCCCCCAGGGATCGGTGAGCGTCACCGCCGGTGGGGTCCGCCTGGTGGAGAACCAGGACTACACCGTGGATTACAACCTGGGCCGGGTGAAGATCCTCAACCAGGGCATCCTCGAAAGCGGCACCCCCATCAACGTGAGCCTGGAGAGCAACACGCTCTTCAGCATACAGACCAAGACCCTGGCCGGGGCCCGCTTCGACTACAAGGTGAACAAGGACCTCCTCCTGGGCGGCACCGTGATGAACCTCTACGAGCGCCCGCTCACCCAGAAAGTGAACGTGGGCGACGAACCCATCGCCAACACCATCCTGGGCCTGGACGGCAGCTGGAAGAAGGAGAGCGGGCTGATCACCCGCCTGCTGGACAAACTGCCCCTGTACGCCACCAAGGAGACCAGCACCATGGACGCCAATGCCGAGGCGGCGTACCTGATCCCCGGCCACAGCAAGGCCATCGGCAAGGGCGGCACCAGCTACATCGACGACTTTGAGGGCAGCGTGAGCAACATCGACATGCGCACCCAGAGCCAGTGGTTCCTGGCGTCCACCCCGCAAGGGCAGACAGGCGACCTCTTCCCCGAGGGCGAGTTCATTGATGAGCTGGCCACGGGCTTCAAGCGCGCGCTGCTCGCCTGGTACGTGGTGGACCCGCTCTTCTTCAACAACAACAGCCTCAAGCCGCCCTTGCCCGACGGGTCCGACACGGACAACCGCTCACGCGAAGTGCTCGAGAAGGAGGTGTTCCCCAACCGCCAGCTGGCCACCGGCACGCCCAGCAACATCCCCGTGCTGGACCTGGCCTACTACCCCGGCGAGCGCGGGCCGTACAACTACGTGACCAACCTGGACGACAACGGCAACCTGCAGGACCCCGAGGGGAGCTGGGCGGGGATCCAGCGGCGCATCACCACCACCGATTTCGAGGCCAGCAACATCGAAACGGTGCAGTTCTGGTTGATGGACCCCTTCAACACGGCGGTGAGCAACGCCGAAGGGGAGCCCGCCAGCAACGAGGATTCGCAGAACACCACCGGCGGCGACCTGTACATCAACCTGGGCAACCTCAGCGAGGATGCGCTGCGCGATGGCCGCAAGAGCTTCGAGAACGGCCTGCCCAAGAACCCCAGCGACCAGGCCGCCACCATCGACCAGACCAACTGGGGCGTGGTGCCCACCACCCAGAGCGTGGTGAACGCCTTCGCCATCACCGAACAGAACACCTACCGCTACCAGGACGTGGGCATGGACGGCTTGGCCAACAGCGATGCCAACGCCTTCCAAGCGGGATTGAACGAACAGGCCTTCTTCTCCGGCTACCTCAACGCGCTGAGCCCGGGCGCCCGGGCGCGCTGGCAGAGCGACCCCTCGGCCGATGACTACCACTATTTCCGCGGCAGCGACTACGACAGCCCCGCACGCAGCATCCTGGACCGCTACAAACGATTCAACGGCCTGGAGGGCAACTCCATCACCGACGAGGACAGCCCGGAGGACTACCCCATCCAGGCCACCACACTGCCCACTTCCGAAGACGTGAACCAGGACCAGAACCTCAGCGAAAGCGAATCCTACTTCCAGTACCGCATCAACCTGCGCCCGTCGGAAATGGTGGTGGGCCGTGGGTTCATCACCGACCGGGTGCTGGGCCGCACCCCCAGCGGCAAAGAGGTGTACTGGTACCAGTTCAAAGTGCCGGTACGGCAGCCCGAGAAGGCCGTCAACGGCATCCAGGACTTCCGCTCCATCCGTTTCATGCGCCTGTTCGTCAAAGGTTGGTCGCAACCCCTGGTGATGCGTTTCGCCCGCCTGGATTTCGTGCGCGGTGAATGGCGCAAGTACACCCAGAGCCTGGAAGCGCCCGGCGAAGTCATCGGCGGCGACCCGGACCAGACCACCTTCGACGTGGCCGCGGTGAACATCGAGGAGAACGGCAACCGGGTGCCCGTGAACTACGTGCTGCCCCCGGGCATCAACCAGGAAACGGACATCGCCAGCGCCAACCTGCGCAACCTCAACGAGCAATCCCTGGAACTGAGCACCTGCGGCCTGCGCGACGGCGATGCCCGCGCGGCCTTCCGCAACGTGAACTTCGATATCCGCAGCTACAAGAAGCTGCGCATGTACGTGCATGCTGAATCCGGCGACGCGGAACGCCCGGTGGCCTACGGCGATGTGAGCGTGTTCATCCGCCTGGGCAACGACTACGAACAGAACTACTACGAATACGAGGTGCCTGCCGTGCCCTCGGCCTACTTCAACAGCGACCCCTACAACGTGTGGCCCGAGGCCAACAACATGGTGGTGGAGTTCGCCCGGCTCAACGATGTGAAGATCCTGCGCAACCAGCAGGGCTTCCCCATGAACCAGCGCTTCTCCACCATGGAGGGCGACCGGCGCATCACCGTGGTGGGCAACCCCAACCTGAGCCAGATGAACACCATCATGATCGGCATCAGGAACCCCAAGCGCGACGGCGACCAGGCCAATCCATGGGCCAACGATGACGGCAGCGCCAAGTGCGTGGAAGTCTGGGTGAACGAATTGCGCCTCACCGACTTCGACCAGCGCGGCGGGTGGGCCGCCATTGCCCGCGTGAACACCTCCTTGGCCGACCTGGGCACGCTGAGCGTGGCGGGCAACTACAGCACCCCCGGTTGGGGCGGCATCGACAAGAAGGTGAGCGAACGCCAGCGCGACACCCGCTACGGCATCGACGTGAGCGCCAACTTGGAGATGAGCAAATTCCTGCCCGAGAAGACCGGGGTGAAAGTGCCCATGTACCTGGGCTACTCCGAACAGATCATCAACCCGCAGTACGACCCCCTGAACCCGGACATCGAGTGGGAGGACGCCACCCGGGCCCTCACACGGGAGGAGAAGAAGCAACGCCTGAAGGAACTGCGCACCTACACCCGCCGCCGCAGCATCAACCTCACCAACGTGCGCAAGGAACGGGCTCCCGGCAAGGACAGGGAGTACTTCTTCGACGTGTCCAACTTCGGCTTGTCCTATGCATACAGCGACCAGGAGTTCCACGATGTGAACACCCAGTACGAGAACACCCGCACCTACCGCGGCGGGCTCACCTACCAGCACAACCCGAAGCCACGCCCGGTGAAGCCCTTCGAGAACGTGGCCTTCCTGGGAAAGACCAAGTGGCTGCGCCTGGTGAAGGACTTCAACTTCAACTTCGGCTTCAAGCAGATCACCGCCCGCACGGCCATCGACCGCAGCTACCTGGAGCGGCTCATCCGGCCCAACCCGGACATCCAGAGCCTGCCCCCGGCGCCCACCTACAACAAGACCTTCAACTGGACCAACCAATACGGGTTCCGGTACGAGCTCACCAAGAGCCTGAAGGTGGATTTCAATGCCAACAACAACTCGATCATCGGGGAGCCGGCCGGGCGCGTCAACACCGATGACCGCGACCAGTACGCCATCTGGAAGGACAGCGTGCTCACCAGCATGAAGCACTTCGGGGAGACCACCACCTACGACCACATGGTGAACGTCACCTACACCCTCCCGCTGGACAAGCTGCCGCTCACGGATTGGATCACCTCCTCGGTGACCTATGGCGCGGGCTACAAGTGGGACCGTGCACCGCTCACCCAGGACAGCATCGGCAACACCATCCAGAACTCGCGCAACATCAACCTCAGCGGCCAGTTCAACTTCGTGAGCCTGTACAACAAGGTGAAGTATTTCAAGAAGATCAACGACAAGGCCCGCGCCGGGTCCCGCCCGCCCACGAACCGCCGGCCCGGCCAGGATGCGAACCAGGCCGAGAAGCCCAAGCAGCCCGAAACCACAGGTGCCAAGTTCAATCCCTTCGAAGGGCTGGCGCGGCTGCTGATGACCATTCGCACGGGCACGGTCACCTACAGCCAGACCAACGGCATCCTGCTGCCGGGCTGGCGCATGGGCAGCAACGCCATCGGCATGGCACCGGGCTTCGGCGCGCCGGGCTTCGGCTTTATCCTCGGCGAGCAGAACCAGGACCTGAGCGGGAACTATGTACGCGACTTCGCCAGTGAAGCCGCCGGGAACGATTGGCTGGTGCGCACCCCCAGCATCTTCAACCCGTATACCAACACGCGCACCGAGACCATCAACGGGCGCGTATCCCTGGAGCCGTTCAAGAGCATGCGGATCGAACTGATGGCCACGCGCACCCGGAGCGAGAACCGCAGTTCCTTCTTCCGCTGGAACGAGGCCGAGGGCCGCTACGTGAGCGACAGCCCGCAGGATTTCGGCAACTTCAGCGTGAGCACCATCAACTGGGCCACGGCCTTCAGCCGCGATGATGAGAACTTCGTGAACACCATCTTCCTGCACATGCTGGAAGCCCGTGAGGTGATCAGCCAGCGCCTCGGACAAGCGGACCCGCGCAGCACCCCCACCGACAGCAGCTACTGGAGCGGCTACGGCGCACTGAACCAGGACGTGGTGATCCCCGCCTTCCTCGCGGCGTACAGCGGCAAGAGCGCGGACAAGGTGGAGCTCAATCCCTTCAAGCTGATACCCTTGCCCAACTGGGACATCACCTACGACGGGCTCACCAAGATCGACCTCTTCAAGAAACTGTTCCGCACTTTCATGGTGAAGCACAGCTACCGCAGCACCTTCAACATCGGTGGCTACCAGACCAACTTGCTGTACGAGCCCGGCGGCAGCGTGCTGGACGTGGGCGGCAACTTCCTGCCCGAGCGCCAGATCCAGACCGTCACCATCTCCGAGGTGATGCATCCCTTCATCACCTTCGATGCCACCCTGCAGAACAGCCTGATCGCCAAGTTCGAGTACAACCGCGACCGCAACCTGAGCCTGGGCCTTACCAACTACCAGGTCACCGAGGTGCGCGGCAAGGAGTATGTGATCGGCAGCGGATACCGGTTCAAGAACGTGAAGTTCCCCTTCCAGCTGGGCGGCAAGACCCCGCAAAGCGACCTGAACCTGCGGGTGGACCTGAGCTGGCGCCAGAACAACACGGTGATCCGCAAGATGGAGGAAGGCCAGAACCAGGTAACGGCCGGCCAGGACATCATCTCGGTGAAGACCAGCGCGGACTACGTGATCGACCAGCGGCTGAACCTGCGGGCCTTCTATGAGCGCGTGATCAACAAGCCGGTGATCAGCACCTCCTTCCCCAGCGCCAACACCAACCTCGGCATCAGCCTGCGCTTCACATTGACCCAATAAACAGCATCTTTGCGGCGCACCATCATCCAACACACAATCCAGGAACAGCAATGAACATCCCGGCGGAACTGAAATACAGCAAGGACCATGAATGGGTCCGCGTGGAGGGCCAAGTGGCCGTGATCGGCATTACGGACCACGCCCAGAGCGAGCTTGGTGACATCGTGTTCGTGGATATCAATACCCAGGGTGAGGACGTGGCGCAGGAAGCGGTGTTCGGCACCATTGAGGCCGTCAAGACGGTGAGCGACCTGTTCATGCCCGTGGCAGGCAAGGTGCTGGAGGTGAACCCCGCCCTGGCCGACGACCCCTCGGCCGTGAACAAGGACCCTTATGGTGCGGGCTGGCTGGTGCGCGTGCAGATGGCCGATGCCAAGCAGCTGGACACCCTGCTTACGGCCGACGAGTACGGGGCGACCATCGCCTGAGCGGTGCCCATTCCCGGCTTTATCGTGCGGCATGCGGCCCTTTGGGCGGTGCTGTGGGCGGTGCTCATCCTGGTGCTCACCTTGATGCCCGTGAGCGATGTGCCGCGCTGGACCTGGGCGGATGTCATCCACTTGGACAAGTTCGTGCACGCCTTTCTCTTCGGGGTGCAAGGCTTGTTGTTAGGCCTGGCCCTGGCCAATCTCCGACCGCAAGAACCCCCGCCGGTCCTGTTCGCCTGGGCGATGTTGGCCGCGGGGGTCTATGGTGCGGTGATCGAAGTGGTGCAGCAGTGGATGGGGCAGGGGCGGCACGGCGACGTGCTGGACCTGCTGGCCGATGCGGCCGGGGCCGTTGCCGGGTACGCTTGGCTGCGCTGGCGCCACCGGCGTGGGTCGACCTAGACGATCATGCCGGCCGCCACGGTCTCGTTGGTGGCCTCGTCCACCAAGATCAGGCTTCCGGTGAAGCGGTTGCGGCTGTACGCGTCGAAGTGCAACGGCACGGTGGTGCGCAAATGCACCCGGCCAATGTCGTTCATGCCAATGGCCTTGTTGTCCTCCGGGAACTTGCGCAGGGTGTTGATGTCCATCTTGTAGGCCACCTCCTTCACCATGCAGCGGGCATCGCGGCTGGTGTGCTTCACCACGTACTTGCCGTTGGGCTGCAAGGGTCGTTCGTTCAGCCAGCAGAGCATCACGTCCACGTCCTGGCTGCTGTGGGGCAGGTTGTTGGGGCCCACGATCATGTCGCCACGGCTGATGTCGATCTCGTCCTGCAGGGTCACGGTGACGCTTTGCGGGGCGAACGCTTCGTTCACTTCATGTTCCCCCAGGTGGATGGATTTGATCACGCTCTGGAAGCCGCTGGGCAACACCTGCACGGTGTCGCCGGTACGGAAGATGCCCGCGTTGATCTGGCCCGCAAAGCCGCGGTAGTCATGCCATTCGTCGGTCATGGGCCGGATCACATGCTGCACCGCCAGTCGCCGGTCGATGTGGTTGCGGTCGCCTGAGATATGGATGTTCTCCAGCATGTACATCAGGGTGCTGCCCTGGTACCAGTCCATGCGGCTGCTGCGGTGCACCACGTTGTCGCCTTTGAGTGCGCTGATGGGGATGAAGTTCAGGTCGCGGACGTCCAGCTTGCTGCTGAAGTCCTCCAGTTGGTGCTGGATGTCCTTGAAGACGGCCTCGTCGTAGTCCACCAGGTCCATCTTGTTGATGCAGAACACGATGTGGGGGATGCCCAGCAGGGAGGCGATGAAGGCATGGCGGTTGGTCTGCTCCTGGATCCCTTTGCGGGCGTCCACGAGGATGATCGCCAGGTTGGCCGTGCTGGCACCGGTGACCATGTTGCGGGTGTACTGGATGTGGCCCGGGGTGTCGGCGATGATGAATTTGCGCCGGGGCGTGGCGAAGTAGCGGTAGGCCACATCGATGGTGATGCCCTGTTCGCGCTCTGCGCGCAGGCCGTCGGTGAGCAGGCTCAGGTCCACCTCGCCGGTGCCGCGTTTGGAGCTGGCCTTTTCCACGGCTTCCAGCTGGTCGTCGAAGATCGAACGGCTGTCATAGAGCAATCGCCCGATCAGCGTGCTTTTGCCATCGTCCACGCTGCCCGCCGTGGTAAAGCGGAGCAGGTCCATGTCCAAGTATCCGTTGGTTGAGTTCATTCTCTGGTCTGTGATGCGTTTGGTGTGCGGGATCGGCCGGGGCCGCCATCCCCTGGGCGGTGGTGGTTCTGGAATGCGTGCCGCTTAGAAATAACCTTCCTTCTTACGGTCCTCCATGGCGGCCTCGCTGCGCTTGTCGTCCATGCGGCTGCCGCGCTCGGTGGTGCGGGTGGAGGCCACTTCCTCGATGATCTCCTCCAAAGTGGCGGCCGGGGAATCCACGGCGCCGGTGCAGCTCATGTCGCCCACCGTGCGGAAGCGTACGCGCTTCATGAATGGTTTTTCCTCCGGCTTCAAGCGCATGAAGGGGGAGTTGGCGTAGATCACGCCGTCGCGCTCGAACACTTCGCGCACATGGCTGAAGTAGATGGTGGGGATGGGGATCTTCTCCAGGAGGATATACTGCCACACGTCCATCTCGGTCCAGTTGCTGATGGGGAAGGCCCGGAAGTGTTCGCCCGGGCGCTTGCGGCCGTTGTACAGGTTCCACAGCTCGGGGCGCTGGTTCTTGGGGTCCCACTGGCCGAAGTCATCGCGGTGGCTGAACACGCGCTCCTTGGCACGGGCCTTTTCCTCATCGCGGCGGGCCCCGCCGATGGCGCAATCGATCTTGTGGGTCTCAATGGACTCCAGCAAGGTGTGTGTCTGGAGCTTGTTCCGGCTGGCGTAGTAGCCGGTTTCTTCCTGCACCTTGCCTTCATCGATGCTCTTCTGCACGCTGCCCACGAGCAGGTGGGCGCCATGCTCCTTCACGAGCTGGTCGCGGAATTCGATGGCCTCGGGGAAGTTGTGGCCGGTGTCCACGTGCAGCAGGGGGAAGGGCACCTTGGCCGGGTAAAAGGCCTTGCGGGCCAGGTGGAAGCACAGGATGCTGTCCTTGCCACCGCTGAACAACAGGGTGGGATTGTCGAACTGCGAGGCCACTTCGCGCAGGATGTGGATGCTCTCGCTTTCGAGTTCCTTCAGGTGTGTGAGGCGATAGGAATGCATGGCTTGTTGTTCAGTTCCGTTTAATGCGTTGCACCAAGTGCAGGAAAAGTTCTTCAGAGGTGGCCTCCACGCTGCGGCCGGTGGTGGGCAGGCGCAAGGCTGGCGCCGGTGGGGGCTCGAACGGTGCGCTGATGCCCGTGAAATCCTTCAGCTCACCGGCCCGGGCCTTGGCATACAGGCCTTTTACGTCGCGCCGTTCGCACTCTTCCAACGGGGTGTCCACGAAGATCTCGAGGAAGTCGGCGGCACCGATGATGCCCCGGGCCTGTTCGCGGATGGCGATCGTGGGGCTTACGAAGCTGCAGAGGACCACCGTGCCGTTCTGCACGAAGAGCTTGGCCACCTCGGCGATGCGCCGGATGTTCTCCGTGCGGTCGGCCTCGCTGAAGCCCAGGTTGTTGTTGATGCCCGTGCGGATGTTGTCCCCGTCCAGCACGGCGGTGAAATGGCCGGCGGCATGGAGCTTGCGTTCCAAGGCGATGGCGATGGTGCTCTTCCCGCTGCCGCTCAGCCCGGTCATCCACACGGCACAACCGCGCTGGCGAAGCAGGGCCTCCTTGTCCGCCCGTTGCAGCAGGCGGTCAAAGACCGGGTGGATGTTGGCGGGGGTGCTCATGGGGGCTACAGGCTGGGGAAACGCCCGGTTTTCGGGGTGCAAAGGTCGGTCTAATATTCGTGGGAATCAAGGGGCTTGGAGGTATTGCCCCGCGTCGCGCTTGAATGCCTCGCAGAACGCCCTTGCGCCGGTATTGTTCAGGTGGGCGCTGTTCTTGTAGGCGCTGTCCGGCAATTGCATGTGGGAGTAGTCGTAGAAATGCAGGTTGGGGTGGCGCTTCTGCAGTTCGGCGAACAGGGCGGTGATCTCGTGGAAGTTGGCGATGCCCTTGAGTTCGCTCCAGTGTTGGGGGGTGTAGGCCATCAGGATCTGGCGGTCCGGGCGGCTGGCCACCAGCTCCTCGAAGCGGGCCACACGCTCTTCGGGGGCGTTGAACAGGAGCAGCGAATTGAGCGCCACCAGGCGGTGGCGGTCCTCGGCCGAGATGGCCTCCTTCACATCGTTCTTGGCGTGCTCGAGCTTTTGGCGCAGAGCGATGGACCGTTCACGGGCGGCCACTTGGTTGGCCATTTGTTCGCGGCCTACGGCACGTTCGGTGAACAAGCCGCCCTTCACGGATTGCCTGGAGGTGGTGCCGTCCTCGTCCATGCCTTTGCGCACATAGCCTTCAATGCTTCCGAAGTAGCGCAGGCCGGGGATCATGAACCGGGTTTCCAGGCGTCCGCTTTTCTCCAGGAATTCGCTCACCCCGGGCAGCCCCACGTTGGGCGCGAAGGTGGCCATGTCGATGGTGTAGCTGGGCGCATGGATGAAGTAGCGGTGGTTGAACTCGAGCAACACCGGGGTTTTACGGGGTTTGGCCAGTTCGGTCTCCAGCAGGAATTCCACGATGTCGAAGTTGCCACGCTCCATGGAGTAGTTGTACACCGTGGGCGCCAAGCTGTCCGGGATGAAGGCGCTGCGGCCCTTGGAGCTGCCGAAGACGGGGATCTCCCCGGGGTCCTCGCTTTCCACCAGGCGCCGAATCTTGGAAGGGTTGCTGGCGGGGTCGTTGAAGATGAACCACCGCTGCACCACCTGGTCCATGCCAAGGGCCACCCCGATGAAGGCGATGATGAAGAAGGCGGAGTTGCGTGCCAGGGTCTTCATCCGCGGTCAGAATTGGAAGTAGATGAACTGGTTCATGGAATCCGAGCCAAAGATGAAGATCACCAGCAGCATGCCCAGCACGTAGAGGTTGTCATGCTTGAAGCGCAGGCTGCGGGGAAGCAAGGTAGTGGCCACGGCGAGGAGGGCGAAGAAGATGGCCAGGACCATCTGGGAGAAGTAGCCCGAGCGCAGGTCGGCCATGGAGAGGTGGAAGTCCGTGAACATGTGGTGGATCACCGTGAAGGAATCCGTGGCGCTGTTGCGGAAGAAGATGCAGGAGAAGATGATCAGGCTGCTGTTCCAGATCGTCCAGAACACCTTCATCGGGGCACTGTTGTTGAATGCTTTGAGCGGTTTGATGCGGATATACTCACGTTGGAGCACCATGGCTACGCCGTGGAAGAGGCCGAAGAGCACGAAGTTCCACGTGGGCCCGTGCCAGAAGCCGATGATGACGAACACGGCGATGGTGATGAGCTTGATGCGGTCGGGCCTGCTGCGCACCCAGGGCCGGTATACATAGTCGCCGATCCAGGAGGTGAGGGAGATGTGCCACTTGGCCCAGGCGGCGTTGAGGTTGGTGGTGAGGAAGGGCCGGTCGAAGTTCTCCATGATCCGCACGCCCATCAGGCGGGCCGAACCGATGGCAATGTCCGTATAGCCGCTGAAATCGCAGAACAACTGCACGGCGAAGAGCACCGCGGCGATGGCGTATTGCAGGCCCGAGGCGCTGGGCACGTTGCCGTAGAGCTGGTCCACGAAGGGGCCGATGTTGTCGGCCACCACCACCTTCTTGAAGAAGCCCAGGAGGATCTTGTTGATGCCGTAGCGGATGTCGTCGTTGGTGGCCGGTATGTTGGCACGCAATTGAGGGATGAGGTTGCCCGCGCGTTCGATGGGGCCGGCGACCAGCTGGGGGAAGTAGCTCACGTACAGCGCGAAGTAGCCGAAGTGGTGCTCGGCTTTGTCCTTGCCCTTGTACACGTCGAAGGTGTAGCTCAGGCTCTGGAAGGTGTAGAAGGAGATGCCCAAGGGCAGGATGATGTTGAGCACGGGCGAATCATAGTACACCCCCAGCCCGCCGAACAGCACCTCGGCGTTGTAGGCGAAGAAGTTCATGTACTTGAAGAAGAACAGCAGGCCCAGGTTGCCCGCCATGCTGGCGGCCATGTACAGGCGCCGGGTCTTCTTGTCCGGTGCGGATTCCATGCGGATCGCGGACCAGTAGTCCACGATGGTGGAAAAGAGCATGAACACCGCGAAGAACGGTTTCCAGCTCATGTAGAAATAGTAGCTGACCGCCAAGAGCATCACCCACCGGTACGTCTTGGGGATCAGGTGGTACATGATCAGTACCAGGGGCAGGAAGACGAGGTAGTCTACGGAATTGAAGAGCATAGGGGGGCGGCTATGGTCCGGGGGGGGGATAAACTGCGGAGGCTTTGGACGTGATCGTCCAACAAAGGGTTCCAACCTAGTTCATTTTTTGCCTTCAGGCGGCCGCTGTCACGAACGGTTTCCCACGACTTCCTGTTGGTGACCAGCTCTTGGATGCTCTTCACCGTGCCGTCCGCATCATCGGCCAGGAAGATCTCCTTGCCGTGCAGCAGGTCCAGCCCTTCGGCACCAACGGTGGTGGTGACACAGGGCAGCCCGCGGTAGAGCGCGGTGATCACTTTCACCTTTGTTCCGCTGCCGAAGCGCAGCGGGGCGATGAACACTTTGCTCTTGCGGTAGAAGGGCTCCAGGTCGTCCACGAATCCGTGAAGCACCGTACCCTGTGCACGGGCCACGGCTTCCTGCAGTTCCTCGCTGGCGCCGCGCCCGATGATGTCCAGCGTCAATGCCGGATGCCCGGCTTTCAACCGGGGCCAAACGCTGGAGAGGAACCATAGGAGCCCATCGGTATTGGCGGGCCAGCTCAATGTGCCCACATAGAGCAGCTTGTCCAAGGCTTCATGGAATTGCAAGTCCGGGGCATCCAGGCCGCTGTCATCACCCAGGTGGAAGGTGGTGTGGAATTTCTCCTTGGCCACGCCTATTTTGATGAGTTCATCCTGGTCGTTGGGCGCAGCAAAGACCAGGTCGGCCCGCAGGCATGCCTTGCGCTCATACCGTTTCACCCGTCCGCTCTCAATGGCCAGCACAAGCTTCTCGGCCAGGTTGCGGGCCACCTTTTTGGACCGCTCCCACATGATGTATTCGGCATTGTGCTGATGCAGGACAACGGGGACCTTGGTTTGCACGGGCACATAAGGGAACACCTCCAAGTGGTCCACCAGGACCAGGTCGGCCCGGCCAATGGCCGCAGCCGCTGCCGCCTGCAGCTGCTTGCTGGCGGTGCGGTACACATTGAGGGTGGGCGCACACACCAGGCTGCGCAGGAAGTTCAGCCCGGTGCGCGGGCGCTCCACCGGGGCGGCATGCACTTCCACGTTCGGCAGTTGGGCCTTCAGTGCGGCCACATGCTGCTCATCATCCCCTTTGAGCGGTGCGATCAACACCACGTCAAACTCCCCGGCCAAGCGGCTAAGCAACCTCCAGGACTTGATGACGCCGCCGCTCAGGGGCGGATAGGGCAACTGGTTCGTGATGAAAACCAGGCGCATGTGCATCAACGGCCCAACGCGCGGCTCCAGTTGTAGCGGAAAAAACCGAACAGGCCCAGGCGTTGTTCACCCTTGCGTTTGCGCAGGCCGAAGCAAGGCAGCGGCTTGTCCTTCACGCTGTCCAATACGAGCATCAGCGCAGGCAATTGGCCATTGGCTTGTGTGGATGCGATGCGTTGCAGGTCCTTCCGGGTGGTGATCCCGGGTTGGCACACCACCAAGGCGCGGTCCACATCGCCCACCCGGGCCATGATCGCCATGGCATCGGCCGTGGTGCCCGTGAGGATGGCAAAGGAAGCATCCAGAGCCCGTGCACGTTCCTGTACGGCCGGTATGGCCAGTTGGCTCGCGTCAAGTACGGACAAGGAGGAAGGTGCGTCGGTGGTGCGCGGTGCCTGGCCAGGGCCATGGGCCAGCAACACGTTGTTGCCCCGCTGGGCGAGCATCCACGCCAGGCGCTCGGCCGTGGCGGCCACGGCCTCCTTGCCATTGGCACCGCACACCAGGAGCACTTCCGGCATCGAGGCACGGCTTTGTTCAAGCAGGGCCGCCAGTTTGGCCACCTCCATGTACGCTTCACTTGCGGTGTTGGCGATCAAGGCACGGGTGGTGCGGTTGGAGGTGAAGGGCACCTGGGCGGCCACGGCCACACCGGGCAGGTTCTTGGCCAAATCTTGGGCTCCGAGGATGGCATCGCTGAACAGGGCCTTGAACACCAAGTATCCCAAGGGTGCGATCAAGGCCAGCAGGAAGACCACGGCCAGAAGGATCACAACGTCCGGGAAGAAAGGTTCCTCATCGGTGAGGTAGGCCGGGGCCGTGACATACACATTGGGCGTGATGGCCGCGTGCTGCACCTTCAGGCTGCTGAGGCGGGCCACCATGTCATTGATGGCGGACTCCAGCATGCGTTGCTGGCGTTCGATGTCCACCAGGACACGGTCCTGACCGGGTACTTTGCTTTGCTTGGCCAGCAGTGCATCCCGCTGCGCGTCCACGTTCTTCAGGCTGATCCGGGTGTTGGCCTGGAAGCTCTCCACGGTGACCAGCATGTTCGCCCGTTTTTGTTCCAGGAGACGCACCAGGCGGGTAAACTGGGGGTTGGTGGTTTTGCCTTCGGCACGCATCATGGCCACGTCCGACTGCAGGGACGTGTACTCGGCGGTCATGTCGTTCAGTAGGGGGTCCGTGATGCCATAGGCCTTGGGGCTGGGCGGTTGGGTATCCGCGCTGCGGCGCAGGATCGCCGCCAGGTTGTCATAGTAACTCGAGGTCACCATCAAGGATTCGCGCTGGGCGTTCACCGAGCGCATTTCTTCCTGGAGCATGATGGTGGAGTGCGTGAGGTCGGTGATCGAGGTGCTGGTCTTGAATTGTTCAAGGTCCTTGCTGGCCGTGTTCATCTCGCTGGTGGCCACGGCGATCTCCTTCTCCATGGAGGTAATGGCCTTCTCCAGCTCGGCGCGTTGCTCAGCCAAGTGGACGGCGGTGTAAGTTTCACCGATGGCGTTGAGCACGTCCAGCACTTTTTGCTTGGGCGCTGCCGTCAGGGTCACGTTCACGGTGGTGGCCTCGGCAATGCCGGGTTCGCCCAGCAAGGCGTCCATGAGGTCCAAGGTCACCACATTGATGTCTCGGATCACGAAGCCATAGGACCCGGCATCGGGGCCTTCCAAGGGGATCTTGCTGTTGCCGGCGCGCAGAATGCGTACGCGCATGCTGTCCAGTGTGATCCACTCGCCGAACTGGCCCGGTTTTTCCACCTCTATCTCCAGGTCGTCCGTGCCATAGGTGCCTTCACCAACCAAAGTGAACTTATCCCCCTTGACATCATGCAGGTAGAACGGCACATTGTACGGCACCCGTCCCGCATTGTGCAGGGAGTTGCTGTCCAACTCCACCACGATGGGTGAGTTCTTGTACACATCCCAGTCCACTGGCCACTTCTCCTGCACATACTGGGTGCGCAGGTTGAGCTGTTCCACCACACTGCGCACGATAGGCTGGGAGGTGATGCGGACCTGTTCGTTCAGGTAGTAGTTCTTATCCGTGCGGGCCACCGGGTCCCTGGGCTGGACCAAGCGGCTGGGGTCGTCGTACCGCATGGGGGTATTGATCACTACGCTGGTGCTGCCGGAGTACATCGGTGCAACGGCCATCATGATGAAGATGACCAGGGCCAAGAGGCCCACACCGGCCATGCCGATCAAAGGCCAGGCACGCAGGTAGCGGCCTAAGAAGGACTTCAGGTCCGTATCTTCATGGGTGGTCGCCTGGGGCATATGCGCTTGGTTCATCGGTTCAGGGTGGCGTAAACACTGACAACGGAGACAAGGAAAGTCAACAGGCTGATGATCACGCCGGGGTCCCTGCCGGTGAATTTGCGCCGCTTGAGCGGGTCTACGATGACCACATCGTTGGGTTGCAGATAGAAGTACGGGTTGGAAAGGACGTTCTGGTCGTTGAGGTCCACGTAGTACAGATGGTTCGCTCCTTCACGCGACCGCATCACACGGATGCGCGATCGATCGGCCAGGACGGTCATGTCGCTGGCCAAGGCCAAGCCTTCCAGCATGTTCATCTCGTTGTTGTAGACCGGATACCGGCCCGGCCTGTTCACTTCGCCGATCACGGAGATGGAGAAATTGAGCATGACCACCTTCACAACGGGGTCGGAGAAATATTCGGCCGCCTTGGCCAGCACGACCTCCTCCGCCTCGCGGATGGTCTTGCCCAGCAGGTTCACCTTGCCCAGTTCGGGCACCTCAATGTTGCCTTCCTTGTCCACCGTGTGGCCGATCAGGTAGGGGTGTTGGATGGACCGGTAGAGGTCCATGTTCTTCAAGGTGGTCTGGGGCACGATGTCCTTCACCAGTTGGGAGTGTTCCACGGTCACCATCAGCACATCCCCCGGCCGGATCGTGAACACGGGTGCATTTGGGAGCCAGGTCTTGTCCACCAACGATTCGTGGGGCACGAAGGCTTCCTGGTCCTGCAAGAGGACGATCTTGCGGTTGCCC
The DNA here is from genome assembly GCA_018057455.1 of Flavobacteriales bacterium. Taxonomy (GTDB): domain Bacteria; phylum Bacteroidota; class Bacteroidia; order Flavobacteriales_F; family PHOS-HE28; genus PHOS-HE28. The sequence goes on along the minus strand of JAGPDT010000006.1, from coordinate 17,580 downwards.
ACGCATCCGCCCAGGAGGAGAACCAAGGCAAGCAGGCCCAGAAAGGAGGTCAGGGGGGTGGATACACCACGATCGATCCGGGGGCGGCACGAAGTGAACCGCCATGGGGTCTTTTCCAGCATGTGTGTTGCTTTTTGGTCCGGCCGTTGGGGGCGGCCTTTCAGATCCGGCGGCAAATATGGGGCAACATTGTCCGGTTGTAAACCGTAGCAAGGGCAATTTCAAGCCTTTTTTCACCGCCGTATGGTCAACAAACTGCATTCCTGCCAGCTGCATGCCGGTCTGGTCCTTGGCGCCGAATATGCCTCCAAACCCGCCGCATCGGCTGGTCCGGCGGGGCAGCTTGTGGCCGGTGGTCCGGGCCTTCCGGTACGGGCGTGGCTGTCCGCCGGCGCGGCTCCACCATATTTGGGGACGGTAAAAGTTTTCGTTGACCCGGCTTGAACGAACTTGCTTCCACGATCTTTGCCCGAGGAGAATCCATGGCCCGTTACGAGCGTTACGTATACCTGATCATCGAATTGCTGGCCTTGGCGGCGGCCTTGGTGATGGCCAGCTACTTCACCGACGGTGATCTGGACATCTTCCATTCGCCCTTGTTCCGCCTGTTGCTGGGCTGCACGGCCCTGATCTGGGTGATCGTCTCGCTGCTGGGCGCCTTCCGGCCCATGGACCGGCGCCTGAGCGGCGGTGCCGTGGTGCAGGACCTGGTGGCCTCCTTGGTCACAGCCCTCTTCGGCACCCTGGCGGTGAGCTACATGGTGGACATCCAAGGCCTGCCGCAGAATCTCATCGGGTGGCAGTTCCTCTTCTTCTCCCTGCTCGTGGGCTTCACGCGCATTGCCATCTGGAGCGGCATCCGGGCCTACCGGAAGGCGGGCTACAACTTCAAGCGGATCGTGATCGTGGGTTCCAATGCGGTGAGCAAGCGCTTCATGGACGAACTGGGCGAGCACCCGGAATATGGGTACAAGTTGATGGCCCGGTTCGACCTGGAAAAGGAGGATGGCCACCCGGAGTACATGTCCATCAAGGAGTTCGACCGTTACGTGGTGTCCCATCGGATCGACCAAGTGTACATCGCCCAAGAGCCGATCAACCGGAAGGTGCTGGCGATCGTGCGGTTCTGTACGCTGAAGGACATCCGGGTGGTGTTCATCAACGGCCTGATCGACCAGCTTCACCGTTCCGGCTTCCGGTCGTACATCGATGATGGGGGAATGACCGCTCTGGTGGCCATCGACCCCCGGAAATACAGGAACATCATAGGGCGGTCGCTGAAACGGTTCTTCGACCTGGTGTTCAGCGGCCTGGTGATCGTGCTGGTCATGTCATGGCTCTATCCACTGATGGCACTGCTGATCAAGTTGAGCTCAAAGGGTCCTGTGCTGTTCGTGCAGCAGCGCACGGGCTTGGTGAACAAGCCCTTCGGCTGCATGAAGTTCCGCAGCATGCGGGTGAATGTTGATTCGGACCGGAAGCAGGCCGTGAAGGGCGATCCGCGCATCACCCGCATCGGGCATTTCCTGCGCAAGAGCAACCTGGATGAAATGCCCCAGTTCTTCAACGTGTTCCTGGGCCAGATGAGCGTGGTGGGCCCGCGGCCGCACATGCTCTCGCACACCGATGAGTACAACAAGTTGATCGGGCCCTACATGGAGCGCCTCTGGTTGAAACCGGGGATCACGGGCTTGGCACAAGCCAAGGGATTGCGCGGTGAGACCCACGAGCTCTTCCTCATGGAAAAGCGTGTTGAAGCGGACCGCTACTACATCCTCAACTGGTCCATTGCACTGGACGTCTATGTCATCCTGCTGACCGTTTGGAACATGTTGACCTTAAAAAAGCAGGGCGCGTGAAGCTGCGTAAGCTCCTTCGGAAATTGCCCGTGAAGAAAGGCCAGCGCGAGCTGGTGGGCGGTGGTGCCGTGGCCTTTGCGTACCGCATCCTGGGCTTCTTGTTCACCTACGGGCTGATGCTGGTGATCGCCCGCCGCTTCGGTGCCGAGGGGAACGGCTACTACAACCTGTTCACCGCGTGGATGGCCGTGTTGGGCGTGTTGGCCACCCTTGGCCTGAGCAGCTCCAATGTGCGGTCCGTGGCCGAATACAGCGCCAAGGGGCAATGGGGCAAGCTGAGGCCGTTGCACAACGGCGTGCTCCGCACCGTGGTGCCCTTCGCCTTGTTGCTGGGCCTGCTCTTCCTGGCCTGGCGGGAGCTGGCCTTGCGCGGCGTTGTCGGGGACGGTGGCCTGCCGCCCCAGGTGATGCTGGCCATGGCGGTGACCTTGCCCTTCAGCGCGCTGCTGCTGGTGAACGTGGAGTTCATCCGGGGCACCAAACGGGTGGCGGTATCGGAGCTGTTGCGGTCGCCTGCCTTGTTGGGCCTCACCTTGCTGGCGGTTTTATTCATCCCGGGCGAGGCCATGGCCCCGGTGGTGGCCAATGCGGCCGTGATCGCCTTATGTGCGCTGCTGGGCTATGGGCTGGTGCGCCGCTACATCGGCCAGATCGAGGCCAAGCACCAGGCCAAGCCGATGGCCATCAACATGCGTGAGCACTTGGTCCTGGCCCTGCCCATGATCATCACCGCCTTGTCCAGCAGCCTCAACGGCCGCCTGGACACCATCATGCTGGCCTGGTACCGCCCCTCGGACATCATCGGTATCTATGGCACCGCCGTGAAGATCTCCATCGGCATCGAGTTCGTCATCGGCGCCATCAAGACCATCGCCATGCCGAAGATCGCCGAGATGTACCACGCGGGCCGGCACGGTGAATTGAAGGAGACCTTGGACTACGCCGCCAAGCTGGTGTTCTGGACCACCGCGCCGGTCACCGTGGTGCTCATCGTGTTCGCGGCGCCCATCATGAGCATCCTGGGCCCGGAGTTCGTTGCCGGGGCGCCGATCTTGCGCATCATGGCGCTGGCACACTTCATCTCGGCCAGTTCCGGCATGGTGGGGGCCTTCCTGAACATGACCGGCGGCCAAGTGGCCTTCTCCCGGATCGTGGTGGCCGCCGTGGGCATCAATGTGCTGCTCAACCTGCTGCTGATCCCGCCCTTTGGCATGCTGGGCGCGGCCACGGCGGCGGGGATCACCCTCAGCTTGTGGAACATCGCCGGTGCGGTGCTCATCTACCGCAAGCACCGCATCAATATGTACTACGTTCCCTGGGTGACCAACCGAAGCAGCAAGCATGCAGATCAGCCTGAATAACGCGACGGTGCGGTTGCCGGACATCCTGCTCGTGGGGGCGGCCAAGAGCGGAACCACCTCCATTGCCCACCAGTTCACCAGGCATCCGGGCATCTTCCTTCCCATGGCCAAGAAGGAACCGCACTTCTTCTCCTTCAATGCCCAGCAGCCGCCATACAGGGATGCGGCTTTCGTGAAAACACTGGTCTGGAGGCCGCAGGACTATGCCGCCCTGTACGCACCAGCACCGCCCCAGGCCCTCATCGCCGATTGTTCCACCTCGTACCTGTACCGGCATGGCACGGCCATCCCGCACCTCCAAGGGACCTACGGTGAAAAAGCGGGCCAATTGGCCCTGAGCGCCATCCTTCGCGACCCCGTGGAACGGGCTTATTCGCATTGGCTCTACCTGGTGCGGAACGGCCATGAAGACTTGCCTTTCGAACAAGCCGTGGACCCCGCCGTGGTGGAACGGCGCAAATGGGACCGTTGGGGATTCGACTACCTCGGCTATGGCCTGTATGCCGAAGCCGTGGAGCGCTTCCAGGCGGCGTTCCCCAATTTCAAGGTGTACTTGCTGGAAGACCTGAAGGACCTGCAAGCGACTTTTGACGATATCTGCAAGAGGGCGGGTGCGGCCACTTGCGCAGTGGAACAGGTGCAGTCCAATCCCGGCGGTGTGCCCAAGAACCGGGGACTGGTACGCACCATCCGGCGTAATCCGCTGGTCCGTTCCCTTTCCCATCTTTTGCCCGCTGGCTTGCGCAACAAGGCCCGGGCCCAACGGGACCGCGTGCTGAAGAAGGCGCTGGACCGGCCGGCAATGCCGCAGGTGGCGCGCGAAATGTTGAACGCCTACTACAAAGCCGACGTGGACCGCCTTTCCCGGGCCATCGGGAGGGACCTTGGCCACTGGTGTGCCCGATGATGCGTGAGAACCTCCCCAGTTGCTTGTTCGTGGGCACCGCCAAAGCGGGCACCACCACCATGGAGCATGCGCTGCGCGCGCACCCCAAGGTGGCCATCCCCACCAAGGAATCCTTCTTCTTCGACCATGAGCACATGGGCCAAGGCCGCTTGGCCTATCCCATGCAGCGCGATCCGGGCACCATCGTCACATCGGAAGCGGCCTATCGCGGTTTGTACACCGGTCTTGAAGGCAAGGTCACCGTGGAGGTGGGCACGGGCTATCTGTACCACCACCAAACGGCCATTCCCCGCATCAAGGCCGTGCTGGGCGCGGACACCCGCATCGGCATCGTTTTGCGCGATCCCGTGGAGCGCGCATGGTCGTCGTACATGCACTTCGTGAAGGACACCCATGAACCGCTCGGCTTCCGGGAATCCATCGCCGAGGAGCCCGCGCGTACCGCGCAGAACTGGGACTTCATGTGGCACCACATCGCCATGGGGCGCTACGCCGCCCAAGTGAAAGCCTATTTGGAGGCCTTCCCGCACACCCGTGTCTTCTTTTTCGAGGACCTGCGCAAGGACCCCGAGGGGTTCATCAAGGGGGTGTTCGACCTGGTGGGGGTGGCCAAGGTGGCGCTGCCGCCGGTGGAGGCCAAGAACCGATCGGGGCAGCCGCGGTTCCGCGCCCTGCAGCGGTTGATCACCACGGAGAACCCGGTGAAAGGCATTGTGCGCCCGCTGTTGCGTATGCTTGTGCCCGAAGAGAAGCGACGCCAGGCCAGGAAGTACATGAAGGAACGGAACATGCAGAACGGTGGCGGGCTTCAGCCCGAAGACCGGGCCTGGCTGCGCGACATCTACCGGGCTGATGTGGAACAGCTCTCCGCCCACCTTTCCAAAGACCTGTTCGCTCTATGGCGTTGGTGATCCCCGCCAAGCAGGATCCCGGGCCCAGCCCCTTGCCTTGGCCGTTCAGGTACCATGGCCTCACGGTGGGCCTGCTCACCGTGCTCGTCACGTTGGTCTGGCGCATGTTGACCGTGAGCCACATGAGCCTGCCCATCGGTGTGGCCGAGCTGGCCCTGGTGGCCTTGTTGGTGCTATGGCTGGGGTGGCGCATCATCCAGCGTGCGTTGATGGATGATTGGACCATCAATGGCTTCGAAACGTATGTACTGCTGCTGCTGTTGTTGCCCATCATTCCGGCGATCGGTGCCAAACGCGAGTTCGGCCAGCCGGTGATCTGGGGCATCATCGCCTTCAAGGACTATTACCTGCTGTCCGGCGTACTGGCCATCTACCATTGGTTGCGCAAGGGGTGGATCACCTTGGCCCAATTGGAACGCGCATTGGTGCTCATGGCGTGGACCTGCCTGATCTATTTCTACTTCGCCACCTTGTTCATCGATCCGGGCCCCTACCAGGACACGCCCTTGGCCGGGGCCAACGACGTAAAGGGCGGGGGGGCGTACTACCGCTTCAACATGAGCGCCATCTATTTCGGTGCCATCTACTACGCGGCACGGGCGTTCCTGCGCAACCGGTGGACCGACTTGGGCTATGCACTGCTCTTTGCGGCCTATGTGGTGGTGTTCCGCATGGACCGCACCTCCATGGCCGTCACGGCCATCGGCATGGCCGGCGTTGTCCTGCTGCATGTGCCCTTGAAACGCATCGCGCGCATGGTGCTTCCCGTGGTGCTGCCGGCGGTGCTCGCCGGGCTGCTCTTCGTACTGCTGGCCCCGGACAAGGTGGAGCAGTACCGGTTCATGTTCATGGACGCCATGCACACGGTGATGGGCAGCACCTCCGGCGCCACGGAGGTTTCGGTACGCACCGTGGAAGTGGCCATTGCCGAACGCCAGATCAAGCAGCATCCCTGGGTGGGCAACGGGCGGATCAGCCGCGAATGGAGCGAGGAGGGTTACGACAAGTATTTCGGGTTCTTCTACCCGGCGGACGTGGGCTGGTTGGGCTTGGCCTTCATCTATGGCTACCCGGGCATGGCCCTGCTGTACCTGCTGTTCTTCATCGCGGCCATCTACATGCTGCGGGTGAAGGGCAGGAATGGTGACCTGCTCTTCATGACCTGCAAGTTCCTGCTGCTGGCCTTATTCCTCGATTCGCTCACCAATGGCCAACTGACGCAGAACACGGGCCAGGCCTTGCTGCTCTTGGGCCTGATGCACCACTATTCGCGCATCAACGGGCAGGTCCTTCCGGCCCCGGCGGCTTGATGAGCGGGCCTCACCGGAGGTAGAGCCAGAAGAACCGGCGCAGCACGTTCAAGGCCCGGTACATCGCAACGGCGGAAGCGGGCACTTGGATGTGGTCCCATGCAGGGGGAAAGGCGTAGCCGAACTGCTGCATGTACGGGCCGAACACGAACTTGGCCCGGCGGCGGGAAGCCTCGGTATCGAAGTAGGTGGCGATGTCCTTGCCTTCCTTGGCCGTCTTGTTGCCAACGGGCAGTGGCCGCGTCTGTTCCACCCCCAACTTGCGCAACGCATCGGCGAAATCCGCCTGGAGGTGCTCGAACCGGATCACCTTGTCGAAGCGATGGTGGTCCAGGATGCTCCAGCTGGCATAGGGCACGCGGTGGTTGCGCATGAACCATGCAGCGAAGGACAGGCCCTTCTCGTTGATCTCCCGGTTGCTCCGGCCGTTCCACCAAAGCATGATGTGCTTGCGCAGGAAACCGTGCTGGATCTTGTTCGCCTTGGTGTCGCTGTAGCGCCCTTCATGGTCGCTGCGCACCTTGAAGTAGGTGCTCAACGTGATCTCCATGGGGTTGCGCAGGCCGGAGATCACCCTGTACTTCTTCTGCTCCGCATTGGCCGCCTTCAGGTAATCCGTGCGGTACAGGGCATGTTTGAAGCAGAACTCGCGGGCCTCATATTGGTCCACCAACTCCCGTGAGATGGCGGTGCTGGCCGTTTGCGGAAGGTTCACGAAAACGAACCGGTGCTTGTCACTTATCACCATGGGAGTTCTGCTGGTGGCTTTGGGTTTGTGGAGGTGTTGGCACCCTGCGGAAGCGGATGGAAGGGCGTGCAAAGAAAATGCGTTCCGCACGCCCCATCTTTGCACCGGCCGTTGAACGCACCCGTCCATCGCAGGTTACCGGTCCACTTCAGCTTCTTTTTTTTCACCCGGTGCAACCTGCACCCGGGCAAGGCGTAACAAGCTGCGCAATGATCGGTATGGAACCTGCATGGGGTGTGGAAATTGAAGCGGAATCTCCGTGGATGCGGCCTTTGGACGCCACCGTACCCAAGGTTCCATCCAAGGCCTGTCCGCTATGCTGCTGCCTTGCTGAGTCGAACAAGCACACCACCTGCATCCGAACTGCATGAACCCAACCGTACCAACGCCGGACAAGGAGGAGGCCAAGACCGCGTTCTGCCCGGATTTTCTGGTGGTGGGCGTGGTGAAAGGCGGAACCACCGCATTGTACAACCTGCTGGACCGCCACCCGGGGATCCACCTGCCTCCCATCAAGGAGACCAACTTCTTTGCACGCGCCGACATGCGGCCCGGTGATTTCCTCCGGGAGTATGCCTTGGACGTGAAGCTCGACGTGGGGAAATTCATCCACGGGGGCATGAAAGAAGTGGTGCACATTGCCCAAGTGGCCGATCCGGCCCACTATGCGGCCCTGTTCGCCCATGCACGCCCCGGCCAAGTGGTGGGGGAGGTCTGTCCTTCTTACGCCGTATGTCCCTCGGCAGCCAAGGCCATCCATGCGGCAAGCCCCAAGTCCCGGATCATCTTCATGCTACGGGACCCGGTACAACGTGCATGGTCGCAATACATCATGAATTTGCGCGAGGGGAAGACCCTTGAGCAGGACTTCCTCAAGGAGGTTGAACAGGACGACAAGCGCGCCCGGAAGGGCTGGGGCGTCAATCACCAATACCTGGCGTTGGGCCGGTACGCGGAACAGGTGGAACGCTACTTGGCCTTGTTCCCCAAGGAACAAGTGCATATCTTGCTCCATGAACGGTTCAAGGAGGATCCCATGGCCACCATGCGGCACTTGTTCTCCACCATTGGCGTAGCGCCGATGGAAGCGATGGACCTGTCGGGCAAGTTCAATGAAGCGGCGGTCCCACGCAACGCCTTGCTCAACCGCCTGCTGGTGCGGAGCGGTGCCATCAGCACGGTGAAGGCCCTGGTGCCGCGCCGGCTGCGCGGTGGCTTCAAGGAAATGCTGTATTCACGCAAGCAGATGCCCACCTTGCCGGCCGACCAGGCCGCGGCCGTGTGGTCGTACTACGAACAGGATGTTGAACGGCTCTCCCGCCTGATGGGCGTGGATCTGCTCCAGTGGTGGGGGCCCAAGAAGCAGCAGGCATGACCGGACCAACAGGCCCCATCTTCATCGTCGGCAACTCACGCAGCGGCACCACCATGATGCTGCGGGTGATGAACAACCATTCCTTGGTGCACGGCATCAATGAACCGCATTTCTACGGTACGTATTGGGCGCCGGCGGACGACGGCAAGCCGATGGATGAAGCCGCTGCCAAAGAGCTGCTCACCAAGCTGACCACACGGCAGCGCGATGGATTTTTCGCCGAAGTGGTGCCGGGCAAGTTCGATGCGGACGTGCAGCAGATGCTGGATGGATTGCCTCCAAAGGCCGACCGTAAGGACGTGTATGCCGGTTTCATGGCGTACGAGACGCGTTTGAACGGCAAGCGGATACCGTGCGAGAAAACACCGCAGAACATCTTCTACATCGCCGAGGTCAAGCGCCACTTCCCCGGTGCCAAGGTCATTGTGATGTACCGCGATCCACGGGCCGTATTGCTTTCCCAGAAGCGCAAGTGGATGCGCAAGGACCTGGGCATGGCCGGCATGCCCGACAAAGAAGTGCGCAGGCTGCGCATGAACTACCATCCCTACACCATTGCGCGCCTGTGGAACTCCAGCTTCGACGCGGCCAAGCGCCATGCCGGCGATCCTGATGTAGTGGGCATCCGCTTTGAGGACCTGACCACCAGCCCGGAAGCCACCATGCGCAAGATCTGCGAAGTGGTGGGCATTCCTTATGAACCGGCCATGTTGGAGGTGCCGCATGCGGGCAGCTCCAGCGCCATGGACGACCATACGAAGAAAGGGATCCGCACGGACCGCGGCGAGAGCTGGAAAAAGGGCCTGGACCACACCGAGGTGGCCATCTGCCAGCGCACCTCCGGCAGCCGTATGGCGGAGCAAGGCTATGTAATGGCCGATGTTTCGCCCGGGGCGCTCAGCCTGATGGCCGCCTGGCTTCGCTTTCCCTTCAAACTGATCGGTGCTTTTGCCCTTAACCTGGGGCGCATGCGCAACGTGGCGAACACGTTGGGGCGCAGGCTCAAGCAAGCCTGATGGAGCGCGTGGAATTGTTCGGGCTGCCGTTCATCGCCGCAGCCGATCATGGTCCAGTGATCCAGGAAGCCTTGGCCTGGCCCCTGCAGCCCCTGCAAGCCGGGGAGCTGCCTTTGCTGAGCACACCGAACGTGGACCAGGTCGTTAAACTTCACCGTGCGGAGCATGTAGCCTTGTTGGAACGGATCAGCCAGGCGCGCTACGTACTGCCCGACGGGCAGCCGATCGTGTGGGTCAGCAAGCTGAGGAAAGGAAAGGCACTCCCGGCGCGGCTGGCGGGCAGCGACCTGTTCCCGGCCTTGTGGAAGGAATTGGCCCAGCGGCAGGCACCGGTGTTCATGGTGTTGGCCAACGAGGCCATCGGGGAAGCATTGAAGAAGGAGAACCAGGCCATGTGCTGGACGGTGCCACCATTCTATTCCATCGCGGATGCGAAAGCCGAGGGAAGCGTGGTGGATGCCGTGATGGATGAACTCATGGCGCGGCCTGTGCCGTTGGTGTTCCTGGGCTTGGGATTCCCCAAACAAGAGCGCTTGGCATTGGCCTTGGTCGAACGGCTGAGGGGCGCCGCACAGCCGATGCCCTTGTTCCTGTTGCTCGGTGCCAGCTTTGAGTTCCATGCCGGATTGAAACAACGTGCACCGCGGATTTGGCAAAAGCTGGGCCTGGAATTCCTCCACCGGTTCCTTTCCGAACCCAAGCGCATGTTCCGGCGGTATTTCGTGGATGACCTCGCCTTCTTCCGGATCGCCCTCAAGGAGATCCGCAGCCGGTAGTGCCGCGGTGCAGCCCGTTTATATTTGCCCATTGCCCGCCCCTGCGGGACCAACCATCAGCCCATGTCGTTCTCCCCGGTACGATCCCTGCCCACCGGGTCGCCCACCATCGACCAGGTAGGTGTGGAGGAGCGCGTGGCGCGGATCAAGACGCGCAGCATCAAGCAGCAGGCCAAGGTGGCGGGCATGAAGCTCGCCTTGGGCATGATCGACCTGACCACCTTGGAAGGCCAGGACACCCCCGGCAAGGTGCGGCAGTTGTGCTACAAGGCGATGCACCTGCACGACCGGCTGCCGGGCCTGCCCACGGTGGCCGCTGTTTGCGTGTACCCCACGTTGGTGAGGGCCGCCAAGCAGGCCTTGGGCACCAGCGGCGTGAAGGTGGCGGCGGTAGCCACGGCTTTCCCCAGCGGACAGGCACCCCGGGCGGTGAAGCTCGCCGACACAAAGCACGCCGTGGGCGAAGGCGCTGATGAGATCGACATGGTGATCAGCCGGGGACGGTTCCACAGCGGAGACCACCGGTACGTCTTCGACGAGATTGCCGCGATCAAGGAAGTTTGCGGCAAAACCCGGCTGAAGGTGATCTTGGAGACGGGTGAGCTGGGCACCTACGACAAGGTGCGCCTGGCCAGCGACATCGCCATCGCCGCCGGAGCGGATTTCATCAAGACCAGTACGGGCAAGATCAGCCCGGCGGCCACCATGCCGGTGACCTTGGTGATGCTGCACGCGATCCGTGACCACTTCCTGAAGACCGGCGGGATGGTCGGCATGAAGCCCGCCGGTGGCATCCGCACCAGCAAGGAAGCCCTGCACTACTTGATGATGGTGAAAGAGGAGCTGGGCCCGGAATGGCTGCATTCGCATTGGTTCCGTTTCGGGGCCAGCAGCCTGGCCAATGACCTCCTGATGCAGCTTGAGAAGGAGTCCAGCGGCCGCTACCAGAGCGCGGACTACTTCAGCCTGGATTGAACCCGCTGCGGGCAGGCCCGCTCAATTCAGGGCATACACCTTGCCCGGCAAGCTGCGCACCACACCGCTGAACTCCAGGTTCAGCAGGAGCCCGGCCGCTTTCGGCTGGGGCATCTTGCTGCGGTGGCACAAGGTATCAATGTCAATCTTGCCTTGGGCGCGGATCAGGTCCACCAACGCCTGCTCATCCGGCATCAGTTCGGTGAAAAGCGATGGCTGTACCGGCCCTTTCTTCAATGCTTCGGCGTCCCACTCCATCAGTTTCAGCACGTCCTGGGCCGAGGCGACCAAATGGGCCTGGTTGCGTTGGATGAGCCTGTTGCAGCCCGTGCTCCGCTCATCCGTGGGCCGGCCCGGGAAGGCCATCACCTCCCGGTCATAGCTGTTGGCAATGTCGGCCGTGATCAGCGAGCCGCCCTTGGAGCCGCTCTCCACCACGATGGTGCAGTCGCTCAACCCGGCGATCACGCGGTTGCGCGCGGGGAAATTGCCCGGTGCAAAGGGTGAACCGCTGGGCAGTTCGCTCACCAAGGCTCCGTTGCCGCACAGCTCCTTGGCCGTGGCCGCGTGTTCGCCGGGGTAGAGTTTGTCCAGGCCATGGGCCAAGCAGGCCACGGTGGGCAGGCCGTGGCGCAGTGCGGCACGGTGCGCCACAATGTCGATGCCGTAGGCCAGGCCGCTGATGATGGTGGCACCGCAACCGGTGAGCCCCTCCACCAACTGCTCGCAGAGGTGTTTGCCCGGTGCCGTGGGTGTTCGGGTGCCCACGATGGATACGCAACGGGCCGGGTCCAGCTGGCCACCGCCCTTGACGAAGAGCAGGACCGGCGCATCGCCGCATTGCACCAACCGCCGCGGGTAGTCCGCTTCCAAATAGAAGAGCATCCGCAGCCCCTGCTTGCGCACGTACGCCAGCTCCTTTTCCGCGGACTTGATCACGCCGGGGTCCTTGACCGATGCCGAAAGCACCGGGCCGATCCCCGGAACCTTGTCCAAGGAACGGCGCAGCAGCCGGTCCGTGAACAGCGCATCCACGCCTCCGCTCCAGGCCACCAGGTTGCGGGCATTCACCGGGCCGATGCCCTTGAGCATGGAAAGGGCTATGCGGTGTATCCACTGCTGATCGTCCATGGCTGTATGCCGATCGCTACTTTCGCCGTCACGGCTATCGGCCCAAAATACGCGGGATGAGGATCATTTCAACGGGGGCCATGGTGTTGCTGGCGTTGGTCCTGCACGGCCAGGAGCCTCCGGCCACCACCGGCCGTGTGCACGGAACCGTGTACAGCGCCGAGGATCGGCAGCCGTTGCCCGGCGCCAGCATCGCGTTTGGTCCCATGCGAGCGGCCACCACCGACGACAGTGGCCGATATGCCATGGTCCTGCCTGCCGGGGTGTACCCGGTCGTGGCCCGTTTCATCGGCTTTTCCGATCGCAACCTGCAAGTGAACGTGCCTGGCGGGGGGCAAGTGGTGTTGGACCTGGCCTTGGACCCGGCCACCTCACAACTGGACCTGGTGGTGGTAAGTGCCAGCAAATTCGAGCAACGGGTAGGGGAGGTGACCCAGTCGCTGAGCGTGCTGCCCGTAGCCCTGATGCGCGAAAAGATCACCACCAACCTGGCCGATGCACTGGACCAGGTGCCGGGGGTGGTGGTGGTGGACGGGGACCCGCAGATCCGCGCGGGGAGCGGCTTCAGCTACGGGGCTGGCAGCCGGGTGATGCTGCTGGCCGATGGCATGCCCATCCTCAGCGGCGACATTGGCCGGCCCAACTGGAGCTTCCTGCCCTTGGAGGATGTGGAACAGGTGGAGGTGATCAAGGGGGCCAGCAGCGTATTGTACGGCAGCGCGGCGCTCAGCGGGGTGATCAATGTGCGCACGGGTTGGCCGGGGGCAGCACCAAAGACGCGGGCCACCGTCTTCGGCGGAGCGTATGACGCACCGGGCCAGCCCGATGCCAAATGGTGGGGGGGCGGTCCGCCGATCACCACCGGGGCAAGCTTCCTGCACAGCCAGCGCTTCAAACAGTTCGACCTGGTGGTGGCGGCCAATGCACTGGGCGATCAGGGCTACATCGGGCCGGAACGCATCGCACCTGACAGCCTGGCGGACGATCCATACCGGCTCGGGACCGGCGGCTACGACCATCGCGTACGCTTCACCTTCGCCACGCGGTGGCGCAACAACAAGGTCAAAGGGCTCAACTACGGCCTCAACGGGAACGTGATGAAGAGCCGCAGCACCAGCATCTTCCTTTGGGACAATTTGCACGAAGGCCTGTACCGGCCCATGCCCAATACCACCACCAACACGGTGGGCACGCAGTACTATTTCGACCCGTTCGTGCACTACACCGGCCCACACGGTACGCGGCACAGCCTGAACGGCCGGTTCTATGGCCAACACTTCAGGAACAGCGGCAATCAAAGCAACGCCAACGAGCTGTTCTATGCGGAGTACCAGTTGCAGAAAAGGCTTGAGCTGTTCGGGCCCACCACGATGACGGCGGGTCTGGTGGGCCAACAGGTGGCCAGCCATGCCGAACTCTACAGCGGCAATCCGGCGGCAAATGGCGAGAACGCCGCAACAAATACGGCAGCCTACCTGCAAGTGGACAAGAAATTGTTGGCGCGGCTGATGGTCAGCGCCGGTGTGCGGTATGAGCGGTTCAAGGTGAATGAATTGGAGCAGGCCGAGCCGGTGGTGCGTGCCGGGGCCACCTACCAAGTTTGGGAGGGTACCTTCCTGCGGGCCAGTTACGGGCAGGGGTTCCGTTTTCCCACCATTGGGGAACGGTACATCATCACGTCCGTGGGGGCACTCCACATTTACCCCAACCCGGAGCTCAAGCCCGAGACCAGCGTGAACGTGGAGTGCGGCATCAAGCAGGGGTTCAAGCTCGGCGGCGTTTCAGGTTATATGGACATGGTGGCCTTCCAGCAGGACCTCGACCGCTACGTGGAGTTCACCTTCGGGCAATGGGGCCCGGACCGCTCCCCGGCCAATTTGCTCGGCTTCGGCTTCAAAAGCATCAACACCGGCGGTGCGCGCATCACCGGTACCGAGTTTGAACTGGCCGGTAAGGGCTTGGTGGGTGTGGTGGAACTGCGGTTCCTGCTGGGCTACACGCATACCTTGCCGGTGAGCACCACGCCCAACGAGGCCTACGCGCAAACGGTTTCCACCACGGGCGCGGTACAGAACGTCACCTACCTGAGCACAAGCTCCGACACGCGCAATGACATCCTGAAATTCCGCGTGCAGGACCTCTTCCGGGGGGACATCGGGGCCACCTGGAAACGGATCTCACCGGGCATCAGCGTGCGGTACAACAGCCATGTGCGCAACATCGACCAGGCTTTCATTCAGATCGAGCAGATGGGTCAGTTGGGTGAGATCGGCGTGGAAGAATGGATGGCCGCGCACACCTCGGGCGATTGGGTCACCGACGTACGCCTCGGCTACGCGCTCACCCACCAGGTGAACATCTCCTTGCTGGTCACCAACCTCAGCAATGAGGTGTACGCCATCCGGCCCATGGCCATCGAAGCGCCCCGGGCTTGCCGCCTGCAACTCGCACTCACGATCTGAAAAGCCATGCGCATCCTCGGTGTGATCCCCGCCCGCTACGCCAGCACCCGCCTGCCGGGCAAGCCCTTGGTGGACATCGGCGGCAAGACCATGGTGCAACGCGTGCTGGAACAGGCCCGGCTTTGTACTGCCTTGGCCGATGTGGCCGTGGCCACCGATGATGCCCGCATCGCGGACCATGTGCAGGCCATCGGCGGGCGGGCCGTGCTCACCTCGGCCAAGCACCCCAGCGGCACCGACCGTTGTTGGGAGGCCTTGGAACGAACCGGACAGGAACAGTTCGATGGGGTGGTGAACATCCAGGGCGATGAGCCGTTCATTGCACCGGAACAGATCGAGGAGGTGTGCCGCTGCCTGCAGCAGCCCGGCGTGGCCATTGCCACCTTGGCCCAGGAAGTAACCTCGGACCACGACTTGGACGACCCGGGAGAAGTGCTTTTGGCCACGGACCGGCAGATGAACGCATTGTACTTCAGCCGGGCCGCCATTCCCTTCCTGCGCAATGCCGGGAGCGCACCCCGGTGCACGCAGTTCCGTTTCCTCAAGCATGTGGGCCTCTACGCGTACACCACCGGGGCCTTGCGGCGCATCGTGCAACTGCCGCCTTCTTCGTTGGAGATCGCTGAATCACTGGAGCAATTGCGTTGGCTGGAGAACGGCATCGCCGTGCGGGTGGGCCTCACCGCGTTCCCTTCCTTCTGTGTGGATACACCGGCCGATCTTGAAGAGGCGCGGCGCAGGGTGGCCGACCAAGGGTGATGGTCCTGTCGCCGGATCGCTTTTCTTTGACCCGCACGTTGCCTTAGTTTTGACCCCATCCATGGCGCTCGACCGATATATCCACGACTTGCTGTTCGAGCATGATTGCGTGATCGTGCCGGGCTTCGGCGGCTTTCTTGCCCATTACCGCCCGGCCCGCTTGGACGTGCAGCGCAAACTGGTGCACCCACCCTCGAAGGACCTTAGCTTCAACCGCAAACTTGTAAGGCACGACGGGCTGTTGGTGGACCAGGTGGTACGCCATGAGGGCTTCGAGTTCAATGCAGCCAGGGACCAGGTGGAACGGGAACTGGAGCAGTGGCGGAAAACGCTGCGGGACCATGGCCGCTTGGAGGTGGCCCGCGTGGGCACGTTCTTCCATGATGCCGAGCACAACTT
Source organism: Flavobacteriales bacterium (assembly GCA_018057455.1). GTDB lineage: Bacteria > Bacteroidota > Bacteroidia > Flavobacteriales_F > PHOS-HE28 > PHOS-HE28. The sequence goes on along the minus strand of JAGPDT010000006.1, from coordinate 1,591 downwards.
GCAGTTCGAGCCTGATCGCCGGGTGAATTTCCTCAAGGACGCCTACGGACTGAGGCCGGTGGAAGCCGTGCCGGTGCCCGTCGCGGTGCTTCCTGCGATGAAGGCCGGGCCGGCGGAAGAACCGGTCATGCCCATCAAGAGGAAGAAGGCGACGGTGGGGTATCTGATGGCGGCGGCCGTGGCCGCCGTTGCCTTCACGGCAGCCACTTGGTACATCGTGGTTCCCTCCGGCGGCACCGATTTGGCGCGGTTGGTGCCCGATCGCTGGTGGAGCGCCGAGCCAGCCCGTTACCGGATGCCTCTGGCCCCCAAGCAGGCCATGGAGCTGGTGCAAGCTTCCATCTGGTCGGTTCCCGCTGGCTTGTCCGGCATCCACGAGCTGCCGATCGCCGGGCCGAACGAGCCCATGGTGGCAGTGAACATGGGCCAGTCCCCGCCGAAGGCCGTACCCGAGAGCACCGCCGTGGCAACCCCGGCGGTGGGGATGCGGTTCCACATCATCGGCGGCTGTTTCCAGGAGAAGGAAAATGCGGACCGGTTGGTCGCCGAATTACAGGCTAAGGGCTTCGCCGCCTCGGTCATCGATCGCAAAGGAGGGCTCTTCCGTGTGGCCTACGGAAGCTACCCCCAACGGCAAATCGCCCTGGAGGCGCTCAGTGCCGTGCGCAAGGAGGAAGCGCCACAGGCGTGGCTCCTGGTGAAGTGATCCCCTTGGCATGCCGCTTGATGGCCGAGGTCCCCAACCCGACACTGCGTTCATGAAGAAATCCCTGCTCGCCTTGGCCTTCATTTTCCCCATGCTCCCCGCCACGGCACAAGTGGTGCTCGATCCCCCGGTCAAGACCATCAACCTGGGCAAGGTGGAAGTGACCTGCTTGGCGCTGGCACCCAAGGGCGACCGTATCCTGGTAGGCACGGCACGTGGCGCCGAGCTGCGCGACCTGGAGACCGGCAAACGCATAGCTGATTTTCCGTATGACGAGGACGGAAGCAGTGTGGTGTATCACGCGGCGTTCAATGACAACGGCGAGTACGTGGTGTTGATCGGCTTTGCGGGAACACGCGAGGTGTGGGACGTGAAGACCGGCAAGCAGGATAAGATGATCGCGCGGTACAAATGGATCCCGGACGCCATCCGTACCCGGGAATTGGGCCTGAAGAAAGGCAACTCCGAGTTCGACCGGTTCTACCAACAGACCGAGGCGGTGCACGGCCCATTCACCGCCAAGGCCGTGAAAGACGGTGGCGTGGTGTTCACCGATGCCGCGGGGAACGCGGTGCAGTCCTTGGCCTACCCACAGAACAAGGACCAGCACCACCGCGCGCCCTGCCTGTTCCACAATGGCCAGTTCATCACCGGTACGGACGATGGGCGCGTGCTCTTCCACGACTTGGCCAAGCCTTGAACCTGTTCACCCGCCAAGTCGCGCGGCACAGCCCTGGTCTCGTTGGGCGCACGGGGACCGTCAAATGGATCGCATGGAGCGTAAAGCGGACGTGGACCGTTGCTTCAACCCCATGGACCGGTGGAGCGCAAAGGCGTTGAAAGCGGTGCCGCCCAGGTCGCTAAGCAAAGTGAACGGCCATTTTA
>JAGPDT010000110.1 GCA_018057455.1 Flavobacteriales bacterium | reverse complement strand
TGTTGGTCGCGGTAGTTCTGCCGGTCCATCAGGTAATGGTTGAAGGGCGTGCCCGGGGTGTTGGACAACACGGAATTCGGGGGTGGGGCAACCGGCCCGCCAGGAACGGTGAGGGTGTAGGTCCAGGTAAGGCTGGCAGGGTTCTCGATGTTGTTGAGGCAGCCCATGCCGGTAGCATAGGGGTAATACATGGACCATCCGTTGCCGTTGGGTCCTTTGTTGCAGGCGATCTGCCCGAATCCGTACGCGCTCATGCCGGTAAGGCCAAGCTCGGTCACCAGGTCATGCACGGTGTAGGCGGGGTCCAGCATGTCCACATAGCCGATGTAGGGTTGGGTGGCTTGGGAAAAGTACAGGTACCTGCCGCTGGGGCTGAACGCAATGCCATGCACGGTGCCGATGCCCTGGTGTGTACCCGTGAGGTCCGTATTGATGGAGGCCAGCACCACGTCCGAGACCTGGTTGCCGGTGAAGCTGACCTGCGAGACCTCGATGGAAACGTTGCCGGCCGAAGCCGGATACAGGTCGGAATTGATCGTTCGGGCCAGGCGCATCACGCCATCCGGGCTGGTCTTGGCCACGGCGATCCCACCGGACCAATGCAGGATATCATCGGCGGAACTGTTCCCGAAGGTCCGGAATACCTGCAGGTTTGAAATGCCATTGGCGCTGATGGTGGCGTATTTGAAGCTGCTGGCCGTCTGCACGAACAGGGTGCGCGGTTCGCCGTTCGCGGGGCCGTCCAAGATGCACAGGTGGGCGTTCTTGGAACGGGTGGCCGTGTTGCCGGTGCTGCCCAAGTGGCAGGTGCTGGGCAGGTCCAGTTGCGGGAGCGTGATGCCTGGGGTGGAGCCCTGCATCTGCTGGTCCATCACGGGCTGGCCTTGTACATCCACCAGGTCCCAAACCGCTCCCAAACGCCCGGGGAAGAACGGGTTGGGTTTGGCAAGGTCCAGGATGGAGTAACCCAGCGCACTGTAGTTCCCGGCCTTGTTCCCGCCGATGATGTAGTACTTGTCGCAGGTGCCGGGCATGGGGGTGATGAGAATCTCCTGCAAGCCTTTCACCAGGCAGTTGCGGCAATTCTGCGGGTCCGCATCGTTGTCGGCCATCAGGTAGCCCGCATGGTCGTAAATGTTGCCGTCCTGCACGAAAAAGAGCAGTTGGCCATTTGCGTCGTATTGCGCGTTCTCGCTGTATTGGGCGGTTTGGCCATGGTAACGATCGGGGCCGGGGTCCGTGGGCAATTGGCTTGCCGTGGCCTGCACCCCGCCGGAGTTGAAGTCCAGCAACTGCCCGGAGCCGGAGTTCACCCACAATTTATCTTGTGCCATCAGCAAACCCGCTCCCACCAAGGGGTTCAGCGGGGGGGGGGGGCTGCGAAAGCCGCTACCAGCAAGGGTTTCAGAAGGTCTCTTATTCTCATTTGTTATGGGTTTTGATGGGTAACACAACTCCGAACTTAATGGTAATTTTCGTTGTTGCAAACTGCCAGCCAAGCGAAACCTGGTGCGGATATACAGGTCCGATCATCCATGGGATCGGCTACTTTTCGGCATGTTCAGACGGGTACGCCCTATGGCCAGGTTGCTGTTGGCGGCCAGTGCCGTCCCTGGCCTGCTGCACGCCCAACAGCCCGCCATCCAGCAACTGGTGGATGCCGTAAGCGCCGACTCCCTGGTGTGGCGCATGGAGCGGCTGAGCGGTGAAGCGCCGGTGGACGTGGGCCTGGGCGATGCATGGGTCCTTTCGCGCCACCAGAGCCAACCAGGCAATGCCCTGGCGGCGCAGTGGCTCCAGCAAGAGTTCGCGCGTATGGGCTATGCACCGCAGGCGGAGGTCTTCGGCACCATGGGTGCCAACGTCCTCGCCGTGAAACCGGGCCTGGTGCACCCCGAACGCAAGGTGGTCCTCTGCGCGCACTACGACTGCATGCCCGGAGGGCTTGCCGCGCCGGGGGCCGATGATGATGGCAGCGGCACCTGTGCCGTGTTGGAGGCCGCGCGCCTGTTGGCTGATCGGCCGTTTGAGAACACGGTGGTGTTCGCGCTATGGGATGAGGAGGAGCAAGGGCTGGTCGGCAGCGCGTACCATGCCGCAAGCGCCGCCGGCAACGATGAGCAGATCACGGCGGTGATCAACCTGGATGCCATCGGGTACGACGGTGACGGTGATGGTCTGCTCCGCATCCACGCCCGCGCCGTGGGCAACAGCATGGCCATCAAGGATTCCATGCTGCTGGTGAACACCTTGTACGGATTGGACCTGCCGATCGCGGTGAACGACCCCGGGGAGACGTACAGCGACCATGCTTCGTTCTGGGATGAAGGCTACGGCGCGATCCTTTTGATCGAGGACTTCGACAACGACGCCAACCCGCACTACCATACGCCCAACGACCGCATGCAATACCTGGATACGGCCTACTGGCGCAACCTCACCCGGCTGGCGGTGGGCACCACGGCGGCCATGGCCGTGCCGGTGGAGGGCGCGGGCGTGCCGGAGGTTGGACCGGGGCTCGAGCTGGTGGTCTATCCCAACCCCGCCAAGGGTTCGGTCATGGTACGTTTCAACAGGGGCGCATGGCCCGCGTTGATCCGCCTCACCGATGCCACAGGGCGCCTGGTGCGGCAAGGGTCGGGCACGTCCGTGGTTCCTGCGGCAAACACGGCCCGGTTCGCGGTGGAAGGCCTTGCTGCCGGAGTCTACCACGTGCACGTGCAAGTTGGTGCGCAGCGCGCCACAAAGCCGATCATGGTACTGCCGTAGGGCGGTCCACAGGGTACTTCGGGATGCCCTTGGGTGTCTGCGCAGTCAGGGGTTGGAGGTCCACTGGTTGCCCGCACCTTCACCGCCCTTGCTTCCTTCAGCACTTCCACGGCCCTGGATCTCAATTGAAGTGCACGAAATTTGGTCGGTTGTCCGCGCTTGACCAGTTCCCCGGTGTCGGCGTCTTCGCGTGAAACCCGTGGCGCGTGTGGCCTCCGGGCGGTTATAGCGTTCCCCTCAAGCCCCGCGCCGCTCACCACCCACCTGTTCGCCTTGGCGCCGATGCCGTCCGATTTCTCAGATGATGTTCACCTCCCTCTCCAGCTCCACGCCGAACTTCTCCTTCACGCTCTCCAGTATGCGGGAAGAAAGCCCGTAGATGGCGTTGCCGCTGGAACCTCCGTAGTTCACCAACACCAGGGCCTGGTCCTTGTGCACGCCGAGGTTGTCTTCGCGGAAGCCTTTCCAGCCGGCCTTTTCGATCAGCCAACCGGCCGCGAGCTTCACCTGCCCATCACCGGCAGGGTAGGAGGCCAGGGCAGGGTGTGCCGCTTTGATGCGGTCGGCAAGCGCTACGGGCACCACCGGGTTCTTGAAGAAGCTGCCTGCATTGCCCAGCACTTGCGGGTCGGGCAGTTTGCTGCGGCGGATGGCGATCACCGCCTCGCTCACGTCACGGATGGTGGGGGCCGTGATGCCACGCTTGTCCAGCTCCGCCTGGATGCTGCCGTAATGGGTGTGCAGCTCGGGATGTTTGTTCAACTGGAAGGCCACCGATAGAATGATGTACTGCCCCTTGCCTTCCCGCTTGAAGAAGCTCTCGCGGTAGCCGAAGCGGCAGGCCTCCGTATCGAAGCGTACCACTTCGCCATCGCTCAGGCGTAGCGCCTGTAGGTGGTGGAAGGCCGACTTGATCTCCACCCCGTACGCCCCGATGTTCTGCATGGGTGCCGCACCCACACGGCCGGGGATCAGCGACAGGTTCTCCAGGCCGCCCCAACCTTGGTCCACGCAATAGGAAACGAAGTTGTGCCACACCAGGCCCGCACCGACGCGCACGATCACGGCTTCCTCGGTCTCCAGCAGCAGTTCCATGCCGCCGATCTCGTTCAGAAGCACCACCCCGGGCCAGTCCTGCGTGAAGAGCACGTTGCTGCCCCCGCCCAGCACCAGGCGTGGCAGTTGCTTCAATTCGGGATGGTCCAACAGGGCACGCAGCTCCTCCACGTTGCGGAAGCGCGCCAGGCGGGCGGCCCGGGCAGGCACATGGAAGGTGTTGAAGGGCTTGAGGTTGAAGTCGCTGAATATGTCCATCAATGTGCCCGTTGGGCCATCCGGCCTGGTGTGGGCACAAGTTTACTGGTGCTAGCGCGTTCACCTCGGCCGCATGCCGCCGCTATTTCAACGCGCCCTTGTGAGCGTTGCCAACGACCTGGCCACGGACAACCGGGTGCACCGCACCTGCACCGTGCTGCAGGAACTGGGCTGCGACGGCTGCTGGTGGGCCGCCAGTTGCCCGGCAACTCCGGGCTCCCGGAGCGTCACCTCTATCCGGACCTGCGACCCTGGGCGGGCCCTGGAGCATGACTTCTCCACCTCGACCATCATCGCTTGTGCTTTTCGTTGCACGGATTCAACTCCAGCTTTCAACCAGTTGTTGCAAAGCCCTTCACAACCCCTACATACGTTGCACATGAAGCCTGATCCATCCCATCGATCGCCCATCGGCTTCCGGCGCACAGCGCTTGAGTTTCTGACCGGACAAGGTCCATCGGCCGTTCCCTGCTTCCCCAAGCGGTACGGCCTTTTTGTGGACAGAGTTTCTACATCGGAACCATGGAGATAGCACCCCCATTTTCCGCCAAGGCGTGATCCGCAGCGGACCACGGGGCAACCCCCGGCCCCTCCCGGCCGCCGCGAGGGAAGGCATGCATGCGCGCTTGTGGTGCGGTGCATCGTAGTTTTAACCGACCGGACCGATCCAAATCGCGGCGGAACACGAACGAACAACGAACGAATGCTTCTCTCTGCAATGAACGGTGGATGGCACAGGGCGGGCGTTTGGCTTGCCTTGTGCTGTTCGCTGTTCGTCGCTTCTCTCCGCTGCGAAGCGCAGAATTTGGTGCCCAACCCGAGTTTCGAGGAAAAGGACACCTGCCCGTACACCGTGGGCTTTCAGGAAGGTGATAGACCGCTGTATTGGTACAGTTGGCTGAACAGCCCAGACTACTTCAATGCGTGTGCCACTAGTTTGAGTCTCGACTCGTTGGTGGATGTGCCACAGAACGCTTGGACCTTCCAGTATGCTTGGGATGGGAATGCCTATGTAGGCATGCGCACCTATGACGGAGGTGGTGCCTACCGAGAATATGTGGGCACGGAGCTGATCGAGCCATTGGAGATCGGATGCACGTACCAGTTGCGCTTTTGGATGAACCCTGCTTACGGTGGGAACTACTTGCTTATCAATGGAGGAACCGCATGCAACAATGTGGGCATGCTGTTCACCACCCATTCCAATGCTTGGTACGGTACAACGGGGTCTGATTTTCCCTATCGGAACTACGCCCATTTGAGGACAACGGTGGCGGTTGCCGATACTGCGGCTTGGACCATGGTGGAAGGTACCTTTCTTGCGGACAGCGCCTACTCCTATTTGGTGCTGGGCAACTTCTTTCCGGACTCGCTCACCACGGCAATACCGATCGGCAATCCCGATCCATGGACTGGCATTACCTACTACCTGATCGATGGCGTGGAGGTGATCCCCCTTGATCCTGGATGCAATGGGCTGGGTGTGCAGGAGGTGGTGCCAACGGATGTGCCAAGCATCCATTGGGCCAGAGAAACGATCCAGGTGCAATGGGAGGGGAAAGCATACCGGGCGGAAGTACTGGATGCGTTGGGTAGAATAGTAAAGGAGACGCATTCCGAAGCTGCCCGGTTGGAGCTGCCTAAGCCTACGTTGGCCGGGATGTATTATCTGCGGATACAGGGCAAAGGGAAGCAGCACATCGTGAAGTTCGTAGTTTGGTAAAAGTCCGGTCGTTCAAACAATGAACGACAATGAAAACAAGACAACTTCTTCTTGCCTTGGCAGGAAGTGTGGCCATGCAGATGGCCCAGGCGCAGCAATCATACTGGAACAGCTTACCGGGCGGTAACTTGATAAGCACTACCGAATGGCTGGGTGCTGATTTCGGCAGCACGATACCGCTGCGGATCCAGACCCGTGCCAACCAGCCCATCGACTTCAGCACATCGAACCTGCTGCGGGCGCAGATCAACGAGCGGGTCACCTACCCCACGTTAGGCGCGTTCACCAACGTGATCGCGGACGGGTACACCCTACTCACCGGGGAGCCCGATGCGATCACCAACGTGAACAGCA
>JAGPDT010000057.1:14532-21592 GCA_018057455.1 Flavobacteriales bacterium | reverse complement strand
CTGTCGTTGAACACCAGGTAGATCTTGTCGCCCTTGACGTCCACGGCGAAGCTGCTGTACCTGCCACCGTCATTGGTGCTGTGCTGGCGCTTGGGCACCTTGGTGGCCCATTCGATATTGCCCTGCGGGTCGATGTTCACCACCAGCACATCGTTGTAGTAGTAGTGGTAGACCGTGGTGGTGGTGGTGCCGCCGTTGGGCGTGGAGGTGGTGTAGGTGGAAATGCGGAAGATGTACTGTTCGGCCAGGAGCACGGCGCCGCCGTCATCGCGGCGGATGATGTCGTACAGCTCGAACTCGGGGAGTTCCAGTTCCTCGTCCTTCCTGTCGGCCTTCTTAGCGGCTTTCGCGGCCTGCTTTTCGGTCATGTACAAGGTGATGAAGTCGTCGCTGAAGTCCTTGAAGCTGGCGTGGACCACCTGCTTGGAGGCCCTGTCCAACCGCAGGAAGTAGGCGCCGCGCACGCTGAAGCTGCCCTTGTTGCCGAAAAGCCCTGCGCAAATGATGTCGCCTGCGTCACCCATGGAGAGGGTCATGTCCTGGAGGAACTTGTCCTGCACGGTAATGGGATGGTCCTGCGGAGCAGCCGAGGTACCGGTGTAGACCAGGAGGTGGTACTCATAGGTGGCCTTGTTGGCACGCTTCAGCTCCTTGCGTTCCAGCTTGCCGGCGTACTTCACGCCCAGCACCACCACGCTTCCATCGTTGTCCAGGCGCTGGGATTCCACGGTGAATTCCGCATCGGCATAGGGCAGTTGGAAACCCTGCGACCACAAGGGGTTCATGCCGGCGTCATACACGTCCATGTGTGACTTTTCGGCGTCTTTCTTGGCCAGGGGCGGCAGCACATGCACCAGGATCTTCGAGCGGTCCGGCGACGCGGAGATGTTGAAGGCACCTTTGTTCGCCGCCTTTTCCGCGGGTATCACGGCCACCCGGTCCCAAGCCTTGACCGGGCTGAGGCCGTCTTGGCTGAAGGTCTTCAGGTACAAGCGGTGTTCATTGTCCTTGTTGCTGTAGCGCGTTGCGAAGACCAATACTTCCTTGTTCGTGAGCAGGATCCGTTCCACGGCGAGGTCCTCGCCGTCCCATTCCAGGTCCACCGGTTTCTGCCACATGGTGCGTAGGCCATCCATGCGTTGGATGAGGAATTCCTTCTTCTTGTCCACGGCCAGGAAGGTGCTGTTGCCCACGTCATCGATCACGTAGCTGAAGTATCCGTGTTCCTTGGCGGTCTGGTCAGGTCCCCATTCCACATGGGCCTTTCCGGTCTTCGTCTGGGCTGCGCCGATGAGCGGCGCTGCGGCCATGGCGGCCAAGAGGAGTAGCTTTTTCATGTAATACGGAGGAACGGCTTTCAACGGTAAAGCAACGTCCGGCTCAACCAGAGCGGGGCCGGAAGGAGCGGTGCACGGCCAGCAAGAAGGCTACACTTCAGGCTTGAGGTCGTAGATCTGGCGGACCTCATCCAGCTTGGACTCGAAGTCGAATTTGAGGTCCACAAGTTCACCGGTGGCCATGTTGAAGACCCAGCCGTGGACGGAGGGTGTCCGGCCACGCAGATAGGACTTCTGGAACACGGCGGTCTTGGTCACGTTCAGGCACTGCTCCTCCACGTTGAGTTCCACGAGGCGGTCGTAGCGGGTAGCCTGGTCGGTGATGGCGTCGAGCTCGGCGCGGTGGAAGCGGTACACGTCGCGGATGCGTCGCAGCCATGGGTTGAGCAGGCCCAGGTCGTGGGGTTCCAAGGCGGCCTTCACGCCTCCGCAGCCGTAGTGGCCGCAAACCACCACGTGCTTCACCCGAAGCGCACCGATGGCGTACTCCACCACGCTGAGCGCGTTGAGGTCGGTGCTGCCCACCACGTTGGAGATGTTGCGGTGCACGAAGACCTCGCCGGGTTGTGCGCCCATGAGTTCCTCGGCGGCCACGCGGCTGTCGCTGCAGCCGATGAAGAGGACCTCCGGGTTCTGTCCTTCGGCCAAGTGCTTGAAGAAATCGGGGTCCACCGCTTTCTTCTCCGCGATCCACTTGCGGTTGTTCTCGAACACATGGTCGAAGAAGCTTCCGGTCCGTTCAGGCATGTAGGGTATCCGGGTTGGAGGTTTGAACAGGGTGTGGATCAGCTTGCGGCTTTCAGCGTGTTGAGCAACAGGCTGGTCACGGTCATGGGCCCCACGCCACCGGGCACGGGGGTGATCCAGGCGCTTTTGGGGGCCACGGCATCGAAGTCCACGTCGCCGCAAATGCGGTATCCTTTCTTGCGGGTGGCATCCTCCACGCGGTGGATGCCCACGTCCACCACCACGGCCCCCTGCTTGACCATGTCGGCGGTGATGAAGTTGGGCTTGCCGATGGCCACGATGAGGATGTCCGCCTGGCGCGTGATGGCGGGCAGGTCCTTGGTGCGGCTGTGCGCGAGGGTCACGGTGCAGTTGCCCGGGCTGGCGTTGCGGCTCATGAGGATGGCCATGGGCGTGCCCACGATGTTGCTGCGGCCCACCACCACGCAATGCTTGCCTTCGGTGGGCACCTCGTAGTGCTTGAGCAGTTCCACGATGCCGTTGGGCGTGGCGGGGAGGTAGCCGGGCAGGCCCAGCATCATGCGGCCGAGGTTCTGCGGATGGAAGCCGTCCACGTCCTTGCCGGGGGCGATGGCCAGGGTGACGCGTTCCTCGTTGATGTGCTTGGGCAGGGGCAGCTGCACGATGAAGCCGTCCACTTCGGGGTCGTTGTTGAGCTGGTCCACCAGCTGGAGGAGGCCGGCTTCGGTGATGTCCGCCGGCCGCTTCAACAGGCTGCTGCGGAAGCCCGCTTCCTCACAGGCCTTCACCTTGCTGCCCACGTAGGTTTGGCTGGCGGGATCCTCCCCCACCAGCACGGCGGCGAGGTGGGGCGTACGGCCTCGTTCGGCAAGCACTTGGGCCGCGGCCGCGGCGATGCGGGCACGCACGGCCTTGCCGCATTCAACGCCGTTGAGCTCCCGATAGGTGGAGATGGTGTTCATGGTGGGCCGAAACTACGGCATGGCAATTTGCCGGTAGGCCAGGGGCCCATGCAGCCGCAATCAGCAAGGCAAAGGGGAAATGCGGATCAGGCGGGGCCCGCCGTGCGGGCACCTGTGGGAGGCCCTGTGCGCCAGGGTGCGCCGGACCTCACCGCCGCATGCCCTGTGCCTGCTGGGCTTGTTGCATGCGCTGCATCATCGCCTGCATCTTGCTCTTGTCGCCCATCATCTTCATCATCTTGCGCATCTCGTCGAACTGCTTCATCAGCTTGTTGACCTCGGCCACGTTGGTGCCGCTGCCGGCGGCGATGCGCTGGCGGCGGCTGCCGTTGATCAGGCCCGGATCGGTGCGCTCGGCGGGGGTCATGCTGCGGATGATGGCCTCGATGCTCTTGAAGGCGTCGTCGGGGATGTCCAGGTTCTTCATGGCCTTGCCCACGCCGGGGATCATGCCCATGAGGTCCTTCATGTTGCCCATTTTCTTGATCTGCTGGATCTGGGCGAGGAAATCATCGAAGCCGAACTGGTCCTTGGCGATCTTCTTCTGCAGGGCGCGGGCTTCCTTCTCATCGAACTGCTCCTGGGCGCGCTCCACCAGGGACACCACGTCGCCCATGCCGAGGATGCGGCCGGCCATGCGATCGGGGTGGAACTCGTCGAGGGCCTCCATCTTTTCACCGGTGCCGATGAACTTGATGGGCTTGTCCACCACGCTGCGGATGGTGAGGGCGGCCCCGCCTCGGGCGTCGCCATCGAGCTTGGTGAGCACCACGCCATCGATGTTGAGGCGGTCGTTGAAGGCCTTGGCGGTGTTCACGGCGTCCTGGCCGGTCATGGCGTCCACCACGAAGAGCGTTTCCTGCGGGCTGATGGCCTTCTTGATGCGGGCGATCTCGTCCATCATGGCCGCGTCAACGGCCAGGCGCCCGGCGGTGTCGATGACCACGGCGGTGAAGCCGTGCTGCTTGGCATGTGCGACGGCGTTCCGGGCGATGCTTACGGGGTCCTTGTTGCCGCGCTCGCTGTACACGGCGATATCGAGCTGTTTGCCCAGTGTTTCCAGCTGGTCTATGGCGGCGGGGCGGTACACGTCGGCGGCGGTGAGCAGCACCTTGCGGCCTTTTTTGCGCAGGTAGTGGCCGAGCTTGCCGCTGAAGGTGGTCTTGCCCGAGCCTTGCAGGCCGCTCATGAGCACCACCGTGGGGTTGCCGCTGAGGTTGATGGCGGCATTCGTGCCGCCCATGAGCTCGGCGAGCTCATCGTGGGTGATCTTGGTGAGGAGCTGGCCGGGGCTGACGGCCGTGAGCACGTTCTGGCCCAGGGCCTTGGCCTTCACGCGGTCGGTGAAGTCCTTGGCGGTCTTGTAGTTCACGTCGGCATCGAGCAGCGCACGGCGGATCTCCTTCACCGTTTCGGCCACGTTGATCTCGGTGATCTGGCCTTGGCCCTTGAGCACTTTGAAAGCGCGCTCCAGCTTGTCGTTCAGGTTCTCGAACATTCCCGCTTATTCAGGGCTGCGAAGGTAACCCGGGGCCGGTGTACGCGTTCGCGGTGGTGGGCCGCAGGGCCGCTGTTGCCAAGGACGGCCGTGTAACGGGGCCGTGCGCACCGGACCTCTGCTTGGCAGGCACCGGCGGTGCACAGTGGCGGCAAGGCCCGCTTCTGTACGGCCCTTGGGCGCTGTACCCGGCCCTTCCGCCTACATGCGCTCGGGCACCTCGATCCCCAGGCACCACATCGCCTTTTGGGTGGCCCCGGCCACGGCGGTGCTCAACGCCAAGCGGAATGCGCGCTTGGCTTGGGCTTCCTCTTTCAGCACCGGCACCGTCTGGTAGAACGTGTTGTAGGCTTTCACCAGTTCGTACGCGTGGTTGGCCAGCGCCGATGGTTCCAGTTTGGCGGCGGCTTCGTTGAGCACGGCGGGGAAGTGGTGCAGCAGTTTGATGACCGCCTTTTCCTCCGGCAGCAGTTGGTGGTTGTCCGTTGCCGGTTGGCCGAGGGGCCCTGGCCACTCCCCGCCACCACCGGGCAATTCGGCGGCTTTCCGGAGCAAGCTCCTGATCCGTGCGTAGGTGTACTGGATGAACGGGCCGGTGTGCCCTTGCAGGTCGATGCTGGCCTTGGGATCGAAGAGCATGCGCTTTTTCGGGTCCACCTTCAGCAGGAAGTATTTCAGGGCGGCCAGGCCGATCATGTCGAAGAGGGCGTTGCGTTCCGCTTCGCTGAAGCCGTCGAGCTTGCTGAGCTGCTCGCCGGCGGCGCGCGCCTCGCCCACCATCTCCTCGATCAGGTCGTCGGCGTCCACCACGGTGCCTTCCCGGCTCTTCATCTTGCCGCTGGGCAGGTCCACCATGCCGTAGCTCAGGTGGAACAATCCATCGGCCCATGCGAAGCCCAGCTTCTTGAGGATGAGGAAGAGCACCTTGAAATGGTAGTCCTGCTCATTGCCCACGGTGTAGATCATGCGCGAGAGGCCCGGGAATTCCTCAAAGCGCTTGATGGCCGTGCCGATGTCCTGGGTCATGTACACGCTGGTGCCATCGCGGCGCAACAGCACCTTCTCATCGAGTCCTTCCGCGGTGTTGTCCACCCATACGGCGCCGTCCTTTTTATAAAAGACGCCTTTGTCCAAGCCCTTGAGCACGTCTTCCTTGCCCAGCACGTAGGTGTCGCTCTCGTAGTAGTTCCGGTCGAAGTCCACCCCGGCGCGGGCGTAGGTGGCGTTGAAGCCCTCATAGACCCAGCTGTTCATTTGCTCCCAGAGGGCGCGCACCCGGGGATCGTCCGCTTCCCATTGGCGCAGCATGTCCTGGGCTTCGAGCAGGATCGGGGCCTGGCTTTCCGCCTCTTCCCCGGCCCTGCCGGCGGCCACCAGGCCGGCCACCTCGGCCTTGTAGGCCTTGTCGAAGGCCACGTAGTACTTGCCCACGAGCTTGTCGCCTTTGAGGCCGCTGCCCTGCGGGGTTTCGCCGTTGCCGAACTTCAGCCAGGCCACCATGCTCTTGCAGATGTGGATGCCGCGGTCGTTGACCACCTGCACCTTCACCACCTCATGGCCCGCGGCCTGGAGGATGCGGCTCACGCTGTACCCCAGGAAGATGTTGCGCAAGTGCCCCAGGTGAAGCGGCTTGTTGGTGTTGGGGCTGGCGTACTCCACCATCACCTTGTTTCCCGAGGCGGGGAATTGAAGGATGTCCTTCTCCACGGCGTCTTCCAGGAACCCTGTCCAATAGGCATCGCCGATCACGATGTTGAGGAAGCCCTTCACCACGTTGAAGCGCTCCACTTCGGCCACCTGCTTGGCCAAGTGTTCTCCGATGGCCTGAGCCGTTTGCTCCGGGCCTTTGCCGCTGAGCTTCAGAAATGGAAATACATTGATGGTGACATCACCCTCGAACTCCGGGCGCGTCGGCTGGAACCCGATGGATTGCGCGTCCGGCGCAGCTTGGAAGAGCGTTTGGAAAGCGGTTTGCACAGCGGGGGCAAGAACGGCACGAAGACGGTCCTGGAACATGGTGTCAATGCAAAGTCGTGGAGAGGTGGCGATGAAGGTTTCGTGTGCGCAATGCACGCACGCGTTCAGCGCGCCCGCAGGATGGGGAACAGGGGTTCGAGCACGGTGAGCACGTTCTCCGCCATGGCATTGCACGTGTCCAGCGCAGGGTTGATCTCCACCACGTCCAGCGTAACGGTACGGGGCTCGGCACAGAAGCCGGCGAGGAGGTCGCGGGCCTCGTCCAGGAAGAGGCCGTTGGGCACGGGCGTTCCGGTGCCCACGGAAATGGAGGGGTCGAGGCTGTCCACGTCGAAGCTGATGTGCAGCTTGTCGCAACCGGCCAGGTGGGCCAGGGTGTCCTGCACGGCGGCCTTGGCCCCCTTGGCCCGCAGCTCTTCCACGGTGATCACCTTGACGCCGTGCTCCTCGATGATGGCGCGCTCCTCTTCCTCATAGTCGCGCAGGCCGATGAACACCAGGTCGGCGGGCAGCACCTTGGGGCCGCTGGAGCCGATCTTGCGCAGGCGGTCCCACACGTCCAAGGTGAACATCTTGGG
>JAGPDT010000057.1:0-14432 GCA_018057455.1 Flavobacteriales bacterium | reverse complement strand
ATGAAGATGCTCATGGTGAAGCCGATGCCACCGAGGATCCCGGCGCCCAGGAGCTGCACCCACCGGATGCCCGTGGGCAACGCGCAAATGCCCAGCCAAACGGCGATGGCGCAGAACAAGCCGATGCCGACGGGCTTGCCCAGCACCAACCCCAGGAAGATGCCGTAGCTGTTGGGGCTGAGCAGGTGCCCGTACCAATCCGGGCCCAGGGCGATGCAGGTGTTGGCCAAGGCGAACAGGGGCAGGATGACGAACGATACGGGCTTGTGGAGGACGTGCTGGAGCTTCCATGAAATGGAACTGCTGCTGCCGTCGCCGAAGGGAATGGCGAAGGCCACCAGGACCCCGGTGATGGTGGCGTGCACGCCCGAATGCAGCATCAGCCACCACATCACCACGCCCAGCACCAGGTAGGGCGCCAGCACGTGCACCTTCAGCCGGTTGAGCAGGAGCAGGACGGCGAAGATGGCCAGGGCACCGGCCAGATACGCCCCTTGGATGCCTGAGGAATAGAAGATGGCGATGGTGAAGATGGCGCCCAGGTCATCGATCACCGCCAAGGCCGTAAGGAACACTTTCAAGGCCAGCGGCACCCGGTTGCCCAACAAGGAAAGGATGCCGATGGCGAAGGCGATGTCGGTGGCCATGGGGATGCCCGCGCCGGAAGCCGTGGGCGTGCCGTGGTTGAAGAGCAAGTGGATGCCGGCCGGCACCAGCATGCCGCCCAAGGCGGCGATGGCCGGGAGCAGGGCCTGCTTGCGGTCGGAGAGTTCGCCGATGTACACCTCGCGCTCCAGCTCCAGGCCCACCATCAGGAAGAAGACGGCCATCAACCCGTCGTTGATCCAGTATTCCACGGTGGCACCCGCCAAAGGCGCATGCCACAGGCCCGCATAGGCGGCCCCGATGGCGGAATTGGTGAGCAACAAGGAGATCACCGTGCAGATCACCAGCAGGAGCCCGGCGGTACGCTCGTTCGCCAAAAGGTCCATGAACAGGTTGATCGGCCGCGGGCGCCGGGCGGTGGAAGAGGCTGGCATGGGGCCGCAAGTTTACGTACCTCCGGGCCACGGCTACTTTCGCCCCATGACCGGGAAGCAGCAGGGCATCCGCCTTCAGGCCTGGGTGCTGGTGGTGGGCGTTGTGCTCATGGCCTTGAAGTTCCTGGGCTGGCGCATCACCCATAGCAATGCCGTGCTGAGCGATGCCTTGGAGGGCATCGCCAATGTGGCCGCCGGCGGTTTCGCCCTGTACAGCCTGGTGTTGGCCGCCAAGCCGCGCGATCGCGACCACCCCTACGGCCACGGCAAGGTGGAATTCATCAGCGCCGCACTGGAAGGCCTCCTGGTGATGATCGCCGGGGTACTGATCATCTTCCGCTCGGTGGAAGCCCTGATCGGCGGCGTGCAGGTGCACAACCTGGGGCTGGGCACCCTGCTGGTGGGTGCTGCCGGCGGGGCCAACCTGGTGATGGGCCTGCTGCTGCGGGCGCGCGGCCGCCGCGAACATTCCCTGACCATGGAGGCCAGCGGCCTGCACCTGCTCAGCGACACATGGACATCCGCCGCGCTGGTGCTGGGCCTGCTGGTGATCCAGTTCACCGGCATTCAATGGCTGGACAGCCTCTTCGCCATGTGCTTCGCCGCGTTGATCATGTGGCAGGGCCTGCGCGTGGTGCGCCGCAGCATCGGCGGCATCATGGACGAGACCGACATGGCCGTGGCCGCGGACCTGGTGCTCATCCTGGAGGACCACCGGAAGACCGACTGGATCGACCTGCACAACTTCCGGGTGATCAAGTTCGGCAGCACCCTGCACATCGATTGCCACGTAACATTGCCGTGGTACTACACCGTGGATGCGGCACACGGCGAGATCACCGGGCTGGCGCAATTGGTGAACCACCGCTCCGGCCGCGAAGTGGAGTTCTTCATCCACATGGACCCCTGCGTTCCCCGCTCCTGCCCCATCTGCTCGATCATGGACTGCCCCGTGCGGGCAGCGCCCTTTGCACGGCGGATCCCGTGGACCTTGGCCACGGTGCTGGCCAACGAACGGCATGGCGCGGAGGACAGGCCTCCCCGTTGATCGGACAACCCGGCCCCGCATGGCCATCGGCCCGCCGGCCACGTTGCGGCCGGGAGCCGCTTGCACGGCTTGTCTTCCACCCAACTAAAAGACCCTTTCGGGACTCCCGGCTTGTCCAAGTCTCGAAGCCGGAAAATCAATCTGAGGATTGACGTGGCTTTCAGGCAGGCTTCAACAGCCCATTCGCCATACTAAGCCCCGTTTGTCCACTCCGGTGACGTTGGCGAAAGCACACTTTCAGTACGCCAAACATGACCGGCTATCGGAAATGGAATGGCGCAGGTCCTCGATATTCAACCAACCGCATAACCGGGTGAGTACATTGCATGCTACGACCCTGGAAGGGTCGCAAAGCGTAGAGGAACAATTTGACGGCTCCCCGACCCCGAAAGGGTCGCACAATGGCGCATCGAAAGGGCCGTGTATCTGTGTGACCCTTTCAGGGTCATGGCATTTGCCTAACCTTTTGCCACGTTTTGTGACCCTTTCAGGGTCAATTCACACAGATGGAATTACAGGGCGTCATTCCAATTGGACAAGTCGGGCGGCCCGGCAGCCACGTTGCGGCCGGTAGCCGCTTGCGCGGCTTGTTTTCCACCCAAACAAAAAGCCCCTCTCGGGGCTATTCGTTCGGGTGGAAGACCGGGCTTGAACCGGCGACCTCCGGAATCACAATCCGGCGCTCTAACCAACTGAGCTACATCCACCATTTCCGCCCGGCGGATGCCAAACGGGCCGCAAATATAATCGGAGCGGCGCCACCACGTTACTTTGCGCTGCATGCACGTGCTCGTCCTGCCGAAATGGTACCCGGCCCTGCCCGATCCGCAACTCGGCGACTTCATCCGCAAGCAAATGCTGGCCGTGGCCACCCGGCACCGGGTGAGCGTGATCTATCCATGCGCCGTCCACGACCTGCCCGAAGACACCCGGCAAGAGCTGGACGCCACGGACGGTGCCTGGGAACTGCGCTGCTACTACAGGCCGAGCACCGCTGCCTCCCGGCCCCTGCGCAAGCTGGCCAATTTGTTCCGCTACCGCAGCGCCCTCAACCGGGGGGTGGCCCGGCTGCTGCGCGAGCGCGGCAAGCCGGACCTGGTGCACGCCCACATCCTGGCCCGTCCCGTGTTCATGGCGTGGCGCTTTTCGCTCGCATGGCAAATACCCTTCGTGGCCAGTGAACAGAGCAGTGCCCACCTCAACGGCGGCTGGCTGCGGAAAAGTTGGGCCGCACGGCGGTTGGACCGCATGCTGCTGCACAAGGCGGCATGTACCACGGCGGTGAGCCCCCACCTCGCCGCGGCCATGGCCGGGGCTGGCCTGGGGCACGACCATGTGGTGGTGCCCAACGTGGTGCCCGGCATGGAACGAACCCTGCCGCTGGCCGGTCCGGCGGAACGCTTCATGGTGGTGGCGGACCTGGTGGATGCCACCAAGAACGTCAGCGGCGTGCTGCGCGCACTGGCCGCGGCGCGGGCACAAGGCCATGCCCTGGAATTGGACGTGGTCGGCGGCGGGCCGGACCAACCGCACCTGCACCACCTGGCCCGGTCGCTGCTCCTGCACCACTGCGTGCACTGGCATGGCCGCGTGCCCCAACCCGAGGTCCTGCGGCTGATGGCCGGCACCGGCACGGTGATCATCAACAGCAACTACGAGACCTTCAGCGTGGTGACGGGCGAGGCACTGGCCAGCGGCAAGCCGGTGATCGCCACGCGTTGCGGCGGTCCCGAGGCCTTCATCACCGCTGACAACGGGCTGCTGATCCCCGTGGCCGACGATGCAGCGTTGTGCCGCGCCATGGAACACATGGCGCGGCACCACCACCGGTATGCCCCGGAAACCGTGCGCGCCAGCGTGGGCCGCCGGTACGGCCCGCAAGCCGTGGCCGATGCCTTCGACCGCGTATACCAACAAGCACTTCAGCACCGATAAGCATGCTGCGGGCCATCTCCGGCACCATCCTCGCGCGCATCGTCACCACCGTGATGGGCTTGCTTGTGGCGGTGATCGCCGGGCACCGGATGGGTGCCGAAGGCTTGGGCGTGATCGGACTGGTGGTGCTGGGCATCACCTTGGTGCGCCTGGGCATGGACCTGATGGGCGGTGGCGCCATTGTGTACCTGGTACCGCGCGTGGCCTTGGGCCGCCTGCTCCCCCCCTGCTACCTGTGGGCGTTGGCGGCGGCGGCCCTGGGCTATGGCCTGGTGGCGTTGCTTGGGCTGGTGCCCGGGGGGTATGCGGGGCATGTGGCCGTGCTGGCCTTGCTGCAGGGCATCAACGCCATCCACCTCAATGTGCTGGTGGGGCAACAACGGATCCGCGCCAACAACCACATCACCATGGTGCAGTCCCTTGCGCTGGTAGCGGCTTTCATGCTGCTTTCGCGCGCGGCGCACACCAATGCCATGGACTATGTGGATGCCGCCTACGTTTCGGTGATCGCGGCGCTGCTGCTGAGCACCTGGGCCATGCGCAAGCAGGTCCCGACCCGCGGACAGGCACCGGTGAACGTGCTGGGCATCCTGCTGAAACAGGGCGTTTACGTGCAATTGGCCAACGCCACGCAACTGCTCAACTACCGCTTGGCCTATTGGTTGATCGGCAAGTTCCAAGGCACCGCCATGCTGGGCATCTACACCGTGGCCAACCAGCTGGCCGAAGGGGCCTGGCTGGTGCCCAAGAGCCTGGCCGTGGTGCTGTACAGCAAGATCAGCAACACGCACATGGCCGAGCAGCAGCGCTTGTTGACGCTGACCTTCCTGAAGACCGCCATGGCCTGTGCCACCGCGGTGATCCTGGTGCTGCTGCTGCTCCCCTCCGCGCTGTTCCAATGGGCCTTCGGCCCGGAGATCACCGGCATCACCCCGCTGATCGCCTGGCTGGCGCCGGGGATCCTCAGCATGTCCGCCTCGCAGGCCTTCAGCCATTTCTTCAGCGGCACCGCGCGCAACGTGCACAACCTGATCGGCTCGGCCCTGGGGCTGGTGTCCACCGTGGTGGCAGGCCTGGTGCTCATCCCCAGGTTGGGCCTGCCGGGCGCGGCCATCGCCGCCTCCTGTGCGTACGGCCTCTCCGCCATGTACCAAACGGTGGCCTTCATGCGCGTTACCGGCACCCGCTTCAGCGACCTGTGGCCCAATGCCGCGGACGGACGGCGTGCACGTGAGCTCTTCGGCAGGCTGTACAAGTAGGAGGGCCGCCCCCGCACCGGGAACGGCCCTTACTGCCGCGTTCGCCCAGCGGTCACCTGTGCCCGATGCCTGCCGCCAGGTTACGCATCACCCGCATGAATGCCGGTGCGTGGATGAACGGCGCCGGGCCGGCCCCAAGGACCGCACACCCGAAATGTCCGCCTGCCGCGGCCAGCAAGAGGATGCTGAACGCTGCACCAAGGCTCCGGTCCATAGGGCCGAACGTGCCCATTGAACAAGGTGGCACCACCTGCCAGCCCGTTCAGATCATGGCGGACACAAGGCCATGGCCGGGTTACGCCTCCTTTACCGGCCAGCCTGCACCCGTTGCGCACCACAGGGTGCTCGGGCAGGTGTTGGCTACGCTGTCCGCTGTGCTTGAGCTGCGGCATCAGCCGGCACCCGATGTGGAAGCACGCACCCCACCGGGCTCCCCGCGCTGCGCGCAAAGTCCAAGTGCATTGCGGCCACGTTCAGGCAGAAGATCCGCCACGATCCACCCCGGGGCCATTGACCAGCGGTAAGCGGAGCAGCAGCACCGCTGAGAGCACGCGCCCGGTGCGGCGGGAGCATTCCGTGTCCAGGGGTCTGCCCGGCACCTGTGTCCTGCCTCCAGCCTGCCGTTGCATGGAATCGGCCACCATCCGGTGCAACCCGATCGCATGCAACCCGCAACACTTCGGCTGGCAACTTTCGTAGTATCGCCCCATGTTGCGCTCCAGCGGCACCGTGAGGTCCATTGCCTTTTCAGCACTCACGCTGGCCGCAGCCGCTGTATTCCCACAGCCGCCCATGGCCACGGTGGAAGGCCAGGTGGTGGAAGCCGCTTCGGGCCGGCCGGTCCCTGACGCCGTGGTGGTGCTGCTGCCCGGCAACACCTCCTTGATGGCCACCACCGATACGGCGGGGCGCTTCCGCATGGCCGCCGTGCCCGTGGGCCTCTATGCATTGCGTGCAGCCGCCATGGGCTTCGACACGCTGGAAGTGCCCGAGCTCTGGCTACGCGCCGGCAAGCAAACGGTGCAGCGGTTGGAGCTTTCACCGGCCGCCAACCTGCTGGGTGCCGTGCGCATCAGCGCCCTGGCGCGGGAAAGACCCGGGATCCTGGGCGTGCACAACTTCACCGTGGAGCAAAGCCTGCGCTGGGCCGCCACCTTCTTCGACCCCGCCCGGCTGGTGACAGCACTCCCCGGCGTGGCCAGCGTGAACGACCAGGCCAACCACCTGGTGATCCGCGGCAATTCACCCAACGCCAATGCATGGACCTTGCAGGGCGTGGAGATCGTGAACCCCAGCCACACGGGCAACGCCGGCACCGCCAGCGACCTGCCCACGCTCAGCGGCGGCGGCGTGAACATCCTCAGCGCACAGATGCTCGGCACCTCGCAACTGCTCATGGGCGTGCTTCCCGCGGACCGCGACAACGCCTTGGGCGGCGTCCTCGACATGCACTTGCGCAACGGCAACATGAAGCAGCAGGAATGGACCCTGCAGGCCGGGCTGTTAGGCATCGATGCTTCCACCGAAGGCCCCCTGGGCAAGGGCGGGCGCTCTTCCTACTTGGCCAACTACCGCTACTCCACCGTGGGTTTGCTGGGGGCCATGGGCGTGGACCTCGGCGATGAGGCCATCACCTTCCAGGACTTTTCCTTCCATGTGGCACTGCCCGTGGGCAAGCGCGGCGAAATGCATCTCTTCGGGCTGGGCGGCAACAGCAGCAACGTCTTCGAGGCGCTGCATGACACCACAGAATGGGAAGTGGACAAGGACAGCCGCAACATCGACTACCGCTCCAGCATGGGGGCCGTGGGCGCGAACATGCGCGTAGCCATCGGCGATCGCACCACGCTATCAGCTGCCCTTGCGGTATCGGAGATCGATCAGGAGCGCACGGAATCCCTGTTGCTTCCGGATTTCTCCGTGGGCAGCCATTTCGAGGCGGCCTTGAGCGAGCGCAAGCTCTCCGGCATGGCCCAAGTGGAAGGTGCGATCGGGGCGCGATTCCGGTACAGTGCAGGGGCAAGTGCAACGGAACGAAGGCTCACCTCCTGGCAGAACAGCGATGTACACGGCTGGCTGCTGCGCCCGTGGATCCATGGTAGGTGGAGCCTTACGGAACACCTGCAAGCCACGGCCGGCGTGGGCGTGGCGTATTTCACCTTCACGGAGGAAGCGGCTGCGGAACCGCGCGCCTCCTTGGAATGGCGCATGCGGCGCGGGCGGAAACTTGCTTTGGCGGCCGGCCTGCGCTCGCAATTGCCGCAGTGGCAATCCTTCGGCGTAGGCACCTGGCCCTTGCTCACGCAGCAAGCGATCGGCCTCACCCATTCGCAGGACCTTGTGCTGGGCTATGATCATCCGATCATGGACCACCTGACTGTTCATGCGGAAGCCTACTATCAATACCTCACCGATGTGCCGGTGCTATCGGCGAGCATGCCTTTCAATGCCGCGCAGGCCTTCAGCATGGTGAACGTGTGGGATGAAGGGGTGGGCATTCCCTTGCAACCCACCGGCACAGCCACCAACATGGGCGCGGAACTGAGCATGGACCGCCGTTTCGCGGACGACTTCTTCTGGCAGGTGAACGGCACCGTGTTCAACAGCCGCTACACGGACGTCACCGGCGCGGAGCATGCTACCCGCTGGAACAGCCAGTATCTCCTCAACCTCTTCGGCGGCAAGGAATTCAAGAAGGTGAAGGAAGACCGCGTGCGCACCTGGGGCGTGAGCGGGCGCGCCAACGTGATGGGCGGACTGCGCGAAACGCCGATCGACGTGCGGGCATCACGGACAGCGGGCAGTACGGTGTTCGGTGGGCCGGCCTGGAGCGGACAGCTGCCCACCTGCTACCGGATCGACCTGCGCGTGTACCTGAAAAAAGACCACAAGGGCCGCACCGGGATGTGGTCCGTGGACCTGCAGAACGTGACCGATGCGCAAAACGCGGCCTTCCGCCACTACGATCATCGGAAAGGCGAAGTGATCACCCGCTACCAGCTCGGCATCATCCCCAACCTCAGTTACCGCATCGAATTCTGAACCCCCATGAAGAAGGCCCTCTTCCTGCTGCTCGCCGCGATGTTCCTGGTGTTCGCCTACCTGCAGCTGAATGACGCCAGCCCCGTGCATTGGACCATGGGCTATCTGGCGGTGGCCGTTTCGTGCGGCCTGGCCGCCTTCGGCCGGTTCCCCATGCTTTGGTTGGGCGCGGTAACGGCGGTGATGGGCTTTTGGATGCTGATCGATGCCGGTAGCGTGCTGCACTGGACACAAGCCGGTGTTGCGGACCTGGCCGGTGGATGGCAGGTCTCCGATCCCCGCATCGACGATACGATCGAATTCCTGGGCCTGCCGGTGGCCTTCGCCGTGATGCTGGGCCTGGTGTTCGCCGGAAACAAGCGGCATGCACGGGCAGGGCAGGAATAATTTCGGACAGCGGCCCGGCACATACCTTCCTGCGGCACTCCAACCATGCACCACCCCGGCACCATGCGGACCGCACTACTGGCCTTCTGCACCGCGCTCTTGCTGCCTTGTTCGCCTGCCAAGGCCCAGCACACCATCTACGGCTTTGCGATCGGCAACTGGCGCAACGGCCCGGTGGTGGAGGTCTCGCCCTTGTTCGCGACCACGGAACTGTACACCACCCCGCAACTGCTCCAATGGGCACGGCAGCAGTGGCCCGCTTCCTTCACCGATAGCACGGACATGGACGTGCTGCGCTTCGCCACGCCGGGGGAAGGCGCGGAAAACCGCGCGACCTTGATCGGCAAATACGGCTTGCGCCGGTTGGAGGTGCACCTGATCGAGGCCGCTGCCATGCCCGGCACGCCTGCACGGCCGACGCGGGTCCCGCCCCCTACGGGTGCACCACGATAAGCGGTGCCGTGGCCAGCACGGTTCCGCCGGACCATACGCGCAGCACGTAGGCACCACCCTCGATCGAAGCCGTGCTCACGCGTGCCCCATGCTTGGAAGGCATCGCTTGTTGGAGCAACAAACGGCCGCCCATGTCACGCACTTCAAGCAGGGCATCGGCCACTGGCATGGGCAGGCTGACCAGCACTTCACCATCGGCCGGGTTCGGCCGCACGTCCAGGCGCACCTGTGGTCCGTCCGCATCCCGTATGCCCACATACATGCCGCAGGGGTCGTAGCTGCCCTCCAGCACCAAGGTGCCCGAGGCTTGCGGATCGAGGAAGTTCTTCAGCCGCATGGAGGCCGGACCCGGGTTGCTCGCCCAGTGGTAGCTCATCTTGCCGTAGAAATCGGGCTGTGTGAGGCCCGTGCCCGGCCCGCAACCATTGGTGGTGCAGCAGGATGCCCCGCCGGTGAGCGTGCCCACGATGCGCTTGGCGTTGTTGAACAGCGGGGACCCGGAAGAGCCTCCTTCGGTGACCCCGTTGCCATTGGCCGTGGCGGACCAGATGACGCGCCAGTGCGTGCCGGACACCCCACCCCAGGAGGAATTGAGCAAGGTGCCGTTGAACGTGCTGATCTTCTTGCGGTCGCCATCGGGATGATGGATGCACTTGCCGCCCGTGCTGCCCGCACCGGAGACGTCCCACCCCGCCCAGTACGGTTCATAGTCCTCCGGGATCGAATCCGCATTGGCCTCCAGCAGCAGGAAATCCGAGCCCTGATCGCCACCGCCGTCGTTGCTGCTGCCGCGCTTGGTGGCGCCCACCACGAAGTGGTTGGCGAAGGAGGCACCGGAACCGCACCCGGTCTTTTCGTAGTTGAAGTAGAACTTCCACTGGTTGAAGTCCGCGGCGGAAGTGCCTTCACCGCAGTGCAGCGCCGTGAGGAAGTACGGCTTGCAGTCCTGCTGCAGATTGTTCACCAAGGACCCGCTGCACCAGAAGCTCAGGCCTTGGTCCAGTATGCTGATGCGCACCACGGCATCGCGCTGGGCCTCCCAGCCGTCGCCTTCGCTGCAGTTCACGTCCACCTCACAGGCGCCCGAGGCGGTCACCTCCCCCACATCGCGGTACGCGTGGCCCACGCCGCTCACCCGCAGGCTGCCCAAGCCGGCCACGGCGGCGGGTTCGAAGTATTCCACGATGCTGGCCTCGCCCGCCAGCAAGCCCGTGGTGAAGGTGCCCTCCGCCCGGTTGTTATATGCGGAAAAACCGCCCATCACCTGCTGCCCGTCGGTGCTGTACACGTACAAGGAGGCATTGGCCGGCAGGTTGAACCGGGAGAAGTAGAGCTCCGTGGCCAACGCGCCCGCACTGGCCACGCGCAGCCGCCACAGACGGTCGCCGTTGGGCAGGTCGGTCCAGCTGCCCGCATCATACAGGCCGGCCTCCACGGGCATCACACGGGCGTATGCGGGCAGCTTGCCCTCCTGTTGGCGCCGTGCATCATCGGCCGCTGCCGCCGCCGCATCGAAGCGTGCGGCCTGCACCGTGGGCACATCGTGCAGGCCAAGCCCGGCCCGCATGCTGTACGGTGTGCCGCCGGTGGTGATCTGCGCGGCGACGAGAAAGGGAAACGTGGCCAAGGCCAACAAGGCGGTGTAGCGTGCGCTCATCTGCGGTTCCGTTTGATGTCCGGTGCGGCCGGCGGACCGGCCACGCGGAATGGTGGCACAAGTTACTGGGGAAGCCGGCAACAACCGCACCGCCGGCCCGTCCATCTTTGCCGGCGCGATGCCCGCCACGAACCACCCGGGCGCGTCATGGACAACCGCATGGGCACTTGGCTCCGTACCCGCTGGCGCACACTGGGCGCGGTGGCCGCCGCACTGCTGCTGCTGCTGATCGCATGGGCGCGCTGGTGGCCGTTCGGCCCGCTCTTCGCACGGGCCCATTCCACCGTGCTGCTGGACCGCCAAGGCGAACTGCTGGGCGCCACCGTTGCCGCCGATGGGCAATGGCGCTTTCCGCCGTCCACGCAGGTGCCCCATCGTTTCGCCACCTGCATCATCCAATTCGAGGACCGGCACTTCAGGTCGCACCTGGGCATCCGCCCGCAGTCGCTGCTGCGCGCTTGGCGGCAGAACCGCGCCGCCGGGAAGGTGGTGAGCGGTGGCAGCACCCTCACCATGCAGGTGGCCCGCATGGCGCGGGGCAACCGCAGGCGCACGTATGGTGAAAAGTTCATCGAAGCCCTGCTGGCCCTGCGCATCGAGGTGCGGCACAGCAAGGAAGAGATCCTGCACCTCTTCGCCGCCCATGCCCCGTTCGGCGGCAACGTGGTGGGCCTGGACGCCGCGGCCTGGCGTTTCTACGGCCGGCCCGCCGACCAGCTGAGCTGGAGCGAAAGCGCCACCTTGGCCGTGCTGCCCAACGCACCCGCGGCCATCTATCCCGGAAAAGGACACGACGCACTGCGGGCCAAACGCGACCGACTGCTCCACCGATTGCTGGCCGTGCAGGCCATCGACAGCCTGGAATGGTCGCTGGCCTTGGAAGAGCCCTTGCCCGGCCGCGTGCAAGCCTTGCCCCGCCGCGCGCCCCACCTGTTGGCCACGCTCATCCGCCAAGGCCACGCCGGCGAGCAACTGCACTCCACCCTGCAAGGGGCCCTGCAGGAAAGCGCCACCGCCGCAGCGGACCGCTACGCCGCACGCCTCAATGCCAACGAGGTGCACAACGCCGCGGCCCTCATCGTGGACGTGCCCACGGGCGAAGTGCTGGCCTACGTGGGCAACCTGGGCACCGCGGGCGAAGACCATGCCGGCGCAGTGGACATCATCCAGGCACGGCGCAGCACCGGCAGCGTGCTCAAGCCCTTCCTCTATGCCGACATGCTGCAGCGCGGCGAACTGCTGCCCAACATGCTGGTGGCCGACGTGCCCACGCGCTACAACGACTTCGCCCCGCGCAACTACGACGAGCAGTACAGCGGCGCCGTGCCGGCCTCGGAAGCGCTGGCCCGCTCGCTCAATGTGCCCGCCGTGCGCGCGTTGCACGGCCACGGCGTGGAACGCACCCTGCAGCTGCTGCGCAACCTGGGCCTGCGCAGCATCGACCGCAGCGCGGCCGACTACGGACTTTCCCTGGTGGTGGGCGGCGCCGAATCCACCCCTTGGGAACTGGCCGGGGCCTACGCCAGCATGGGCCGCATCCTGCACCACTACGGCCGCAGGGGCCTGCACTACCGCCGGGGCGAAATACGCCCACCGCATGCATTGGCCGGCCTGGAAGATGCACCGGCGGAACCCTTGGAAAGCGCACCCCTGCTCAGCGCCAGCGCGGTCCACTTCACCCTCAAGGCCCTGCGGGAAGTGGTGCGGCCCGCCGAAGAACAGGGCTGGAGCCACTTTACCGGGCAGAAGCACATCGCCTGGAAAACCGGCACCAGCTACGGCCACCGCGATGCCTGGGCCATCGGCCTCACCAGCCGCTACTGCATCACCGTGTGGACCGGCAACGCCAGCGGCGAAGGCCGCCCCGGCCTCACCGGCACGCTCGCGGCCGCGCCACTCCTCTTCGACCTCTTCAACCTGCTGCCCAACGCCCCGCCCTACGATCCACCGTACGACGAGCTGGTGCGCGCCGCGGTGTGCCCCGCCAGCGGCTTCCGCACCGGGCCCGACTGCCCGCAGGCCGACACCACCTGGCTGCCGCCCCAAGGCCTGCGCACCCCCACTTGCCCGTACCACCGCCGCATCCTGCTGGACCCCACAGGCACCTGGCGGATCACCGGCGGACAAGGCTTGAGCACCGCGTGGTTCGTGCTGCCCCCGGCCATGGAGCATTACTATGCCCTGCGCAATCCCGGCTACCGGCCGCTGCCTCCAACTCAGCCCGGCATGGGGGGGCCGGACGACCCCATGGAGATCCTCTATCCCGAGCCCGGCGCCACCCTGCTGATCCCCGTGCAGCTCGACGGCACGCGCGGCAGCATGGTGGTGGAAGTGGCCCACCGCAACCCCGTCGCCATGCTCTTCTGGGACCTCGACGGCACTTTCATCGGCACCACCACCGGCGAGCACCGCATGGCCCTTTCCCCGCCGCCCGGGGCCCACCGGCTAACTTTGACCGATGAAGCCGGCCACACGCTCCACCGCACTTTCACCGTGATCACCGGCACAAGCAATTCCCCGCATGCCCCGTAAGTTCATCCTGGCCCCGTTCCTGCTGCTGGCCACCTGCGCCCTGGCGCAGCCCGATTCGCTGTACATCACCACGCAGGGCACCACCCAGGCCTACGCCATAGCGTATGCGCCCGTGCAACCGGTGGAGCGCTACCGCCGTGTGGGCAACTATGCCTTCGACACCACCCGCACCGCCGTCACCATCGACTACAAGCGAGGCAAGCCCAGCGGCATCTACCGCGCCTTCTACCCCGACGGCAAGCAGCTGCTCTTCGCCGTGTACGGCTGGGGCAGCCTCCATGGCGATTGGGCCGAATACGGGCCGGACGGCCGCATCACCGTGAAAGGCCAATACCGCCAAGGCAAGCGCGAGGGCACCTGGGCCTTCCGCGAACAAGGCATCGTGGGCCACTACAAGGACGGCCAGCAACACGGCAAGTGGAAGTACTACGAGAACGGCAAGCTGGTGAAGCGCGAGAAATGGCGCAAAGGCGAAATGAAACAGGGCGGGACCTTCTTGTTCGGGTGGTGAGGACCCTTAACACCGCTTAACCGTCCCACGCACAACCCACGGCCCGGTTCTCCGTTAAATTCGTGCGGCTTTGGCGTGTTGATGCCCCCGACCAAGTGGCATCCGCGCCGACCGCTTCCAGCACCGCTCCCATGAAAAAGTTCCTGTTTGCCCTGGCCCTTCTTGCGGCCGCACCCGCAGTGGCCCAGCCCAGCCCGGCCGCGGCCAAGCTGCAGGCGTTGCTCTACCAGATCGACCACCTCTACGTGGACAGCGTAAATGACGGGAAGCTGGTGGAAAAGGCGATCGTGGCCATGTTGGCCGAGCTGGACCCCCACAGCGTGTACATCCCCAAGGAGGAGCTGGAGGAGGTGAACGAGCCCTTGAAGGGCAACTTCGAGGGCGTGGGCATCCAGTTCAACCTGGTGCGTGACACGATCTACGTGGTGGACGCCATTGCCAGCGGCCCCAGCGAGCGTGTGGGCATCCGCGCGGGCGACCGCATCATCACGGTGAACGACAGCGTGGTGGCGGGCACGGGCCTGAAGAACGCCGACGTGATCAAGCTGTTGCGCGGGCCCAAGGGCAC
>JAGPDT010000005.1:65674-74515 GCA_018057455.1 Flavobacteriales bacterium | reverse complement strand
GCGGTGCTGCCGGTGGGGGTGGAGATGATCAGGCCATCGGCCCAGTAGGTGTTGAGGAAGCGCCCATCGAGGTGGGCGTGCACGGAGATCATGGCGGCACCGTCGCGCTTGTGGATGGTGACCTCGTTGAGGGCGGTGTCGTGCACATCGAAGCCGGGGCAGCCTCGGAGGGTGAGCAGGGCGCGTTCCTCGGTGGTGAAGCGGCGTTCCACCAGGGCCCGGATGGCGTTGTCCACGTCTTCCAGGCGGGTGTTGCTGAGGTAACCGAGCCGGCCCAGGTTGATGCCCAACATGGGCACGGGGGTGCGGCCTATGAAGTCCACGCTGTCCAGGAAACTGCCGTCGCCGCCCAGGCTCACCAGCACGTCCAAGCGGCCATCGTCGGCGGTGTGCATCACGGTGGTGCCGCCGGCCATGGGGTGGCCACCTTGGGCCATGCGCAGGGCCAAGCCATGCTCCACCACGGGGGTGGCACCGGCAGTGGCCATCTGTGCCAAGATGCCGTTGATGGTGGCTGCGGCCGAGGCCGGGTACAACCGCCCGAGGATACCGATGCGCATGCCGTTGCTGCTCAGAAGGGTTGGGTGAAATGTAGGTAGAATCCAGTCTCGGCCAGGCGGTTCACGGCCCATTCCATGCGCAGCACCTGGTCGTAGC
This sequence comes from Flavobacteriales bacterium, assembly GCA_018057455.1. Taxonomy (GTDB): domain Bacteria; phylum Bacteroidota; class Bacteroidia; order Flavobacteriales_F; family PHOS-HE28; genus PHOS-HE28. The sequence goes on along the minus strand of JAGPDT010000005.1, from coordinate 73,858 downwards.
TGGTCACCAGGTCCAGCCCCAGGCCGTAGCTTTGCTGCCATTGGTTGGCCAAAGGGTTGAGGGCGCCGTGGACGTTGTCCTGCACGTAGCCATGATCGCTGAAAGCGTTGAGGTAGATTGCGATATAGAGCGTGCGGAAGGCTTCCAGCGGAATGGCCTCCACGCGGTAGGAGCGCGGGGGTACCAGGGCGAAGAGGATGTTGGCCTTGGCCAGGACATGGGCCTGTCCGTCGATGATGTAGTACTCGTAGCCGCGCAGGTAGTCTCCATAGCCGAGGCCCTCCTGCAGGAAATAGTGGTCCTCGGTGCCGGGGGCGGCACTGCCCTGCATGCTGGCGCCCAGGCTCCACCGTTGTCCGCGTTTCCAGCTGCGCTGCACGGTGGCCGTAAGGCGGGTGGCGTCGGGTTGTGAAGGTCCGATGCCATGGCGCACCACCTCCAGCTTGGCGTAGGTGCCGCTCAGGGGGAAAGCCCGGGAATCGCGCCGGTCCAGCACCGCGGAGTAGGTCAGTGAGAGGAAACCCATGCGGCCGGCACCGGATGCGAGGTATTCCGGGTTGCGGCGCACCACGGTGTCGCGCACGGCCATTTCGTTCCAATGGATGTCCAGGCCATGGCGGATGTAGTGGCTGCGGCGGTAGGTGAGCTGCCCGCCGGCACGCCAATGGGCGGTGATGTTCTCCAGCGGTGTTTTCAGCAGGATGCGCTTGTTGCCTTCGGTGCCGATGGTGATCTCGTCCTGCTCGCCGTACACGCCTTCCACCTGCGCCCCCCAACGCTGTTGCCGGTCGAAGGAGGGCACTTTGTAGCGCAGGCCGAAGCGGCGCGAGTAGCCCAGTTGCACCAGGGCCGAAAGGGTCTCGTTGCGGCCGCGCATGTTGAAGCGGTTCAGTTCCACGCCGTAGTTGAGGCGGCCGAAGTCCTTGGTGAGCCACCACGTGTTGAAGTTGGGGTCGGCGAAGCGCACCATGGGCTGCGGCCACCAGTACCAGCGCTCGTTCACGGTGATGGTGATGAACACTTCGTGCGGCCCGAGGAAGGTGGGCAGCAGGGTCACCGTGTTGAAAAGGCCGAGGTTCAACAGGTTTTGGCGGCTGCGCGCCATGCGCTCATACAGGGCCTTGGTGTCCACCGTATCGCCCTGCCGGAAGGTGAGCTCGCGCAGGATGATGCGCTCCTTGGTCTGCTTGTTGCCTTCCACCAACAGGCCTGAAATGCCGTACGGCCCGCTGAAGTCCACGGTGAAGGACTGCGCGCGGAGAACCATCGCATGCAGCACGATGAGCAGCAGGACCAGCGCCCGGGCTCTTGGGAGCGCGGTTCCGCGTATGTCTGCCGCGTTTGGTCGCCGGGCGGTTCCCGCTGCTCCACCCCCCCTTGCCTCCGGAGATGCGTTCCGGCTTGCACATTCACCACCCGGGATACGCCTTGGCGTTTTATGGCCCTGCTGGGAGGCGCCGGGCCGAACCCGGACAACGGACAACCGGCAATTGCTGGACAGGGCGGCAGTCTGGTCGCCAGCCTGCCCACCACACAAGCCCTCCGTCGCCTGCATCATCAATCCCCCACGCCGGTAGCTCAGATCTTCATGATGCGCATCAAGGCATCGTAGCGTTGGCGCATGTCGTCTTCCATGCGCGAGGGCTGGAAGGTGGTGCGCACGGTGTACTGGAAACGGTCGAAGGCTTGCAGGATGCCGCTGATATCGTCGCGGTTGATCTTCAGGGTGACCTCCATGCGCATGCTCTCGGGCAGGTCGTTGCAATACATGCTCAGCACCCTGGCGCCTTCCTCCTCCACGATGCGGGCGAGCCGCTGCAGGGAATAATCGTTGCGCGCCATCTCCAGCACCACCACGCTGCCGGGCACGCAGGCATTCACCAGGTCGGCCATGGCATGCACGGCCTCGGCCCCGCTCACCGAACCCTGGTAGCGCCCGTTGGGGTCCAGCACGGGTACCAGGGGCAGGTCGCGTTCGGCCAGCAGTTTCAGCACATCGTACACATGCTGCGCGCCGCGCACATAGGGCAGTTCCACGCGGTCCATCACCTGCTCCACGGTGGCTGCCGGATCGTTGCTGTTCAAGGCGGCCTCCTCCTTGAGCATGCCCACCAGCCGGCCCTTGGCCACCACCGGCAGGACCGCTATGTGGAACTCGTCCATCAGGTTCAAGGCCCGGGACAACGGGTCTTTCGGGTTCAGCGCCTGGATGGTGCGCGAAAGCAGTTCACTGGCTGTCATGGGCAAGGGTGTTGCACCTCTGGGGGGCTACTTTTGGGGCCGGGCCACGGGACCAAGGTAGGTGGCCGGTGAGGATGACCAAGCTGAGCGTGAACATCAACAAGCTGGCCACGTTGCGCAACGCGCGGGGCGGCAACAACCCGGACCTGCTGGCCTGGGCCGGGCGCTTGGAGCGCTTCGGTGCCCAAGGCATCACCGTGCACCCGCGCCCCGATCAACGCCACATCCGGTACGCCGATGTGCGGGCGTTGGAGCCGTTGCTCACCACCGAGTTCAACATCGAAGGCTACCCCAATGAGTCTTTCATCAACTTGGTGCTGGAGGTGCGGCCCGCGCAGGTCACCCTGGTGCCCGACCCTCCTGGCGTGCTCACCAGCAACGCCGGCTGGGATGCGCGCGGGCGCCAAGCCGAACTCAAGGCCGTGATCGCCCGCTTCAAGGCCGCGGGCATCCGCACGTCCATCTTCATGGAGACCGATGCCGAACAGATCGCCCATGCAGCCGCAACGGGCACCGACCGCATTGAATTGTACACGGGCCCTTATGCCGAAGGCTTTGCCCAGGACCGCGAGGCGGCCGTGGCTCCCTTCGTGCGGGCCGCGGAGAAAGCCAAGGAAGAGGGCCTCGGCCTCAATGCAGGCCACGACCTTGACCTGCACAACCTCGCCTGGTTCAAGCAGCAGGTGCCGGGCCTGCTGGAAGTGTCCATCGGCCACGCGCTGGTCTGCGATGCCCTCACCTACGGCTTGGAGAACACCGTTCAACTGTATTTGCGCGAGCTGCGATGACCGTGGACCTCTTCTTCCGCCGCGAGGGCAGCGGCCCAACCGTGGTGGTCCTGCATGGCCTTTACGGCAGCAGCGACAACTTCGGCAGCATCGGCCGCACCCTCAGCGCCCAATACGACATGCTGCTGGTGGACGCACGCGACCACGGCCGCTCGCCGCACACCGGGCGCATCACCTATGCGCTGATGGCGGAGGACGTACATGCACTGTTCACCCGGCTCGGCCTGCAGGACGTGGTGCTGGTGGGCCACAGCATGGGCGGCAAAACGGCCATGGCCTTCGCGCAGCGCTGGCCGGGGCTGTTGAAGCACCTGGTGGTGATCGACATCGGCCCACGTGCCTACGCCATCGGTGAGCACGCCCAGATCGTGGAAGCACTGGCCACCAGCGACCTGCCGAACAAGACCTCGCGGCAGGAGGTGGAAGCGCACCTTGCCCGCACCATCTCCGGGCCGGGCGTGCTCCAGTTCCTGATGAAGAGCCTCTACTGGGCCGGGCCGGGCATACTCGCCTGGCGCTTCAACGTGCCGGTGCTGCAGCGCGACATGGGCGACATCACCGGCGCCATCGGCCATGCGGTGGTAGAGGTGCCCACGCTCTTCATCCGCGGCGGCAGGAGCGAGTACGTCACACGGGAGGACCTGCCGCAGATCAAGGAGCAATTCCCCCACAGCCGGGTGGAAACGATCCCCTTCGCGGGGCATTGGGTGCATGCACAGGCCCCGGAGGAGGTGATGGACTTCATCCGTTCCGTGGCATGAGGGGGCTGATCGTCCTGGCCGTGTTGCTGGGCGGTACGGCCCACGCGCAGGACAGCGTGCGCTACACGGGCGGTTATTCCTTCCTGGATGGCGTTTACCTGGACTTCCAGGCCTTCCGCAACAATGCGCCCAGCATTCCCAAGGCCGCGCTCACCACCGCGCAGGGCCAACCGGTGGGCGACCTGCGCAACACCAGCGGCAAACTGTACCGCCCGGACAGCTCCGGCCAGCGCGTAAAGCTGGACCTCGGAGGCACCTGGGGCTTCTGCAACGGAGGCGTCGTGTACGTGCGTGCGGGCAACGGGTTTTCACGCATCGGCCTCATGGGCTCGTTGGCCCATTTGGTGTACGACGCCACCTACCGCAGTTTCGACCCGTACATGGTGAACGGTGCCACCACCTACACCGTGGAGGAGCAGCGCTTCCTGGACATGGCCACGGGCGCCTTTTTGCCGGTAAGCGCCGCAGGCATCCTGCCGGTGCTCGCCCGTGATCCCATCCTGAAGGAGGCGTTCGAAGCTTTGTCCAGGAAACAGCGCAAGCACGAGGAGACGGTCTTCCTCTTCATGCGGCGCTACAACGACCGGCACCCGCTGTATTTTCCGAAGTGAGCGCACCGGATGACCTGGCGCTTCGGGTACCTCGGGCCCGCACCGCACCGTGCGTCAATGCACCACGCCCACCTTCCGCAGCGTCCGTGATCCCGCCTGTTCCACGTCCAGCACATACAGGCCCGCGGGCAGTTGTGCAACAGGAATTCCGATGGACCCGCTCATGTACCGGTGGAATACCGCACGGCCCGAGGCATCGCGGAGCGCTACCAAGGCAGTCTCCGGTGAAGCCGTTTGCACGTACAGCCACTGGTGGGCCGGTACGGGCCAAGCGTGAACGTTGGCCACGGCCGCGCCTTCCTCCACGGCCAGCACGGCCTGGTGGCGTGCGTTCCACTCCTGGTGGAACAGGTTCGCCACCCCGGCGCTGTGGATGATCAACGCGTTCTCATCATTCACCGAGGAAGCCGCCGCCGTCCAGTTGTGGCTGCCGGTGACCACCAGCGGGTCGGCACCCATCTCCGCGTCCAGGATCGCGTATTTGTGGTGCAGCAACCCCGGCTCGTTGGCGTGCGAGAACAGCTCAATGCCCTGGCCGGTGAGGTAGCCGAACTCCGAACCGATGCTGCCCACATCCTCCACATCGCCCTGCACAAGCATGCCCGGCCGCTCGAAGGCGTTGAGCACCGCGTCGCCCAGGTCGTTGTCGGTGAAGACATACAGCGCTGCACGCACACTGCTCTGGGCCTGGTCCAGCGCTCGTGTGATCCGGGCTGCTACACCATCCGTGGGGGAGAAGAAGCTCTCCACCTCCACACCGCCCACGTTGAACAGGTGCGGCGTGTTGTCCGTCTTGTCCGCCCCGAATTTACTCATGGCGGGCACGGGCTGCGCGCCGCTGCCGCCCCACATCTCCTCGAATTCCATGCGGTAGCAGCGGGCCAAGGACTGGTCCTGGACGAAGACGAGGTTGTTGTGGTCGTCGAAGAAGCTCTGTGTGGTCCAGTTGCAGGAGCCGCTCATCACCAGGGCGCGCTGGGCGTCTTCCGCATCGGCCACCATGAACTTGTTGTGCATGCCACTGCCTTCACTGTTGGTGCGGTACAGCACGGGGATCGCGGGGGAGAGGTTGCCCAGCGCGGTGTTGCCGCTGCTGCCCTCGGCGATCCAGCGCACTTGCACCCCGCGGTCCAAGGCGGCGTTGAAGGCGGCCACCACCACGGTGCTGTTGGTGTTGTACAGGGCGACGTCCAGGGTGTTCTGGGCCCGGTCGATGTAGGCTTTGATGGTGTCGTCCGTGGCCTGGAAGAGCCCGATGGCATCGGTGCCGTTGCTCACGCCGGTGTCCACGCTTTTGGTGAAGTACACGGTGATGGCCCCGCTGGAGGTGCTGGCGGTGGAATAGAGACCGGGCACGGCGAAAGCCGTGTCGCCATCGGCCACGGAGAAGGGTTGCACGTAGTAGAACGTGGCCGGCTCCAGTCCGTTGAGCGGGAACAGGTGCGAGGTGGTGCTTCCGCCGGTGCCTGCGTGGTTGCCCATGGCGGGCGTTGTGCCGTGGAACAGCTCGGTGCTGCCGGGCATATTGGTGCTCCAGTTCAGGTTGAAGCCGTCAAGGGCCAGGTTGCTTTGCACCACGGGCGGAAGGATGCTGATGGACCCGTGCGGGGTGATGTCCGCCCCATCCCGCGGCAGCAGTTGATAGCCGCTGTTGTAGGGCACATCGGGATCATACTGCGAGACCAGCCCGGTGATGTCCACCGGTCCGGCCGGTAGCGGCGTGCCCACCAAGGGATGGCCGCTGCGCAGGTAGATGGTGGCGCTTTGGATGCCGACTTGGACGAGCCAAGCGCCTGCACTGAAATTGCCGCTGCCGGCAAATTGCACCCCTTCCAGGCGCACCAGTTGGGCCTCAACGGATTCGTTCAGGCCGCTGGGCGTGATCACCACCGGCGCGGGCACCGGGTTGCCGCTGCTGTTCACCGAGAAGGACGTGATGGGGGTGACCTCCAGCAGCCCGTTGAAGTTGGTGAGCGTGCCGGTGAGGGTGATGTCGTCTCCCTGTTGCGGGTTGAAACCGGGCACGGAGCCGCTGCCGGGGTAGGCCGCAATGCCGGCATCGCCGTCCTGCAAATAGCGGATGGGCCCCAAAGTCGGTCCAGAGGTCACATGCCCGCTCACGGTCACAACGCTTCCCAGCGTGGCATTGCGGGCATCGGCAATGGACTGTGCGCCGGAGGAGCAGGCCAGGAGAAGGCCCAACGCGCTTACGGAGGCTCTCATGGTTGCAAAGGAACGCAGCAGGCAATTGGTGACAGCGAGGGGCGAGGCGCACCCCGGCAGGGCAAAGCGCCAGGGCAGGGTCGTGGCGCATTCCCCCATGGCGCGCCTGCGTCTTGGTGGTTTTTCCCGTACCGCCTCTCGTTGCGTTGTTGTGCCGTAGTGGTTCTCTTCGCCAAACAGGTCGCGCCGGAAACACCGGACCGGTAACTTGCCGCCCGATCGCCCACCCCCCATGCCATCCACCGCCCGCCTGTTGCCCGTAGTCGCCGCCTTGTTCCACTTGTCCGGTGCGTACGCCCAATCGGAGGAGGTGCGTTATGCACCAAGGCCCATCGGCTTCTACAACATCGAGAACCTCTTCGACACGATCGACGGGCCCAACGATGATGCGGAATTCTTGCCGGGCAGTGCCAAGCAATGGACTTCGGAGCGCTACCGGCACAAGCTGGGGAACATGGCCCGTGTGATCGGCGAGATGGGCACCGATATCCTGCCCGACGGCGTGGTGTGCCTGGGCTTGGCCGAAGTGGAGAACCAAGATGTGCTGGAAGACCTGGTGGCCACGCCACCGTTGGACAAGCGGGGGTACCGGTTCGTGCACCACGATTCGCCGGACCGGCGTGGGGTGGACGTGGGTTTCCTGTACAACCCGGCCTATTTCACCCTGCTGCACAACAAAGCCTACACCCTGCGCGATCCCGCCGATTCCGCATTCTTCACCCGTGACGTGCTCGTGGTGTCCGGGCTGATGGACGGCGACACGGTGAGCATACTGGTGAACCACTGGCCTTCACGGCGCGGTGGCGAGAAGCGCTCCTTGCCCAAACGCATCCTGGCCGCGGAACTCGGGCGCCATATCGTCGACTCCCTGCTGCTGCGCAACGCGGATGCGCGGATCCTGTACATGGGCGACCTGAACGATGATCCCGTGGACCCCTCCGTGCGGAAATTCCTCAATACCACCGGCGACAAGAAGCTGGCCGTGGGCAGGAAGCTGTTCAACCCCATGTACGACCTGTACCGCAAGGGCATCGGCACCTTGGCGTGGCGCGACAGTTGGAACCTCTTCGACCAGATCATCCTCTCGCCGGGGTTGGTCACCGGCCATGGCGGCAACCTGCGCTACTACGGCGTGCGGGTGTTCAATCCGCCGTACCTCCAGCAACGGGAGGGCAATTTTGCGGGGTATGGCCTGCGCACCTACGTGGGCGACCAGTATGCCGGCGGCTTCAGCGACCACTTCCCGGTGTACGTGATCCTGGTGAAGGAGGTGAAGTAGTTCGCGGGGGGGCGTGGTGCCCACGTGTTCGGATGGCCCCTCCGCCTGCGCAGGCATCCCACACCCCATGTACTCCGCCCAACGGACTGCGCCCCCTTCGGCCCCGCCAATACCTTTGCCCCATGATCGTTGTCACAGGTGCCGCAGGTTTCATTGCCAGCCGCTTACTGCATGAGCTGCAGCAGCAGGGCTACGCCGACCTGGTGGCGGTGGATGATTTCTCACGCGCGGACAAGGCGCGGAACTTGGACGGGATCCGGCTTTCCGCACGGGTGGAACGC
>JAGPDT010000005.1:0-65574 GCA_018057455.1 Flavobacteriales bacterium | reverse complement strand
ACCCCGGCGGACATCCGCGACAAGTACCAGTACTTCACCGAGGCGGAGATGGGCAAGTTGCGCGGCATCGGCTACAGCAAGGCTTTCCGATCCCTGGAGGAGGGGGTCTCGGATTATGTGGTGCGCCACCTTTTGAGGGCGTAGTGGCGCGTTGCCGGTTGCCCGGCTGGAACGGAAGGTGACGGGCGCAACGGCGGCGCCGGCCCCCACGGCCAACCGCCCGATCGATCAAGCACCAGCCTCCCGAAGCACCATCAACCGGTCCCGGATGGCCAGCAGCCTCCTGCGCACCTCCTCCAGCGGGGCGGCCACCGGTTCATCCGGCACTTCGGCCATGCGCAACTGCCCTTTGGCCCCTTGCAGGGTGAAGCCCTTGTCCTTCACCAGGTGTTGGATGCGCCGCAGTTGCTCGATGTCGTTGCGCGTATAGAGGCGGTCGCCGCGGTTGGTGCGCTTGGGCCGCAAGGTGCCGAATTCCTTTTCCCAGTAGCGCAACAAGGAGGCATTCACGCCCAGGTCATCGGCCACTTCACCAATGGTCCAGTACAGGCGTTCGATGGTCTTCTCCTTCAAGGGCATCACGGCGAAGATAGGCAGCTGGTGAACGCCCTTGGCGCACGCAACGGCAAGTTGATCAACACCGGCAAGGAATGACACGCGCTGTGCAGCTCGCCGCTTGCATCGTAGCGCTTGCCTGCGGCAATTCGTTCCCCGCGAACCGCTCAGTCCATGGACTGCCCGGCATTGCCGGCGACCTCCACCATCCGGGCGTACTCCTCCGGGCTCAGGCTGTTGAAGAGGAAGTTCACCGGGTCCATGTGCACACCGTCCTTGATCACCTCATAGTGCAGGTGCGGGCCGGTGCTCAAGCCGGTGCTGCCCACCTCACCGATGAGGTCGCCGCGCTTCACCTTCTGGCCCCGGCGCACTTCCAGGTCGGACATGTGGCCGTACAGTGTTTTGTAACCGAAGCCATGGTTGATGATCACGTGGTAGCCGTAGCCGCTGGTGTTGTAGCCGGCGAATTCCACCGTGCCGTCCCCGGTGGCATGGATGGGCGTGCCCACAGGGCTGGTGAAATCCAGGCCCAGGTGGTCCTTGCGGATCTTGTAGATGGGATGCACACGCACGCCGAAGCCCGAGCTGAGCCGCGTCTGGTCGCGCGGGATGGGCTCCACCGAGGGGATGCTCGCCAGCATGTCCTGCTTGCGCAAGGCCAGTTTGGCCACGTCGTCCAGCGAGAGGCTTTCCACGTACATGCGCTTGGCGATCTTGTCCAGTCGCTTGCGCGTGCCGATCACCAATTCGCTGTTGGCGAAGCCTTCCAGGTCCTTGTAGCGGTTCACCCCACCGATGCCCGCCATGCGCACGGTGGAAGGGATCGGGTCCGCCTCGAAGATCACCCGGTACACGTTGTCGTCGCGCCGTTCTATGTCCTCCAGCACTTCCTCCAGGTCCAGCAGTTGCTTGTTGATCAGCTCATACTCCACCATCAACTGCTCGTTCTCCCGGCGCAGGGTGGCCTCCTTGGGCGAATCCACGAACTGGAACGCCAAGAAGATGCCGATCACCCCCAAGAGCAGCCCCGGCGCCAACGCAAGGGACACACGCTTCACCTTCTTCCAGCCACTGAGCCGGATCCGCTCAAAGTTGAGCGTGTCGTGGTTGAAGCGGTACTTGTGCTCGGCCATGGGGGGGCAAAAATAGAGATGGCAGGCGGCAGGTGCGTGGGCCGCCACACCCCCTGCCCCCTGCCCCCTGCCCCCTGCACCTGCCCACTGCACCTGCCCACTGCACCTGCCCCCTAAATTCGCGCCGCCATTCCTATCCGGACCCCCAACATGCCCTCCTCGCAGCAGATCCGTCAAGCCTTCCTGGACCACTTCGCCAAACACGGCCACACCATTCTGCCCAGTGCCCCCATGGTGGTGAAGGACGATCCCACGCTCATGTTCACCAATGCGGGCATGAACCAGTTCAAGGACCTGTTCCTGGGCAACCGCCCCGTGGCCCATCCCCGCATTGCCGACACGCAGAAATGCCTGCGCGTATCAGGCAAGCACAACGACTTGGAGGAGGTGGGCATCGACACCTACCACCACACCATGTTCGAGATGCTGGGCAACTGGAGCTTCGGCGATTACTTCAAGCCGCAAGCGATCCAGTGGGCGTGGGAATTGCTGACGGACACTTTCAAGATCGATCCCAACAACATCTATGTCACCTATTTCGGGGGTGATGCGGCCGACAAGCTGGAGGCCGATGTGGAGACACGGGACCTCTGGCTGAACTTCCTGCCCGCCGAACGCGTGATGCCCTTCGGCCGCAAGGACAATTTCTGGGAGATGGGCGACACCGGCCCCTGCGGCCCTTGCACGGAGATCCACGTGGACATCCGCACGGCGGAAGAAAAGAAGGCCGCCCCCGCCACAAGCCTGGTGAACAACGACCATCCGCAGGTGATCGAGATCTGGAACAACGTGTTCATGCAGTTCGAGCGCAAGACCGACGGCTCCCTGCACCCCCTGCCCGCCAAACACGTGGATACCGGCATGGGCTTCGAACGGCTCTGCATGGTGCTTCAGGGCAAGCAGAGCAATTACGACACCGACGTCTTCCAACCGCTGATCCAGGCCATTGCCCGGCAGTGCGGCAAGCGCTACGGTGCAGACAACAAGGCCGACGTGGCCATGCGCGTGGTGGCCGACCACCTGCGGGCCATCGCCTTCGCCATTGCCGATGGGCAGCTGCCTTCCAACACCGGCGCGGGCTACGTGATCCGCCGGATCCTGCGCCGCGCCGTTCGCTACGGCTACAGCTTCCTGGGCCTCCACGAACCGTTCATCCATGCGCTGGTACCCGTACTGGTGGACCAGATGGGCGGGCAGTTCCCCGAGCTTGGAAAGCAGCAAACCCTGGTGGCCAGCGTGGTCCACGAAGAGGAACGGGCCTTCCTGCGAACCTTGGAGACCGGTACCAAGCGCTTGGAACAGCTGGTGGCCGAAAGCTCACGCATCCTCGACGGCGCCAAGGCCTTCGAACTCTTCGACACCTTCGGGTTCCCCATCGACCTTACCCGCCTGATGGCCCGGGAACAGGGACTGGAGGTGGACATGGACGGCTTCGACCGCGAACTCAGGCAACAGAAGGAGCGCTCCCGCGCCGCCACGGCAATCACCGCCGGGGATTGGACCGAACTGCACCACGGCACCCCGGAGTTCACGGGCTACGACGAGCTCCGCACCCAGGCCAGGGTGCTGCGCTACCGCAAAGTGAAGGACAAGTCCGGCGACCACTTCCAGGTCGTGTTGGACCGCACGCCCTTCTATCCCGAAGGTGGTGGCCAGGTGGGCGACCAGGGTTGGCTCGTACAGGGAGCTGGAATGGTGCAGGTACTGGACACCCGGAAGGAGAACCAGTTGATCGTGCACTTCACCAAGGAGCTGCCTGCCGATGTTGGCGCGCCGCTCACCGCCGCGGTGGATGAGCACCGGCGCAAGCTCACCCGGCGCAACCACACCGCCACCCACTTGCTGCACCATGCCCTGCGCCACGTGTTGGGAAACCATGTGGAGCAGAAAGGCTCCTTGGTGGCGCCGGACCGGCTGCGTTTCGATGTATCGCACTTCGCCCGGATCACGGCGGAGGAGTTGGCCCGGGTGCAAGTCGCGGTCAATGAGGCCATCCGTGCCGATGTACCCTTGGAGGAACTCCGGGAAGCGCCCATGGAACAGGCGAAAGCCATGGGGGCCATGGCGTTGTTCGGCGAGAAATACGGCGATGCGGTACGGGTCGTCAAGTTCGGTGGCAGCGTGGAGCTGTGCGGCGGCACCCATGTGCCGCGCACCGGCGAGATCGGCAGCCTGCGCATTGTGTCCGAAGGGGCGTTGGCCGCGGGCATCCGCCGCTTGGAGGCCATCACCAGCGAAGGTGCCGAGCAGTTCGTGCAGCAACGGCTGGACACCTTGGATGCACTGCAGGAACTGTTGAAGCACCCCGTGGACATCACCCAGGCCGTGAAACACCTGCTGGAGCAGAACGCGGCCATGGCCAAGGAAATGGAGAAGGCCGCACAGGAGCGCGTGGGCCAGCTGCAGGGCACCATCCTTGCCAACGCCGTGGAAGTGAACGGTGCCCGGGTGGTGGCCGAAGAGGTGGACCTGGATGCCAACGGCATGCGCGACCTGGCCTTCCGTTTGAAAGAGGCCCACCCGGACCTCCTACTGGTGCTGGGTGCCCGCAAAGAAGGCAAGGCACTGCTGGCCGTGATGGTGGGCGCGGACCTGATCGCCAAGGGCATCACCGCGCCGAAGGCGATCAAGGAACTGGCGGCGGAGATCAAGGGCGGCGGTGGAGGGCAACCATTCTATGCCACGGCCGGAGGGAAAGACCCGGAAGGGCTGCCCAAGGCGCTGAAGAAGGCGGCCGCACTGCTGGGCTGAGCTTCAAGGCGCCCTCTAGGCCAGGCTGGTCCGGTGGTCGTGCCGGGCCGTGTGCCGTGTTTGGGGCTTGCCGTAAACCGGGCCCTCATACGCCGTGTCGTAGCTCATGCCCAGGTTGAAGATGTACAACCCGTTGAGAAGGATCACCAGCACATGGTCCAGCAGGGAATGCTTGCCGAAGCTTTGGCACAATTCCACCCACACCTTGGGCAACAGGTACAACTGACCATACACGGGGATGAAGAAGAGCAGGATGTGCCACGCCGGCCGGCCAATGAGCTTCAGGAACACCACGGCGTTCCATACCGGTACAACAGCTGCCACTCCGGGCTGGTCGGCTTTTTCGAAGAGCCGCCACAGGGCCACTACGGACAACAGGACCATGAAGCCGAGGATGTAGAACATGCTATCCCCGAACTGGTTGTATAAGTACTGGTAGGTGTGCTGCAGGAAAGCCATGGCTTCCAAGTTTTAGCGACCGCCGTTCTGTCGAAGGTCATGGGAAAGACGGCAGGAGTGGCCGGGGGTTGCCTGCCCCGGCATGGCGTGTTTGCCAAGAATGCCAACAGGTGCCTGTTTGTGGCGCCCCCCCCGCGGGTCCCTTGCGGCCTCAGGCGGAAGCGTAGCGCTTCACATCGGCATCGCTGATCTCGGCACCGCCCAGGATCACCAGGCGTTCCACCACGTTGCGCAGCTCGCGCACATTGCCGGTCCACGGCAGTTTCTGCAGCTCCTTCAGGGCCTTGTCGCCCACTTTTTTCGGGGCGATGCCCTGTTCGGTGCACACCAGGGCGATGAAATGCTGCACCAGCTCGGGGATGTCCTCCGTGCGCTCGCTCAGGTCCGGCACGTGGATGGGGATCACGCTCAGGCGGTGGAAGAGGTCTTCGCGGAAACGCCCCGCGGCGATCTCCTTGCGCAGGTCCTTGTTGGTGGCGGCGATCACCCGCGGGTTCACCTTGATCTCCTTGTCGCCGCCCACCCGTGTGATGCGGTTCTCCTGCAGGGCGCGCAGCACCTTGGCCTGGGCGGCCAGGCTCATGTCGCCGATCTCGTCCAGGAACAGCGTGCCGCCGTCGGCCAGTTCGAATTTGCCCTTGCGCTGGGCCACCGCGCTGGTAAAGGCCCCCTTTTCGTGCCCGAACAGCTCGCTCTCGATCAGTTCCCCCGGAATGGCCGCGCAGTTCACTTCAATGAAGGAGGCATCCTTGCGGCTGCTCTTTTCGTGCAGCAGGCGGGCCACGCCTTCCTTGCCGGCTCCGTTGCCACCGGTGATCAGCACCCGGGCATCGCTCGGCCCCACCTTGTCCACCATTTCGCGGATCTGCTCCAAGGCCTTGCTGCCGCCCACCATGCGGGCATCGGCCTTGCCCCGCTGCACTTTCTGCCGCAGCGTCTTGGTCTCCTGCACCAGCGACCCGCGTTCCAACGCATTGCGCAAGGTCACCAGGATCCGGTTCAGGTCCGGTGGTTTGGCAATGAAGTCGAAGGCGCCCTTCTTGATGGCCTCAACGGCCGTATCGATGGTGCCGTGCCCGCTGATCATCACCACGGGGAGGGAATCATCGTGCGCCATCAGTTGCTGCAGCACTTCCATGCCGTCCAACTTGGGCATCTTGATGTCGCACAGCACCACGTCGAACCTGCCCTTCTTGGCCTTCTCCAGGCCCGCGGCACCATCCTCGGCCTCGTCCACCTGGTGTTTCTCGTGCTCCAGGATGTCGCGCAGCGCCGTGCGGATCGCCTTCTCGTCGTCGATGATCAGGATCTTGGCCATGGGGCAAAGATGGGGTTGGAGGCCTTGTGGCCGAACCCATGGCGCCGAGCACGCATCAGGCCCGGGTGGCGGGGGGCTCCGGGGGGCGTGGATGCAGGCGCAGGCGAGGCAGCCAGCCGGCGGCCAGGCCGATCAACGGCAAGAAGGCGCACACCTGGAAGATGAAGTTGATGCTGGTGTGGTCGGCCAAGGTGCCCAGCAGGGCCGAACCAATGCCGGCCATGCCGAAGGAGAAGCCGTAGAACAAGCCGCTGATCATGCCCAATTTACCGGGCACCAGCTCCTGTGCGTACACCACGATGGCCGAGAAGGCCGAGGACATCACCAAGGCGATGAGCGCCGCCAGGATCCCCGTCCAGGCGAGGCCCGCGTGTGGCAGAAGCAAGGTGAAGGGCGCCGCACCCAGGATGGAGAACCAGATCACGTACTTGCGGCCATAGCGGTCGCCGATGGGGCCTCCCAGGTAGGTGCCGATGGCGGCGGCCAGCAGGAAGATGAACAGGTGGATCTGCGCATCCCGCACCGACAGGCCGAACTTGCCCATCAGGTAGAAGGTGTAATAACTGCTCATGCCCGCCAGGTAGAACTGCTTGGAGAAGACCAGCACAAGGAGGATGATGATGGAGCGGCGCACAGTGGCCGCGGGAATGCCGTGAGGGGCGGACGGCTTGGGCGGGCGGCGTGCGCGGATGGCCGAGGTGCGCCGGTACCATTTGCCCACGCGGTGGAGCACGGCCATGCCGATCAACGGGATCGCCATGAACCAGCCCAGGCTCTGCAGCCCGTACGGCACCACGATCAGCGCCGCCAGCAACGGGCCCAAGGAGGAACCGAAGGTGCCCCCGAGCTGGAACACCGATTGGGCCAGGCCCCGTTTGCCGCCGGCCGCGGCGTTGGCAATGCGCGACGATTCGGGATGGAAGATGGAGGAACCCATGCCCACCAGCATTACCGCGAAAAGCAACGCCGCGTAGCTGCCCGCCAGCCACAAGGCCACGATGCCCGACAGGGAGAACAGCATGCCCACCAGGAGGGAGTACGGACTCGGCCGTTTATCGGTGTAGCGGCCCACGAAGGGCTGCAGAAGGGAGGCCGTGAGCTGGAAACACAAGGTGATCAAGCCGACTTGCGTGAAGCTGAGCGCGAACTGGTCCTTCACGATGGGGTAGATGGCCGGGATCAGCGATTGCACGATGTCGTTCAACATGTGCGAGGCACTGATCGCCAACAGCACGGGAACCACCGTATGCGGCACGAAGACGGACGGGCGGCTGGCCGGGGCGGGCATGGGCGCGGCGAATTTAGCCTTTACGTGTTCAGTGTTGCGGGGCGGCGGCAGCGGCAAGAAATGCAAAGGGCGGTTTCCGCTTTCGGTTAGTTTAGCGCCCAACGAGCCAACCCATGAGCCATCACCACCGCAAGCCGTTGGAGGTATTGTTGAACGAGGCATCGGACCAAGGCGAAGGCACCTTGGTGCGGCGCCTCGGGGCCGGCAGCTTGGTGGCCTTGGGCATCGGGGCCATCATTGGCGCGGGGCTCTTCTCCCTCACCGGGGTGGTGGCCGCCGAACATGCCGGGCCGGCCGTTACCCTCTCTTTCATCATCAGCGCCATCGGCTGTGCCTTCGCCGGCCTGTGCTATGCCGAGTTCGCCAGCATGATCCCCATCGCGGGCAGTGCGTACACCTACAGCTTCGCCACCATGGGCCGCTTCTGGGCCTGGATCATCGGGTGGGACCTGGTGCTGGAATATGCCGTGGGCGCGGCCATGGTGTCCATCTCCTGGAGCCAGTACCTCAACAAGCTGCTGATGATGCACGGCATGCACATCCCGCAGGCCATCATGGCCGGGCCTTTCGAGGGGGGCATCATCAACCTGCCCGCCGTGTTCATTGTGGTCTGCATGTCCTTGCTGCTGGCCCGGGGCACCCGTGAAAGTGCCGGGGTGAACGCCGTCATCGTGGTGCTCAAGGTGGCCGTGGTGCTGCTCTTCATCGCCTTGGGCTGGTCGTATATCGATCCGGCGAACCTGGTGCCCTACATCCCGGAGAACACCGGCAAGTTCGGCGCGTTCGGTTGGAGCGGCATCTTGCAGGGCGCCGGCATCATCTTCTTCGCCTACATCGGCTTCGATGCCGTGAGCACCGCCGCCCAGGAAGCCAAGAACCCCGGGCGCAACATGCCCATCGGGATCCTCGGGTCATTGGCCATCTGCACCGTGCTCTATGTGCTCTTCGGCCACGTGATGACCGGCCTGGCCAACTATACCGAGTTCGGAGGCACCCACGACAAGCTTGCCCCGGTGGCCACGGCCATTGCCCACACACCCTATGTTTGGTTGCAACAAGGTGTGATCGTGGCCATCCTGGCAGGTTTCTCCTCGGTGATCCTGGTCATGCTCCTGGGCCAGAGCCGCGTGTTCTACAGCATGAGCCATGATGGCCTGCTGCCCAAGGTCTTCTCCGATGTGCACCCCCGGTTCCGCACCCCCCTCAAGAGCAACATGCTCTTCATGGTGTTCGTGGGCCTGTTCGCCGGCTTGGTGCCCGGCAAGGTGGTGGGTGAAATGACCAGCATCGGCACCCTGCTCGCCTTCATCCTGGTGAGCATCGGCGTCATGATCATGCGCAAGCAGATGCCCAACGCCCCACGCACGTTCCGCACGCCGTGGGTGCCTTTCGTTCCCATCATGGGCATCCTGGTGTGCGGGGCCATGATGGCCGCCTTGCCTTGGGACACCTGGCTGCGGTTGGTGGTCTGGTTGCTGATCGGCATCGTGATCTATTTCCGCTACAGCGTGAAGCACAGCAAATACTGACCCGTCGGCAACCGGCATGCGCGAGTATCCCATCGACCGTGTGCTGAGGCCGCTGGACCGTTTCATCAAGGACCAGTCCACCGCCGGGTTGGTCCTGTTCTGCTCCGCGGTGTTGGCCGTGGTGTTGGCCAACTCCTCCTGGCGCGAAGCCTATTTCGGGTTCTGGGAGCACACGCTCTCCGTGCAGGCGGGGAGCTATGTGTTCAAACGCGACCTGCTCCACTTGATCAACGACGGCCTGATGGCGGTCTTCTTCTTCGTGGTGGCCTTGGAACTGAAGCGGGAGTTCATCGGCGGCGAGTTCGCCCATTTGCGCCAGGCCATGCTGCCGTTGGCGGCCAGCGTGGGCGGCATGCTGGTGCCGGCCATGATCTACCTGGCGGCGAGCGGTGCCGGGGGGGAGGCGGCCAATGGCTGGGGCATCACCCTGGGCACTGACACCGCCTTCGTGCTCGGCCTGCTCACCTTGCTGGGCAAGCGCATCCCCCCGGCCATCAAGGCCTTCTTCCTGGCCGTGGCCGTGATCGACGATATCGCCTCGGTGAGCGTCATCGCCTTCTTCTACACCTCCCACCTGTCCATGGCGAACCTCGGCCTGGGCGTGTTGTTCTTGTTGGTGTTGGCCTCCATGAACCTGCTCGGCGTACGCAACATGACCGCCTATGGGGCCGTTGCCGTGGGCGGTCTCTGGCTGGCGTTCGTGCTCTCCGGGGTGCATGCCACCGTGGCCGGCGTGCTCGCCGCCTTCACCATACCGGCCGGCACCAAGATGAGCGGAAGGTCCTACACCCAGCGGATCCGCCAGCTGGCCGATGACTACGACCGCACCAAGGACACACCTTCTTCACTGATCACCGATGAACAGGTCCAGATCATCACCAAGGTGAAGCGTTGCAGTGCTTACGCCGAAACCCCTTCCCAACGCTTGGAGCAGGTATTGCACCCGTGGGTGGCCTTCTTCATCCTGCCTCTGTTCGCCTTGGCCAATGCCGGCATCCAACTGCCCGGGCAAATGGGCGCGGCCTTCGGCCATCCGGTCACCATGGGCGTGTTCCTGGGCCTGGTCCTGGGCAAGCCCATCGGCATCTTCGGTATGTCCTGGCTCTTCGTGAAGATGGGCTGGGGCCGGCTGGGCGCCAAGGTGCATTGGGGCCACTTGGCGGCCATTTCCGTGATGTCCGGCCTGGGCTTCACCATGGCCATCTTCATCAGTGAACTGGCCTTTGATGACGAGGCCATGCGCGAAGCCGCCAAATTGGGCATCCTGTTCGCTTCCGTGGTTGCCGCCGTGGCCGGAACACTGCTGTTTTCCGCTTTGCGGCGCACCTGACCGTGGCCGGAAGCAGAAATTGCCGGCCCTGTTGCATGCCGGAAGGATCCTTGCGAACTTCGTGGCACCAATACCAGACCACAATGACAACACGGCTACTGCTCGCTTCGATCGCCTTGGGCGCCTTGCTACCTGCGATCGCACAAATACCAAATGGCGGATTTGAGAACTGGAGCACCCCGCCCGGCGCCACCTACCAGGATCCCGACCAGTGGATCACCTTCAATGCGCTCACGTCCATGATCCCGGGCATGGGCCTGTCCTGCGAAAAGGTCGCGCCCGGCGCCGCCGGTGGTTTCTGCGTGAAGGTCACCACCCGCCAAGCCACGGGGATCGGGGTGATGCCCGGGATCATTTCCGTTGGCGACATGATGACCGGTGCCACGGGATTCCCTTACACCAGCCGACCCGCCACGCTTACCGGCCAATGGCAGTACAACATCCTTGCGGGTGATTCCGGCACCCTGGTGGTGGCGCTCTCCAAATGGAACCCGGCCACGCAGACCAGCGACGTGATCGGTGGCGCGGCGGTATTGGTCACGGGCAATGCCACCGGGTGGCAGGCCATGAACATCCCCTTCACGTACAACAGCCCCGCCACGCCCGATTCCGCCTTTATCCTGGCCGCGTCAAGCATTGGCAGTGGTGTGGCGGGCAGCTGGATCCAGCTGGACGCACTGGCCTTCAGCGGTTCCGCCACCGGCATCACCGAGCAGCAGGCAGAAGTGCTCCGGGTTTATCCTTCGCCCGCTTCCACCTGGCTGACCGTGAGCGGCGGGCAGCCCATGGAACGGATAACCATCTATGAGACCACCGGGCGCGTGGTGCTGGCCCAACGCATGAACGGCCTCGTCACGGAACTGGATGTGGCCGCATTGCCGCAAGGACGGTACTTGGTGCGTGTGGACCTGGCGGACGGCACGCAGGCGGTCAGCTCCTTCGTGAAGCGCTGATCGCATGGTGGCATGGGGCAACCCGCCATTGGGCAGGTTGCCCTTGTGCCGGTCCGCCCTAGGTCCGTGCGGGCGGGCCGGGGAACGCCGAGCAACGGCCGTGCGGTCCGGGCCGTCCTTCCCGTGCGGGCTTGCTTCGGCCGTAGCACCGGTTGAACAGGTTCGTGCCAACAACGACAACAACTCGACCCATGCGGATGCCGACCAATTTTTTCACCTTGGCCTATGGCCTGTTCGGTTGCTTGTCCTTCAGCATGGCGCAAGTGCCCAACGGGAACTTCGAGACCTGGACCAGCGGCGGGGGCGCGATGAAGCCCACCGGCTGGATCACCACCAACAGCCTGGCGAACTACTACGGCACGGAGCCCACGTGTGAGCAAGGCACACCCGGGTTCACGGGGAACTACTATGCCCGGGTCATCAGTCGCACCGGCCCGGGCGGCGTGTTCCTTTTGGGCACCATGGCCACGGGCGATACGGCGAGTTCCCGGCGCGGTTTCCCGTACACCTGGCGCCCGGCTGCGTTGGAAGGGCAGTGGCAATACACGATCAAGCCGTTCGACATGGGCGAAGTGACCGTGGCGCTCACCCGCTGGAACAACGCAACGGGCATGCGGGACCAGATCGCCTACGGCACCGTGTGGATCACCGACTCGATCGACAGCTGGGAGCCGTTCCAGGTCACGCTCGACTATGCCTTTCCCGATGACCCGGACACGGCCATCGTCACGGTCAACGCCAGTGCCAGTTTGATCGCCATGGCGCCGGGGAGCACCATGTCCGTGGACGAGCTCAAGTTCACCGGCATCGCCGGTGTGGACGAGGCGCCCAACGCGTTCAGGGTATACGTGTACCCCGTGCCGGTCACCGGGCCGGTGCATGTGAGCGCCCCGGGACCCATGCGGCGGATCACGGTGCAGGACATGGGCGGGCGCATCGTGTTGGAAGGGCCGGCCAGCGGGACCAGCGCGCAATTGGACCTGGCCGATCTGGCCCCAGGCCGCTATGTGCTGGGCATTACCATGGCCAATGGAACCCGGGTGGTGAAGCCCTTGATGAAAGGTTGAGTGGCGGCAGGCATCATGCCAAGGGGGCCAGTCCGCACAACCGGGCCGCGGCGCCCTCCTTCAGCGAATAGCTGCTCCACTCCAGCCGCTGGATGCCATGGAGCAGCACGCGCTCAATGAGCATCAGCGCGGGGAGAATGGTGTCCGACCGGTGTGCGGGCATGCCGGGCAGCAGCAGCCGTTGCGCACGGTCCAGCACCACGATCCGGTCCTTGAGCGCATCAAACTCCGTGGCATCGAACCCCAAGGTGGTCGCACCGGGGGCCAGGGGGGTGCCCCGTTGCAAGGCGACCAGGTGTGCAATGGTATCGAATGAGCCCGCCGAGCCGATCAGGGTGGCGGGCCAGTGCCGGTCCATCACCGCCCACAGGCCCTCCAGCTGGGCATCGATGTGCTGCGCCATGCGCAACTGGGTGTCCATGTTCATGGGGTCGATCGCCGGGAAGCGCTCGAACAGCCGCGTGGTGCCCAGTTCAAAGCTGTGCTTCCACATCAGGGCCTTGTCCGTGGCCAGGATGAACTCGGTGCTGCCCCCGCCGATGTCCATTACCAGCGCGGGTTTCGCACCGAACGTCACCACCTGTCTCACACCGTCCAGGATCAGTCCCGCTTCATCCTCGCCGGGGATGATGCTGACGAGGATGCCGAGTTCCGCCTGGATCCGCGCAACGAGTTCCGCGCCGTTGCGTGCGTTTCGCATGGCGGAAGTGCCGAACGCATTCACCCGCTCCGCGCCAAACTCCTTGGCGCGGGCCGCCAAGGTGCGCAGTGCGCCCATGCCGCGGTCCATGGCGTCAGCTGCCAGTACGCCGCGCTCTATGCCATCGCGACCAAGGAAGACGCCGACCTCTTCCTCATGCAGGACGCGCAAGCCAGGGTCGCCGCCCGAATGCTGCGCCACCAGCAGTTTGAACGTGTTGGTGCCCAGGTCGATGATGGCGAAGCGCATGCCCGGATAAGGTCGTGGCTCTTCCAATGGCCGTCGGGAATCTACTGTCGGGCGCGTATCATCCCTTGTAGAACAACCACTTCCCCAGCTCCTTCCAGGTGACCTTCTTGCCGTACATCAGGATGCCGGTGCGGTAGATGCGGCCGGCCAGCCAGGTGGTGAAGAAGAAGGTGGCCACCAGCAGGGCCATGCTCAGGGCCAGTTCGCCGGGGTGGGCGAAGGCATTGCCCGTGGCCACGCGCACCATCATCACCACCGGTGAGGTGAAGGGGATGATCGAGCACCAGAACACCGCGGGCCCGTCGGGATTGTACACGGCGGTCTGCGCGATCATGATGGCGATGATCATCGGGATGGTGATCGGCAGCATGAACTGCTGGGTGTCCGTTTCGCTGTCCACCGCCGCACCGGTGGCGGCGAAGAGCGAGCTGTACAGGAGGTATCCGCCCAGGAAGTAGAAGAGGAACAGCAGGATGATCCAGGTCACGGGCAGCTCGTCCCACACCTGCATGGCCACGCCCATCATTTCGGCGGCTTCGCCGGGCGCATCCACGCCTGCGCCCTGTTCTTCCAACTGGGCCTGCAGCTGGGTGGTCATCTGCGCAGCGGGCTGTTGCACGGCGGCCCCGCTGATGGCGTCCTTGGCGAAGCTCATGCCCACGGTGCCCAGCACCAGGGTAAGGCCCACCCAGAGCAGGAACTGGGTGAGGCCCACCATGGCCACGCCCACGATCTTGCCCATCATCAATTGGAAGGGCTTCACCGAGCTGATCAACACCTCCACCACGCGGTTCTGTTTCTCTTCCATCACCCCACGCATCACCTGGGCGCCGTAGAGGAAGATGAACAGGAAGATCAGGTAGCCGAAGCCGAAGCCCAAGCCGGCCTTGATCTGGTCATAGCTCTGCTTGCCCTGTTTCTCGATGTCGAACAGCTGCACCTTCAGCGCGGTCTTGATCTTCCGGTAGGTGTCGGGGTCCACGTTGTTCAGCCGCAGCTTCTCCCGCTCCAGCACCGATTCGACCTCCTTGGAGAGGTAGTTCTGCACGGTGATGCTGGGCAGGTTCTTGTAGAAGATCTGGATGGTGTTGTTCTCCAATACCAGCGGGTTCACCTCCACCAGGGCATTGTACGGGCTGGCCTTGAAGACCGAGTCGCTGAGGTCGGCCTGTTCGTAGAAGAACTTGATCTCGCTGCTTTCCTTGAGCTTGTTGGTGAGCAGCTGTGCCTTGTCGATCACCACGATGTTCTGCACACCGTTCTCCTGCATGCCCAGGAAGGTCACCAGCACCATGCCGCCCACCAGCAGCAACGGGCCCAGGAGGGTCATGATCAGGAAGCTCGGCTTGCGTACGCGGGTGATGAATTCCCGCCAGATGATCAGTTTGATCTTGCCCATGTGTGCCTGTTGCGTTTGTGCGCTGTGGCGGTTCATTCAGTGGTTCCCGTGGCCACGCTGGCCGGTTCGGTGGCGCTCACCGCGCGGATGAAGATCTCGTGCATGCCGGGCACCTCCTCGCGCACCCCGCTGATCTGTGCCACCGGCAGGGTGGCGGCCAGCACGTTGTTGAGGGTGGCGCCATGCAACAATTTCACGCGGGCGGTGCACAGGCCGTCGTCTTCCTGGTGGCCGAGGAGCTCCCCGTGGTAGGCCAGGGCATTGGCGAAGGCCACGGCATTTCCTTGGAATTCCACGCGGAAGGTGGCGTTGCTGTACTGCTTGCGGATGTCCTTTACGCTGCCGCTGAGCACCACGTGGTTGCGGTCCACCAGGGCGATGTGGTCGCAGAGTTCCTCCACGCTGCCCATGTTGTGGGTGCTGAGCATGATGGTGGTGCCTTCGGCGCTCATGCGCAAGATCTCCTGGCGGATCAGGTCCGCATTGATGGGGTCGAAGCCGCTGAAGGGTTCGTCCAGGATCAGCAGGTCGGGCCGGTGGAGCACGGTGGTGATGAACTGCACCTTCTGGGCCATGCCCTTGCTGAGTTCCTCCACTTTCTTGTTCCACCAGTTGGCCATGTCCCAGCGTTCGAACCAGGTTTTCAGGCGTTCGGTGGCCTCCCGTTTGTCCATGCCCTTGAGCTGGGCCAGGTACAGGGCTTGTTCGCCCACCTTCATTTTTTTGTACAGCCCGCGCTCCTCGGGCAGGTAGCCCATGCGCATCACATCATCGGCGGTCATGGGCTGGCCGTTGAGCAGCACCCGGCCGCTGTCCGGGCCCGTGATCCGGGTGATGATGCGGATCAAGGTGGTCTTGCCCGCGCCGTTGGGGCCCAGCAAGCCGAAGATCTTGCCTTGGGGCACTTCCATGCTCACGCCGTTCAGCGCCAAGTGGTCCCCGTACCGTTTCACGATGTTCTCAACTGCAAGCATGCCGATGTGCGGATATCAAGCGCAATGCGCGGGGCCGAAGGTAACCGTTGGTGCAAACGGCCCGCCGCCGCTGGTGCGGCTGCGGTTCCGTTCCTCCTTGGTTCACGCTTGGGCGCGACCGGTGGAGCTGGATGCGGTGAACTGCTTGTAGGCAACCGTTGGCCGGTGAGCCGGGCCTTTGGGTGCCGCACAGGGTGCATGGCCCAAGCCGTGTGCGCACCGGACCTGATAAGCCCTGGCCCGCCAACCAGCATCCGGCAACGTCCAACCCCACCCCTCAAGCGTAGATCTCCCTGCGGCTCAGCATCCGCTGCTGCACCGGGTCCCACACCTTCAGGCGCAAGCACTTGATCACATCCCAGGGAAGAAGGCTGGTCTTTTTGGCCTGTTGCAGTTCGGGGATGGCCTTGTACACCTCGGGCAAACGGTAGAAGGGGATGCGCGGATTGAGGTGATGGATGTGGTGGTAGCCGATGTTGGCCAGGAACCAGCGCATCACGGGACTCATGCGCATGTGGCTGCTGCTGCTAAGGGCTGCATCATGGTAGGTCCAGCCGTCCTTCTCGGCATACTGCACACCGGGGAAGTTGTGCTGCGCATAGAACAGGTAGCTGCCCAGCCCCAAGCTGATCAGGAAGGGGATGAGAAAGCCGAACAGCAGGCCCCACCAGCCTGCGAGCAGGAAGATGCCGGTGCCGATGGCGAAGTGGAATACCAGCGCGACCACGCTGTCCCAGTGCTTGCCGGAATTGCTCACCAGCGAACGGATGCACATGCCGTAGATGAACATGAAGAGGTAGCCCAAACCGATGGTAAGGGGGTGGCGCACGAACAGGTAGGCCGTGCGCTCACCCCAAGGGGAGGAGAGGAACTTCTCCTTGGTGACCACCGGAAAGGAACCGATGCTGCTGGTGTACAGCTTGCTGTTGTGGGCGTGGTGGTAGTTGTGGCTGCGTTCCCAGATGCTCACCGGCGCCAGCATGTACCAGCCGAACACCGTGAAGATGCCTTTGGCGGCCTTGGAGTTCTGCAGGATGCTCTGGTGGAGAAAGTCATGGTAGATCACGAACATGCGCCCCAAGGTGAGCGCCACCAGCACCGTGCACAGCAATTTCGCCCAGAGCGGGGTGGGCAGGAACACGCCGGTGTAACCCGCGGCGAGCACCACCAAGGTGATGATGAGGTGCCACCAACTGCGGCCGCGGTATTCCTTGGCGTAGGCACGGGTGGCCAAAATGAGGTCTCTTCCTTGAAGCATGGGGCTGCTAATTTATACCGGTTCCACACAAGGCGCTTTCCCGCCGGTGCAAATAGGTGTTCATTCAGGCTTGGAGTGGCCAAGCCCGCGGGAAACTCGGGTCCCGGTTTGGGGATGCCATGGGTCCGGGGTGAAACCGGCAACAACGGCGTACGGTCGCGCTCAAGCTGAACACCGGCCTACCGGATGCGCCCGGTGAACGGCTCGCGCCCACCGTGCTTCCATCGCCGGTGTGTCCACAACCAAAGGGCCGGCCGCATGCGGATGTCTTCTTCCAACCGACGGGTGTGCCGCTCGCTGATGGCGCCCTCCTGGGTTGTGGCGGGGTCGGCCTCCAAGAGCTCGAAACGCATGGTGTAATGACCGCGCCGGGGTTGATCGAGGCCCAAGTAGACCACGGGCCGGTCCAGCTTGCGTGCAATGGTCTCCGTGCCCCAAAATACCGGTGTGTCCTGGTGCAGGAAGGTGGTCCAGTAGGCATGTTCCGGCGAGGGCGTCTGGTCGGCGATGAACGCCGTGGCCGTCACCTCATGGCGGTCGCGCACCATGCACCGCACCGTATCCTTCATGGGGTACAGGCCATTGCCCAAGCGGGTGCGCATGCGGATGAACAGGCGGTCGAAGTGCTTGTTCTGCAAGGGGTGGTAGATCACATTCAACTTATGGAAGGGCAGTTGGCTGAAGCGCGCCCCGCCCAACTCCCAGTTGCCCCAATGCCCCATTACGAGGATCACGCTCTGCCCCGCGTCATAGTACCTTTGCAGCACCTCGGTGCCCTCCACGCTGATGCGCATGTTCACCTGCTTGGGCGTGATTGTCAGCGTTTTGATCGTTTCCACCATCAGGTCGCAGAACCACCGCCGGAATTCATGCTCGATCCGCTGCAGGTCCGCTACGCTCTTCCCCGGAAAGCTGTTGCGCAGGTTTTCCCGCACCACCTTCAGCCGGTAGCCGAACACCCCGAAGAGGAGGGATTCCAGCACATCGCTCAGCACGTACAGCACCCGGAACGGCAACAGTGAAATGCCATAGATCAACGGAAGAAGCAGGTAGAAGGACAGCGCGCCCATGGATTGCCAAAGAAAGGGAGGAACGGCAGTGCCAAGGTTGCGGACCGTGAGGATCGGCCGGCGCGGGGCGTTACGGACAGGCCTGACTTGCGATGGATCATGAAGCGGGTGCTTGCCTTCCTTGCGCCGTTCGCGGCGGTGGTGCCTGCCATGGCCCAATTCGACTTTGGTGTTTCCGCGGGCGGGGTGCTTGTTGCGATCAGGGCCTTCGAAAGCGATGATCCGCACGTTTCCACCTGGGTCAGCGATGTAGGGCACACGGCGTTCTCCGCTTCAGCCTTCTACCGCGAGCGCTATTCGGATTTCGTGGACCTGGGCTTCGATCTCACGCTCGCTCATCAATCCTTCCGTGCAGGCTACAGCAATAGCGGATTGAGTGGCGGGAGCAGCCGATATGCCCGCGTGGAGATCGATCAGCTTTACCTCGGCATTAAGCCTGAAGTGCGCATGGATGCCAAGCGAATGGCCGTGGTGCGTTTCGGCTTCATGGCTGGCTTTCGGGTCGGAGGCTCGGCGCGGGGAGGAGCGAGTACCTGGTCAATGGCCAGCCCGGGCACCAGGAATGATGATGCCGACCTCACCAGCGACTTCGGCGGCGAATTCCGCTTTGCCTTCGGCTTTGGTTTCAGAGTGCCTGTGGGCGATCATTGGGCCGTCACCATTGATCCGGAAGCCACCATCGGCCTTACTTCAATTTTGCACACTGATGGTAACATCCGCGGGTCGGACATCGGCCTGCGCATTGGGCTTTCGAGGCGATCCCAACGCAAAGCGCTTACCAGCTTGTTCAAGGCGCCGCCGCGTGATCCGGCGGCTGGGGCGCAGTGGTAAGGGCTCGGGAAGACCTATTGCCGGTCGGTATTCTGTATTTGATGTCCGGGAACGAGCAAGCGCAGTTTTTTGATGGATTCTTGTGGATTACAAGTTTCCGCCTACCTTTGCGAGTGAATACTAACTAACCTTTCACCCGAAAGGCACCATGGAACCCTTCACCGAACGCCAGATAGAGATCATGGAAGCCGCCACGGCACGGATTGACGCGCATGGCATCCAGCACCTGACGATCAAGAACCTCGCGGCTGACCTCGGCCTTTCGGAACCCGCGCTGTATCGCCACTTCAAGGGGAAGAACGAGATCCTGTTGGGGGTACTGGATTATTTCATGGGGGAGATGAAGGTGCGCTTGGATGGGGTGCTTGCCAAGCCGTATCCGGATAAAGGCGCTGAGCTGCGGGCGATCTTCGATTCGCAGTTGGAGGCTTTCACGGCCAAGCCTGCCGTGGTAAGCGTGATCTTCGCCGAGAGCATCTTCCGCTTCCATGAAGCCCTGAGTGTGAAGGTGGCAGAGATCATGGACCTTATGCAGGAGATGATCCGGCGCAACGTGACAGCCGGACAAGAGGCGGGGCACTACGGCAAGCTGGTGGGCGCCGCCACGCTTTCCACCATCATCTTGGGCAGTATGAGGCTGGCCGTGATGAAATGGAAACTCGGGGGCCACCGTTCCAACTTGCTGAAGGACGGAAAGGCCGTGCTGGGTGGCATCCTGAAATTGGCGGAAAGCGGCAAATGAACGGTCGAAAGGACATGGGTACTACAACACAGGCACGGGATCAACGGATACGATGGGCCGGTGCCGTTCGGCCATAGGAACAAAAAAATTTGCCCTCAAATGTTAGTGACCATTCACAAACACGGAATAGCCTTCCTTCTGCTCCTGTTCGGGGGCGCGGCTGAAGGCCAGGCCACCCTCTCCCTGCAGCAATGTGTGGACACCGCCTTGGCGCGCAATGCCGAGCTGCTGATCGACCGAAACAATGCGGAGGGGGGAGAGGAGCGCCTGAAGGAAGCCCGGGCCAACCTGCTGCCCAAACTCACCGCCAACGGTGACTACCGATACTCCATCGACTTGCCCTACCAATTCATGCCCATGAGCACCTTCGATCCACTGGCAGGTGAAGGGCAGTTCAAGGAGGTGCAGTTCGGCGTGCCGCACAACATCAATGCGAACGTGCAACTGGCCTTGCCGCTGTACAGCCCGCAGCTGTTCGGGGGGATCGGCACGGCTGGTGTGGCCGCCGAGCTGCAGGCGCTGCAACTGCGCAAGACCGAGGAACAAGTGGTGCAGGAGGTGACCACGCTGTACTACAACGCTCAGGTTCTGCAGCACCAATTGGCCTTTCTGGACAGCAACGCGGTGAACACCGACAAGCTGCTGCGGAACATGCGCTTGCTGCGCGAACAATTGCTGGCCAAGGGCACCGATGTGGGCCGGGTGGAATTGCAAGCCGCCCAGCTGGCCAACCAACACGAGCAAGCGGCGAGCCGGTACGCCCAGGTGCTCGATGCGCTGAAGCTGGCCATGGGCCTGCCCTTGCAACGCGAGCTGCCTATTGATCCCGCCATCGTCATGGGCCAGGAAGCCGCCTACTTGTCCACCACCACCGTGGAGCACCGGTTGGCCGAAACACGGACCGCACTGGTGCGCAGCGAACTGGGCACACTCGGCCGTTCCCGCTACTTGCCATCGGTGAGCCTGATGGGCAGCTACGGCACCATGGGCTTCGGCTACGACAAGGAACCCAACGAGTTCCTGAAGTTCCACCCGGTGAGCATGGCAGGCCTGCAAGTGTCCTGGCCCTTGTTCAACGGCACGGTGATCAACCGGAAGATGGCCGGGAAGCGGCTGGAACTCCGCAACAGCGAACTGCAGTTGAAGCTGCTGGACGACAAGCAAGCTCTGCGTACCGCCACCGCCGAACGGCAGCGGGAGGTGGCCCGCACCACGGTGGCCAACACACGGGAGCAGGTGGGCCTGGCCGGCAGGATCTACGAACAAACCTTGATGCAACAGGCCCAAGGCACCGCCTCGCTCACCGACGTGCTGCTGGCGGACAATGCCCTGCGCACCGCCCAGCAGGACCATCTCGCCGCCTTGGTGGACTACCTCAAGGCCGATCTGGAACTGAAGGCGGCAACGGGCAACCTCCTGCGAACGAACAACTGACGGACAATGGATGCGAAGAAGAAGAACAGCAAGCGCCGGTGGATCTTCATCGGGCTCTCGGTAGCGGTGGTGGCCTTAGTGTTCGTGCGTTTGGCGCACAACAAGCACACGGCGGAAGGCCTGGTGTATCACTACGATAGTGAACAGCCCGTAACGGTGGCCGTGGATACCATACGGCTGGAGTCTTTGGGCGAAGGGCGTTCGTATGTGGG
This sequence comes from Flavobacteriales bacterium, assembly GCA_018057455.1. GTDB lineage: Bacteria > Bacteroidota > Bacteroidia > Flavobacteriales_F > PHOS-HE28 > PHOS-HE28. The sequence continues at coordinate 44,319 of JAGPDT010000005.1, read as the reverse complement.
CCTTTTCGAGCCGGACCGCGAGAGCAAGGTGAGCACCGAGGTGCAGGGCAAGATCACGGAGCTGTTGGTGGACGTTGGCAGCCGTGTAAGCCAGGGCCAGCCGCTGGTGCAGTTGGACCATGCGTTGCTGCGCCTGCAACTGCAGGGCGTTGAGGTGCAGATCAGCGGCCTGCAAAGCGACGTGGACCGCTACACCGTGCTGGCCAAGGCCGATGCCGTGCAAGGCATACAATTGGAAAAAGCCGAATTGGGCTTGCGGGCGGCCCAGGTGCAACGCGCCACCCTGCAGGAGCAGATCTCCAAGACCACCATCCGCGCACCCTTCGCGGGCATCGTTACCGCCAAGTTCAATGAAGCGGGGGCCTTCGCCGCGCCGGGCGTGCCCTTGGTCCAGCTTACCGACATCGCTACGCTGCGCTTCACCGTCAGCGTGCCCGAGGCGGACATCACCAGCTTCAAGGAAGGCCAAACTTGGCGTATCACCGCGGATGCACTGTCCCGCATGCCGTTGGAGGGAACCGTGGTGCTCGTAGGCACCAAGGCCGACCCGGCCCACAATTACCCGGTGCAGTTGCGGGTGAGGAACACCGCCGACAGCAACATTCGTGCGGGCATGTTCGGCCACGTGTATCTGAATGAAGACGAACAGCAACAAGGTGTGCTGCTGGCCACCAACGCGGTGATGATGGAGGAAGGCCGTGCCCAAGTGTACGTGGTGAAGGCCGGCAAGGCCGCACGCCACGGTGTCTCCACGGGAACGCATGTGGGCGACAGACTGGAGATCACCCACGGCCTCGCCCCCGGCGATGTGGTGGTCACCGGCGGATTCATTGACCTGCACGACGGTGCCCAGGTGGTGGTGAAATAATCGACCCGAGCCATGAACATCACCGAAATCTCGATCCGGCGGCCCTCGCTGATCATCGTGCTCTTCAGCGTGTTCGCGCTCCTGGGCATCATTGGGTACATGAACCTGAGCTACGAGCTCATGCCCGACTTCAACCAGCCCGTGGTGGTGATCCGCACCGGCTATCCGGGGGCCGAACCCAACGAAGTGGAGACTTCCGTATCGCGCAAGATCGAGGACGCGCTGTCCAACTTGGAAGGTGTGGACTATTTGGTCACCAAATCACTGCCTGATGCCTCGGTGATCATCGCCAACCTGAAGTACGGCACCGACCTGGACCGCACCATGCAGGATGCCCAGCGCTACATCGACAACATCCGTAAGGACCTCCCGGTGGACATCCTCAACCCCGTGATGAGCAAAGTGTCGCCCAACGACCTGCCCATCATGTCCGTCAGCGCTGTGAGCAACCTGCCGCCCACGGTATTCTTCCAGCGCATGAAGGACGAATTCCTGCCGCAGGTGCAGCAGATCAAAGGCGTGGCAGAGATCACCGTGCTGGGCGGCGAGCAGCGTGAAGTGCAGGTGAAGGTGGACCGCGACAAACTGCGCCTCTACCGCGTGCCCTTGCAGCAGGTGGTGGAAGCCATCAAACGCGCTGGCATCGACCTGCCCGCAGGGCGTGTGGAGAACGATGAGCAGAGCAGCACCGTGCGCCTGCTGGGCAAGTTCACTTCGCTGCAAGCCATCCGCAACGTGCAGGTGGCCATGCCCGTGCCAGGCAGTCCGGTATATGTGAAGGACCTCGCCGAAGTGGTGGACGGCAGCAAGGAAGCCACCTCCGTGAGCTACTACAACGGGCAAAAGGGCATCGGGCTGCTGATCAAGAAGCAAGGCGATGCCAACGCCGTGGACGTGTCCAAGGCCGTACGTGTGAAGTTCCAGGAGATGGAAGCCGCCAACCGCACGGCCGGCGTGCAGTTCGTGGTGGCCGACGACAGCACCGACAACACCATTGCCGCGGTGAACTCCGTCGTATTCGACCTCCTCCTCGCCGTGATCCTCGTCTCCCTGGTGATGCTGCTTTTCCTGCGCAGCTTCCGTAATGCGTTCATCGTGGCCGTGGCCATCCCCACCTCGCTCATCACCGCCTTCGCCATGATGTGGCTGCTGGGCTACACCCTCAACCTGATGACCCTGCTGGCCATGTCGCTCATCATCGGCATCTTGGTGGACGATGCCACCGTGGTGCTGGAGAACATCCAGCGCCACTTGGACATGGGCAAGCCCAAGCGCACCGCCGCCTTCGATGGCCGCATGGAGATCGGCTTCGCAGCCCTCTCCATCACCTTGGTGGACGTGGTGGTCTTCCTGCCCATCCTCTTCCTGCAAGTGTTCGTGGCCGACATGCTCAAGCAATTCTCCGTGGTGGTGATCACCTCCACGCTCACCAGCCTGCTCGTGGGCTTCACCCTTACGCCATGGCTCGCCTCGCGCATAGGCACCCAGGAAGACCTGCGGCCCACCAACCTCTTCAACCGCTTACTGCTCTGGTTCGAAAGTGGTTTGGAAGCCTTCATCCAATGGTACGGGCGCGCCCTGCAATGGGTGCTTGGCCACAAACTGCTGTTCACCGGCTTCGTGCTGCTGCTGTTCGTGGGCACCGCCGCCATGATGAAACAGAACATCATCGGCAAGGAACTCATCACCACCGGCGACCAAGGCAAGTTCCGCCTCGCGCTGGAATTCGACAAGGCCACGGCCTTGCCCCGCAATGATTCGGTTTCCAGCGTGATCGGCTCCTACATCCTCGCACAGCCCGAAGTGGCCACCCTCTTCAGCAACGTGGGCGGGCCCAGCACCGGCATCGGCAGCTTGGGCGTGGGTGCCGCCAACAAGAGCGAGTTCACCGTGCAGATCAAACCCAAGCAGGAGGTCGGCAACGTGGCCACCGAGGCTTTCATGCGCAAGCTCCGGGAGAAACTCGCCAAGGAACACACGGGCATCAACTTCTCCATGATGGCCTTGGGCCTGGTGCCGCGGACCGCACCGATCGAGATCACCCTCAGCGGCCGCAGCCGCGAAGAAGTGATGACCACCGCGAACACCCTAAAAGCCGTGGTCCAAGCGGTTCCGGGCGCGGACAATGTGCGGCTTTCCGTGGAGGAAGGAAGCCCCGAATGGAAAGTGGTGCCCGATGCGGACAAGATGCAGCGCCTCGGCCTCAACACCGCCTTTACCGGTATGGCTCTGCGCACGGCCTTTACCGGCAACGACGACGCCACCCTCACCGAGGCCGGCACTGAATACCCCGTGCGCATCCGTCTGGACCGCTTCGACCGCCGCAACTTCTCCGACGTACAGCAGCTCACCGTGGTGAACCCCATGGGCATGCCCCTGCAAGTGGCCCAGTTCGCCGACATCCAACGCGGCAACGCGCCATCGCTGCTGGAACGCAAGGACCGTCAGCCCGCCGTTACCCTCACCGCCGATGCCCTCGGTAGGCCCTCAGGCTCCGTGGCCGACGACGTGGTGGCCTACATCAAGGACCACCCGCTGCCTGAAGGCATGTCCATGACCTGGGGCAGTGACATCAAGCGGCAGAATGAAAGTTTCGGCGCATTGGGCTCGGTGTTGCTCATCTCCTTCATCCTGATCTACCTCATTCTGGTGGCGCTCTACGACAGCTACATCTACCCCTTCGTAGCGCTCTTCGCCATCCCCGTGGCGGCCATCGGCGCCTTCCTCGCGCTCAACCTCTCCATGAGCCAGCTCAGCCTCTTCGCCCTGCTGGGCCTCATCATGCTCATGGGTCTGGTCACCAAGAATGCCATCCTCATCGTGGACTTCACCAACCAGATGAAGGCTGAAGGCAAGCACTTCGCCGAAGCGCTGCTCATTGCCGGCAAGGAACGCATGCGCCCCATTCTCATGACCACCCTCTCCATGGCCATCGGCATGCTGCCCATCGCCCTGGCCACCGGCACCGCTGCTGAATGGAAGAACGGCCTGGCCTGGGTGATCATCGGCGGCCTGCTCTCCTCGCTGGCCCTTACCGTGTTCTTAGTGCCCATGGTGTACTACGTGGTGGATCGCATCAAGGAGCGCTTCACCAAACGGACACGCACCGTGTGAAAACCGGAACAACAGGCCATGAACAGGATCATCGGCACCGCATGGCTCGCTGCGCTGCTGCCCTTGGCCGCACTTGCCCAAACGCCCGCAAGCCCGTCCATGCAGGTGGCGTGGGACAACGACTACCTTATTTTCAAGGGCGACGGCACCGACCGCTACTACACCAATGGGGTGCGGGTGGAGTATTTCTTCCGCCGGGAAAAGCGCAACTTCCTGCAACGTGTGCTCCTACAGGTGGCGGATGACGATAACCTGTACGGCTTGGGGCTTGCCCAGCACATGTTCACACCCTCGCGGATCAACATCGCCGAGGTGCAGCCTGATGACCGGCCGTACGCCGGCGCGCTCTTCGCCATCCACTCGCTCCGTTCCATGGACCGCGCGAAGCGGATGACCGTGACCACGGAGATGAACATCGGGGTAATAGGCCCGCTGAGCATGGCCGGCCAAGCACAGACTTGGGTGCATGGCGCCATCGGCTACACCATTCCCGAAGGCTGGGGCAATCAGGTGCCCAACGACATCATCCTCAACTATAACCTGGAGGTGGAGCGCGAAGTGGTACACGTGCCTGGCAAGCTCATTGTGTCGGGCATCATGGATGCGTATGCAGGTACGCTGTACGATGCCATGGGTGCAGGGTTCAGCCTGCGGATGGGCCGTGTGCAAAGCCCGTATGATGCAACTTCCGAAGCGAGCAACGGGGCAAGGAAGTACCAGCTCTACCTGTTAATGCGGCCCACCGCCCGGGTGATCTACTACAACGCCTTGTTGCAAGGCGGGATCATGCACCACATCACCGCCTCGGAGGAAGGCTACACTCTGGGCAAGGACCAGATGGAGCGGATCAGCGCCTTCACCGAAGTAGGGGTGGTGTACGAACGGCCGAAACTGTCCATCAAGCTTGCCCAGAAGATGCGCACCGCACCTTTCAAGGGTGGCCATGCACTGGAATACGGAAGCGTCACCGCGGCCTTCAACCTGTGAACCCGGAAACTGCGGACCATACATGAACACGATCGCGAGCAGCGTGGCAGTCTTGGCCTTGTACATGGCCACTATGCTAGCCGACACACCTTTTCCCGTTGATCCACCCTCCCCGGTGAACCAGGCGGAACGCACCGCAACCCTCACCGTGGAAGTGGAACAACTGCGGAACGCAAAGGGCTGGGTGCAGTTCGCTTTGTACAACCCGGAGGGCACCATCCCTGACGAGCACTACGAGCACTGGTATAAAAAGGGCACGGCAGCGATCACGGATGGGAAGGCCAGCTACACCTTCACCGGCCTGCCCCCGGGGCGATACGCCGTGAACATCCTGCACGACGAGAACGGGAACGGCAAGATCGACAAGGGCCTCTTCCTGCCCAAGGAAGGCATCGGCTTCTCCAACTACAGCTCAGTGGGGCCAATGAACCGGCCCAACTTCAAGAAGGCCAGCTTTGAGGTGAAGGGGGAAATGCGGGTGCGGGTGAAGGTGGTGTATTTGTGAAATGCCTGATGCAACTTTCTTCCCCTTCGGGGAAACCAAGGCAAGTCGATGGGTTGGCATCCGAATTTCAAAAGAACATCTTTGCTTTGGGCCCTCAAATTCCGATCCGCATGGCGAAGCAATCCGATCTGGTGATCGTGGAATCCCCCGCGAAAGCCAAGACCATCGAGAAGTACCTGGGCCCCGGCTATACCGTGCTCAGCAGCTTCGGCCATGTGCGCGACCTGCCCGAGCGCGACCTGAGCGTGGACGTGGAGAACGGCTTCGAGCCCAAGTACATCGTACCCGACGAGAAGAAGGGAAAGCTCGCCGAGCTGCGCAAGCAGGCCAACAAAGCAGAGACCGTGTGGCTCGCAACTGACGAAGACCGCGAAGGGGAGGCCATCAGCTGGCACCTCAAGGAAGCGCTGGACCTGCCGGATTCCAAGGTGAAGCGCATCACCTTCAACGAGATCACCAAGAAGGCCGTCACCGAGGCCATGGCCGCACCGCGCACCATCGACCTGCACCTGGTGGACGCCCAACAGGCCCGCCGCGTGCTGGACCGTTTGGTGGGCTACGAGCTCAGCCCTGTGCTTTGGCGCAAGGTGAAGCCCAGCCTCAGCGCGGGCCGCGTGCAGAGCGTGGCCGTGCGCCTGATCGTGGAACGCGAGCGCGAGATTACCGGCTTCGATGCCAAGAGCGCATTCCGCATCACGGCACAATTGCTTACCCCGCGCAAAGCCGCGGTGAAGGCCGAACTCCCGCAGCGTTTCGCCACCGAGGCCGAAGCGATGGAATTCCTCACGGGTTGCATCGGCGCGGACTTCACCGTGAAGGCCGTGGAGAGGAAACCGGCCAAACGCACGCCCGCCGCGCCCTTCACCACCAGCACCTTGCAGCAGGAAGCCAGCCGCAAGCTAGGCTACGGCGTGGACCGCACCATGCGCATCGCCCAAGGCCTGTACGAGCAGGGGCACATCACGTACATGCGTACCGACAGCGTGAACCTCAGTGAGCTGGCCATTGGCGCTGCCGCAGAAGCGATCACGGAGCAATACGGTGCACGTTACAGCAAGCCGCGCCGCTTCGCCACCAAGAGCAAGGGTGCGCAAGAGGCCCACGAGGCCATCCGCCCCGCCGACATGCGCGTGCGCAACGCCGGCAGCGACCGCGACGCCGAAAAGCTCTACGACCTGATCTGGAAGCGCACCCTCGCCAGCCAAATGGCCGATGCCGAGCTGGAAAGGACCATCGTGGACATCGCCATCAGCACCCGGCCCCAAGACCAATTGAAGGCACAGGGCGAGGTGATCACCTTCGACGGCTTCCTCAAGGTGTACCTCGAAGGCAAGGACGATGAGGGTGATGAGGAACAGGAAGGCCTGCTGCCCGAAATGCGCCAGGGCGAACAGCTCGCCTTGCAGGAAATGATCGCCACCCAACGCTACGACCGGCCCGCCCCGCGCTTCACCGAGGCCAGCTTGGTGAAGAAGCTCGAGGAACTGGGCATCGGCCGCCCAAGCACCTACGCGCCCACCATCAGCACCGTGCAGAAGCGCGGCTACGTGGTGAAGGAGAACCGCGAGGGGACCCAACGGCCGTACCGCGTTTTGGCTTTGTCCAATGGGTCCATCGTGGGAACCACCGCCACAGAGAACGTGGGTGCCGAAAAGCAGAAGCTGTTCCCCACGGACATCGGCCTGGTGGTGAACGATTTCCTGGTGGAGCACTTCCCCAGCATCGTGGACCTCAACTTCACCGCCAAGGTGGAAGAGGAGTTCGACGTGATCGCCGAGGGCAAGGAGAACTGGCGCGAAATGATCGCCCGCTTCTACAAGCCCTTCCACACCAGCATCGGCACGGTGGTGGAGACCGCCGAGAAGGCCACCGGCGCGCGCCTGTTGGGCGCCGACCCCGGCAGCGGCAAACCGGTCAATGCGCGCATCGGGCGCTTCGGGCCCATGGTGCAGATCGGTGAGGCCGAGGATGAGGAGAAACCCCGCTTCGCCAGCCTGCGCAAGGACCAAAGCATCGCCACCATCACCCTGCAGGAGGCACTGGACCTCTTCAAGCTGCCGCGCACCTTGGGCCGTAGTGGCGAGGAAGAAGTGGTGGTGAACGTGGGCCGCTACGGCCCTTACGTGAAGCTGGGCACCACCTTCGCCAGCCTTACCCCCGATGATGACCCGCTTTCCATCGAACTGGCCCGGGCCATTGAACTCGTGGACCTGAAAAAGGCCGCCAGCACCACGCGCGAACTGGGTAATCACAAAGGCGAGGTAATCGTCCAGGGCCGCGGACGTTTCGGTCCCTTCGTGAAGTTCGGGAAAACCTACGCCAACATCCCCAAGGGCGAAGACCCGGCAGCGGTCACCTTCGAACGCGCCGTGGAACTGATCGAGGCCAAACTGGCCGGTGTGCGCCAGAACATCCTCAAGACCTTCGAGGGTTCCACCGTGGAGATCATCGACGGGCGTTATGGTCCTTACCTCACCGACGGGGCCAAGATCGCCAAGATGCCCGAAGGCAAGCAACCCGCCGAGGTCACTTTGGAAGAAGCGCTGAAACAGTTGGCCGATGCCCCTGAACGCAAGGGACGCGGCCGCAAGAGCGCGCCAAAGAAGGCCGCAACCCCCAAAGCGGCCCCCAAGAAGAAGGCGGCCCCCAAGAAAAAGGCGGCCAAGAAGAAGTAGGGAAAGAACGCTCAGCGCCAGGCTTGTCCCTGCCGGTCAGCTAGCGGCTGGCTGCCCCAACTAACAGACCCCTGTGTGCATCTGCCAAGGGGCTGCATGCTTCGGCCACGGGCCCGGCGCGACCTTCGCTCCATTGGCCCCAGCAGCCCTCAAGCATGGAATCGAGCATCTTCTTTCAACCCTCCAAGGCCTTGGGCGAGCGCCGCCCCGAGTGGGCCGCCAACACCTTGGGCGACAACGTGGCCTTTCACACCAACCAAGGGTTTCCGTTGCTTGAAGGCATAAAGGTGGCCATCCTCGGTGTGCTGGACGATCCCGGCCACGCGAAACCCCGCGGGTGCGTGGATGCCCCCGATGCCGTGCGCGCCCAACTCTACAAGCTCTTCATGCCGGCCAACAACCTCGGCATCGCCGACCTGGGTGACATCCATCCAGGTGAAACCCCGGAGGACACCCGCCACGCACTGGCCTCCACCATCGCCGAGCTGGTGCGCATGAACATCGTCCCGGTGATCCTCGGCGGAGGGCAGGGGCATACCTTCACCCAGTACCTGGCCTACGAAAAACTGGAACGCACGGCCAACTTGGCGTGCATCGACGCCCGCTTCGACCTGGGGGAACCCGGCCAAGGGCTCGCCGAGAGCAGCTACCTGAGCCACATCGTGCTACGCCAACCCAACTTTCTGTTCAACTACAGCAACCTGGGGTTCCAGACCTATCTGGTGGACCAGCCCGGCATCGAGCTGATCGACAAACTCTTTTTCGATGCCCACCGGCTGGGCGAGATCCGGGCCAACATGGCCGATGCCGAACCGGTGTTGCGCAACGCCGATACCGTCAGCGTGGACATGACCGGCATCCGCCGCTCCGATGCGCCCGGCACCACGCGCCCCGGCCCCAACGGCTTCCATGGCGAAGAAGCCTGCCAACTGATGCGCTATGCGGGGATCAGTGAGAAGGTCACCTCCATCGGTCTCTACGAAATGGACCCTTGGCGCGACCAGGACCAGGCAACCGCCCAGCTCGCCGCCCAAATGGTGTGGTGCTTCCTGGATGGTTTCGGCAGCCGCACCAACGACCTGCCCTGGCTGGACCGTAAGCGCTTCACACGTTTCCATGTACCCATCAAGGGGCACGAACAGGAACTCATCTTCTACAAAAGCACCGTGAGCGACCGCTGGTGGATGGACGTGCCCTACCGCGCCGAACGCGAGGCCCGCTTCGAGCGGCACCACCTGGTGCCTTGCGCCTTCAGCGACTACACCGCCGCCTGCCGGGAGGAGGTGCCGGACCGGTGGTGGCGCACCTTCCAAAAGCTGGCTTGATCCCAAGGATGAAGGCAAGCAAGGGGCCGCGGAAATTGTTGAAAAGTTCGGGCCGTATGCTTTTTTGCTATTTTGGCGGCTGTTATTTGGGTGTGTTGCCCCTGATGAAAAACGCTGAGAGCCGCGTCAAAACTGGAAAAAGCCGCATGAGGAGGATCATTATCGCAGGTGCCTGTGCCCTGGTGGGGAGCGTTGCCTCCGCCCAGCAGGACCCGCAATTCAGCCAGTACATGTTCGACCGCCTGTCGGTGAACCCGGCCGTGGCAGGATCAACAGGCAATATCTGTGCCACCATGCTGCTTCGCCAGCAATGGTCAGGCTTTGATGGGGCCCCCAAAACCGGGTTGATCAACCTCCAAGGCCCCTTGGCCTCAATCAACAGCGGCTTGGGCCTGTCCGTGTACTTCGACAAGCTCGGCCAGGAGAAGAGTACCATTGCCCGGCTGAGCTATGCCTATCACTTGAAGGTGGGCGCCCAAAGCACGCTCAGCGCCGGGTTGTATGCCGGACTTTCGGGACGCGCCCTGGACGGCAACTGGGTCGCCATCGACCCGGTGGCGAACGATGATGCCATCCCCACCGCCGGCAAAAGCGCAAGCGGCTTCGACTTGGGTGCGGGCATCTATTTCAAGACCCCCCAAATGTGGTTGGGCATCTCCAGCACACAACTGCCCGAGACCGAGCTCAAGGACGTCAGCATCACCAACAAGCGCCACTTTTATGTACAGGCCGGCTACGATTGGGCCATCGGGGGCAACAAGAAGTACACCCTCCAGCCCAGCATCCTGCTGAAGAGCGATGCAAGTTCCACCCAGCTCGACCTGGGCGCCTTGTTCCTCTATGACAACATGTTCTGGCTGGGTGTGGGCTACCGCACCGAAGACGCCATCGCCCCCATACTCGGCTACCAGTACCAGTTCCCCAACGGCGAGAGCATGTTGCGCATCGGTTACAGCTATGATGTGACCACCTCCGAACTGAAGAATTACAGCAGCGGCAGCCACGAGGTGATGCTCAGCTATTGCTTCATGATCGTCAAACCGGTGGTGAATGAGATCTACCATCACCCCCGATTCCTCTGATCAAGCGTAACAAAAGGACCAGATCACCGTTGGAAACTTGTCCACCCTGCCCCTACGGGCTGGCCTCCAAGGAACCCTGCAAGGAACCTGGACAAGTCGGGAACGGTATAATTAGGAAGACCATGGAGCTACGTCCCATCCTTTATCTCTGCGGAATTGCCGTGCTGGCCAGTTGCGGCAGCGGTGGGCAAGGCCAGCTGATCGGCGCCCAGAACCGACCCGCCTACTACCAAGTGGACCCCTACGGGATGAATTACATCCCCATGGGCAGCTATGTCATGGGGCCCAGTGACCAGGATGCGCCCTATGCCCAGGTGGCCAAGTCCAAAACGGTCTCCATCCAGGCGTTCTATATGGACCAGACCGAGATCAGCAACAACGAGTACCGCCAATTCGTGGAGTATGTGATCGACTCAACGGCCAAGAAGATCCTCGGTGAGGAGGACATCGGAGAGCATGTGTTCAGCGAGGATGAGTTCGGCGAGGAGATCGATCCGCCGGTGATCAATTGGAGGTCCCGCATCGACTGGTACGGCGAGGAGGAGACCGAGGCCTTGGCCGATATGTACTATCCCGAGAGCGAACGCTTCTATCGCCGCAAGGAGATCGACACGCGCAAGCTCATGTTCGAGTACTACTGGATCGACCTCAAGGAAGCCGCACGCAAGAGCGGCCGCGACCTGGACCTGGGCTACACCAACACCAAGGGCGGAAAAACATCCATCCAAGGCCACAGTGACCGCAGCAAGTTCATCATCAAGGAGATCATCAATGTCTACCCGGACACGCTCGCCTGGGTGCATGATTTCACCTACTCCTACAATGAGCCGATGACCGAGAACTACTTCTGGCACCCGGCCTATGACGAGTACCCGTTGGTCGGCGTCACCTGGAGCCAGGCCAAGGCCTTCAACGTTTGGCGCACCCAGAACATGATGAACGCCTGGATGCAAACCCAAGGCGAGCCCTTCATCAACCACTTCCGCCTGCCTTCGGAAGCGGAATGGGAGTATGCCGCCCGCGGCGGCCTGGATTTGAGCCCTTGGCCGTGGGGCGGCCCGTACCCCCGCAATCGCCAAGGGTGCTTCCTGGCCAACTTCAAGCCCTTGCATGGCAACTACACCGATGATGGCGGTTTCCACACCGTGCCGGTGGACAGCTATTCGCCCAACGACTACGGCCTGTACAACATGAGCGGCAACGCCGCGGAGTGGACCAACACGGCCTTCGATGAGAGCGTATATGATTTCGACCACGACATGAACTCCGAGTACACCTACGATGCCTTGGAGAACGACCCGCCCTCGATGAAGCGCAAAGTGGTGCGCGGCGGTTCGTTCAAGGACGTGGGCCTGTACCTGCAGACCGGTACCCGTGCATACGAGTACCAGGATACGGCCAAGTGCTACATCGGCTTCCGCAGCGCGCTGACCTTCCTGGGGCGTGGCAAGGCGGTGAGGGCCGAGGACCTGTAGGCCCAAGCGAACGAGAACCACGGTCCGGCACTGGAACCGCCGGACCATTTTTTCAAGACAGCAAGGAAGAACCCGATCAACCCTAAAAGCAAGGAACACAGATGAAACCAGGCAGCAAGCGGTGGAAGAACTTCATGGCCAAGTTGTACGGATTGGGCGCCTCCGTTGTGCTCGTCGGTGCGCTCTTCAAGATCCAGCACTGGCCCATGGCCGACTTCTTCCTGATCATCGGTCTTACCACCGAGGCCATCATTTTCGCCTTCTCGGCCTTCGAACCCCCGCATGAAGAACCCGATTGGAGCCTGGTGTATCCCGAGCTTGCCTCGGCGGACCACGCCATCGGCCAGGACTTCAAGACCGATGACCAACGCTCGATCACCGAGCAATTGGATGACATGCTGGAAAGCGCCAAGATCGAGCCCGAGCTCATTGAAAGCCTGGGCGCGGGCATGCGCAGCCTGAGCGACCAAGCCCGGGCCATGGGCGAGATCACCGGGGCCGCCGCCGCCACCAGCGAATATGCCGACAGCCTCAAGGGCGCCTCCAGCAAGGTGAGCCAGTTGAGCGAGAGCTACGCCAAGGCAAGCGAGAGCCTGGTGGGCCTCACCGCCAATGTGGATGCCGGCCGCAGCGCCGGTGAAAGCCTGGGCCGCATGAGCAAGAACCTCAGCGACCTCAACGAGATGTACGAACTCCAGTTGCGCACCAGCCGCGAGAAGCTCGAGGCCGCCAACCAGATGTTCGCCGGCATGAGCGACATGATCGCCAACCTGAACGAAAGCGTCAGCGACACCAAGCGCTACAAGGACAACATCTCCGAGCTGAGCAACAACTTGGCCAAGCTCAACACCGTCTACGGCAACATGTTGGCCGCCATGACCGTGCGTTGACCGTATCCACGACCTGTTAGGAACCCAACCAACGACCAAACCCAGAGCCCGACATGGCAGGTGGAAATCTGTCCCCGCGACAGAAAATGATCAATTTGATGTACTTGGTGCTGACCGCGCTCCTGGCGCTGAACGTATCCAAGGAGATCCTCGACAGCTTCATCATCGTCAACGAGGGCTTGGAGAACACCAAGTCCACGTTCAAGGAGAAGATGGACGCGACCTACTCGCAGTTCGGCCAACTGGCCCAGGAGAACCAGGCCAAGTACGGTGCGGCATGGAAAGATGCCCAGCAAGTACAAGGCCTGGCCGCCAAGCTGGTGTCGCACATCGATACCCTCAAGGGCCTGATCATCTCCAAGGCCGAGGGGCTTCCCTTGGAAAAGGTGATGGGCAAGGCCAACGGGGTGGATACGGTGCTGAACCTGGAGCATGTGGCCACCAAGGACAACAACTCGCACATCACCGAGCTGATGGTGGGTTCCGAACCGGCCAAGCCCAAGACCGGCCCCAACAGCGCCATGGAATTGCAGGGCATGTTGGAGAACTTCCGCGACATGGTGAAGAAGGCCGCCGCCAACGACCCCAAGTTGCAGGCCAGCGCCGATGAGATGTTCAACTTCGAACCCCGCAAGGACGCCAGTGGAACGCTCAACAACTGGGCTTCCATGAACTTCTACCATGTGCCGCTCGCCGCGGGCATCACCATCCTCTCCAAGATGCAGACCGATATCCGCACCATGGAGAACGAACTGGTGGGCCGCATGATGAGCGGGGTGGAGGCCAAGACCTTCAAGTTCAATACGCTCACGGCCATCATCCAGCCCTTGAGCAGCTATGTGACCGTGGGAGGCAAGTACCAGGCGAACATCTTCCTGGGCGCCTACGACAACCAGAACGCCCCCGAGGTCTACATCGGCCGTGTGGATACCACGGCAACTCCTCCGGCGATCATCGGTGATGCCGTGAAGTTGCCCATGAACGGTGCCATGGCCGTGTTGGAGCAACCCGCTTCCAGCGCCGGCTTGAAGACCGTCACCGGCATCATCAAGTTCAAACCGGTGGGCGGTGACCTGCAGATCCAGCCCTTCAAGGCGGAGTACGAGGTGGCCGCACCCAGTTTGGTGGTGAGCCCCACCAAGATGAACGTGTTCTACCGGGGTGTGGACAACCCGGTGAGCATCAGCGTGGCCGGCTACAGCGCCACCAACATCGCCCCAAGCATGTCCAACGGGACATTGGCGCGCAGCGCTGACGGCTATGTGGTGAAACCCGGTTCCGGCGCTACGGCCACGGTGAATGTCACCGTTACCAATGCCGATGGCAGCAAGAAGAGCTTGCCGGGTGTGGAGTTCCGGGTGAAGAACGTGCCCAACCCCACCCCGTACTTCGCCGGTAAAAGCGTGAATGATGAATCGGTCCGGAAGAATGAACTCGCCGCTGCCCAAGGGGTGATCGCCAAGATGGAGAACTTCGAGTTCGACCTGCGGTTCGAGGTGGTCAGCTATACGGTGACCGCCACTATTGCGGGCAACGTATTGGAGAAGCCCTGCCGCGGCCCGGCCCTCACCTCCGAGGCCAAGGAGGTGCTCAACCGGGTCAAGTCCGGCCAGAAGGTCTTCATCGAGAACATCAAGGCCAAAGGCCCGGACGGCTCCATCAGGAACTTGGGTGCCCTGTCCTTCAAAGTGATCTGATCCCGCTAATCACCGCAAGCCCATGAGAACCTCCCACAGCATCCTGTCCGGCACGCTGCTTTGTGCAGGCATGGCCTTGGTTCCCGCAGCGGGCCAGGCGCAAACGGTGCTAGATGGTGCCTACATCAAGGAGCACACCAAGACCCAGCGCGTGGTGCCCTACCCGTTCATCCGCGAGGCCGATGTGATGTGGTACCGCCGGGTGTGGCGTGAAATTGACCTGCGGGAAAAGATCAACCACCCCTTGTATTACCCCACGGAACCGATCCAGGACCGCAAGAGCTTGTTCGACGTGATCAAGCAAGGTGTGCTGGAGGACGGTTCGATCACCGCCTACGACCCGGGCCCGATCGGTACGGACGATGAGTTCACCAAACCGATGTTG
This sequence comes from Flavobacteriales bacterium, assembly GCA_018057455.1. Lineage (GTDB taxonomy): Bacteria > Bacteroidota > Bacteroidia > Flavobacteriales_F > PHOS-HE28 > PHOS-HE28. Next base: position 29,316 of record JAGPDT010000005.1, on the reverse strand, counting down.
CCCGCCGAGGTAAAGGCCCTGCTCACCAAATCGGACACCACCCAAACGGAGGACATCTACACCGGGGAGATGAAAACGGAGATCATCAACACCGAAGTGAACAGCGAGGCGATCCGCAAATACCTGCTCAAGGAGGACTGGATCTTCGACCGCCAGCGCTCGGTGATGGACATCCGCATCATCGGTATGTGCCCCATGAAGGAGAACATCGGTCCGGATGGTGAGATGCGCGGGTACACCAAGCTGTTCTGGCTGTACTTCCCCGAGCTGCGTTACGTACTGGTGAACTGGGACGTGTACAACCGCGAGAACGATGCGGAACGGCGCTCCTTCGACCATCTTTTCTGGACGCGCCAGTTCAACAGCACCATCACCAAGATGAGCAACGTGTACGACCGCAACATCGCCCAGCATAAAACGGGCATTGACGCGCTGTTGGAAGGTGAAGAGATCAAGGAGTACCTGTTCAACTTCGAACACGACCTCTGGAATTTCTGACCGGCTCCCTTGGACCAAGCCAACGAAGGCCCCGCTAAAAGCGGGGCCTTCGTTTTTCCAGACCTCCGCCCTCCGCCTACCTTTGCCGCCCCAAAAATGATCAGCGTAAACAACCTCGTGCTGCACTTCGGCGAACGCCCGATGTTCGACAACGTGTCCTTCTTCATCGGAGCCGATGACCGCATCGGCCTGGTGGGCCGCAACGGCGCCGGCAAGAGCACCCTGCTGAAGATCCTGGCCGGTCAACAGCACTATGACACGGGCAGCATCGGCAAACCCAAGGAATTGTCCATGGGCTACCTGCCCCAGCAGATGGACCATGACCTGCATCTCAGCCCCTGGCAAGTGGCGGAGAAGGCCTTCGCCGAGGCCATGCACTTGAACCGCGACATCGAGCGCATCGCGCAGGAGCTGGAGCACGCCACGACCGATGAGCAGGCCATGGAGCTGGCCACCTTGCTGGCCCATGCCCATGAGCGGTTGAACACCTTGGGCGTGTCCGACCATGAGATGAAGATCGAGCGCATGCTCAAGGGCATCGGCTATGCGGAACAGGACCTGCACCGGCCCATGTCCGAGCTCAGCGGTGGTTGGCGCATGCGCGCCGAGCTCGCCCGCATCCTGTTGATGCAACCGGACCTGCTCCTGCTGGACGAGCCCACCAACCACTTGGACCTTCCGGCCATCCAATGGTTGGAGGACCTGTTGCGCAGCTACCCCGCGGCCTTGGTCCTCATCAGCCACGACAAGACCTTCCTGGACAACCTGACCCGGCGAACGTTGGAAGTGACGGGAGGGGACTTGATCGACCGCAAAGTCCCTTGGAGCCAGTATGTGGAGCTGCGCAAGGTGGAGCGGGAGCAGCAGTCGGCTGCTGCCAAGGACCAGCAGCGTTACATCAAGGAGACCGAGGCCCTGATCAACAAGTTCCGCGCCAAGGCCAGCAAAGCGGCCTTTGCACAGAGCTTGATCACCAAGTTGGACAAGTTGGAGCGCATTGAGGTGGAGGACGAAGACCTCCGCAAGATGCTGGTGAAATTCCCGCCGGCTCCCTCCAGCGGCAAGCTGGTATGCGAAGTCATCGGCGTGTCCAAAGACTATGGGGCCAAGCAGATCTTCCAGCTAGCGGAACTCACCATCGCCAAAGGTGAACACCTGGCCCTGGTGGGGGCCAACGGCACGGGCAAGTCCACGTTGGTGCGCATGATCATGGGCGAGGAACCCTACGAGGGCGAGATCCGCCTGGGGCACAATGTGATCGTGGGCTATTATGCGCAGGACATGCCGGAGCGCATGGTGCCGCAACGGACCGTGCTGGAGACCGCCGAGGATGCAGCCAGTGAAGACAACCGTGCGCGCGTAAGGGCCATGCTAGGCGCTTTCATGTTCAGCGGGGAGGATGTGGACAAGAAGGTGAAAGTGCTCAGCGGGGGCGAGCGTGCCCGCCTGGCCTTGTGCTGCATGCTGCTCAAGCCGCTCAATTTCCTGATCCTGGACGAACCCACGCACCATTTGGACATCCAAAGCAAGGATGTGCTGAAGTCCGCACTGAAGAATTATGACGGCACCTTCCTGTTGGTGAGCCACGATCGCGATTTCCTCACCGGACTCACCGACCGCCTGCTGGAACTGGACGACCTGCGCATCCGCGACCAGCACATGGACATCCTGGAACTGATCGCCAAGCGCAAGGCCCTCCAAGGGGCCGATATCGGCAAGAGCTCAGCCCGTGTGAAAGAGGACAAGCCCAAAGGCGGTGCTGACCAACGGGACAAGCGGGACCGGGAGAAGGAAGTCCGCAAAGCCCGCAACAGCGTGGAACGCCTGGAGAAACAATTGGCCGGACTGGAGCGGGAAGAGCAGGAGCTGCAGGCCCAAGTGATGAAGGGCGCCAGCGCCCCCGATGTGGTGCAGGCCGGTTATGCGCGCTTGGGTGAACTGGCCCAGCGCATCGCCGGGGTCATGGAAGAGTGGGAGGCGGCGTCCACCCTCTTGGCCGAACTGGGTGAAGAAACCGCGGGATAGCCCTAAAAGTGCAACGCTTTTGAGGAGCTATCGCGGAATGTACTATATTTGCGCCCCTATTGCGGGGTGGAGCAGATGGTAGCTCGTCGGGCTCATAACCCGAAGGCCGTAGGTTCGAGTCCTACCCCCGCTACCACGGAACCCGGCGAAAGCCGGGTTCTTTGTTGTACAGACCATGGATCACCGCGCGGGATACGTCAATATCATCGGAAGGCCCAATGTGGGGAAGAGCACCCTGCTGAATGCCTTGCTTGGAGATGACCTGGTGATCGTGAACCCAAAGGCGCAAACCACGCGCCACCGCATTCTGGGCATCCTCAATGAAGCGGATTTCCAGCTCATCCTCTCCGATACGCCCGGCATCCTGGAGCCGGCGTACAAGTTGCAGGAAAGCATGATGCATGCCGTGGATGAGGCCTTGGGCGATGCGGACGTGCTCCTGGTGATGGTGGAACTTGGCGAAGTGCCGGAAAAAAGCGGCGAGCTGCTCCGCCGGGCGCGTCGGTTCACCGGGGCTACCCTGGTGCTGATCAACAAAGTGGACCAAGGAGACGAGGTGCGGTTGAATGAAGCGTTCGAGCTTTGGCAGGCGGCCTTTCCCGGGGCGCCCATATTGCCGATCTCGGCCCTGCATGGCCTCCATATCAAGGAACTACGGAGCAAGCTGGTCAATATGCTGCCCGTGCATCCACCCTATTTCCCCAAGGATGAGCTCAGCGATCGCGACCTGCGGTTCTTCATCAGTGAGATCATCCGGGAAAAGGTGCTCGGCCTTTACAAACAGGAGATCCCCTACAGCACCCAGGTGGTGGTGAACAGTTTTGAGGAAAGCCCGGAATTGGTGAAGGTGCAGGCGGATGTCATCGTGATGCGTGAAAGCCAGAAGGGGATCATCATCGGCCGTGGGGGGGGCGCCTTGAGGCAGTTGGGCACGGAAGCCCGCAAGGCCATGGAGAAATTCCTCGGCAACAAGGTGTTCCTGGACCTGAAGGTGAAGGTGGACGAGGATTGGAGGGGTGATGACCGCAAATTGCGCCGCTACGGGTATTGAACGGACCGCACGGAGGGCTCCGGCTGCGGCCAACCGGGACCTCAGGGCATGAAAAACCGCGCTTGACGGCGCATGTTGAAATGGCAAACATCGTGGCCATCGTAGGCCGCCCCAACGTGGGCAAGAGCACGCTCTTCAACCGCCTGGTGGAGCACCGCACGGCCATTACAACCCCCGTGGCGGGCACCACGCGCGACCGCCTTTACGGACAAGCGGAGTGGAACGGGAAACATTTTTCCGTGATCGACACCGGGGGGTACGTGCAGGGCACTGACGACATCTTCGAATCCGAGATCCGCAAGCAGGCGGAGTTGGCGATTGAGGAGGCCGACTGCATCCTCTTCTTGGTGGATGCCCTGCATGGGCTCACGGGGATGGACCAGGCCGTGGCCGCCATCCTGCGCCGGGCGAACAAGCCGGTTTTCCTGGTGGCCAACAAAGTGGATTCCCACGACAAAGAGGTGTACGCAGCGGAATTCTATAAGCTGGGCCTGGGTGAGGTGCATTCCATCAGCGCACAGAGCGGGGCCGGTACCGGTGAACTTCTGGACGCCGTGGTGGACACCTTTGCCAAACCCGCCGAGGTGGAAGTGGACGAACGCCCCAAGATCGCCATCGTAGGCAAGCCCAACGTGGGCAAATCCTCCTTGGTGAACACACTCCTGGGCACGGAACGCAACATCGTCACCCCCTTAGCCGGCACCACACGCGACAACGTCAACACGCGCTACACGGGATTCGGGTTTGATGTGACCCTGCTGGACACCGCAGGGATCCGACGCAAGAGCAAGGTCGATGAAGACATTGAGTTCTACAGCGTGTTGCGCAGTGTCCGGGCCATCGAGGAAAGCGACGTATGCATGTTGCTCATCGATGCACAGGACGGCGTGCAGCACCAGGACCAGCACATTTTCTCCCTGATCGCCAAAGCGGGCAAGGGCGTGGTGGTGGTGGTGAACAAGTGGGACCTGTTGCAGAAGGAGACCAACACGGCCAAGGAGTACGAGGACCAGGTTCGTGCCAAGTTCGCGCCGTTCAACGACGTTCCCGTCGTCTTCACTTCCGTGATCGGCAAGCAGCGGATCCACAAGGCCTTGGAACTCGCCATGCAGGTACATGCCGACCGGCGCAAGCGCATCGCAACGCGCAAGCTCAACGATGTCCTGCTGCCCGAGATCGAGCGCAGGCCCCCGCCTTCGGTGAAGGACAAGCTGGTGCGCATCAAGTACATCACCCAACTGCCGGGCGTGGTGCCGGCATTCGCTTTCTTCTGCAATCTGCCGCAATACGTTCCGGACAGTTACGCCCGTTTCCTGGAGAACAAACTGCGCGAGCACTTTGGATACACAGGTGTTCCTTTGCGGGTGTTCTTCCGCAAGAAATAGGTCCTGGGCGGGTGGCCCTCCGGAGGTCCGCGAGCTTCAACTTGGCGCCCATGCCCGGCCCGGCCCGGCTTGGATCAAATTAACGGCCCCGAAGCCCCCATGCCGGCGCGCGCTTTGTGCATCGGTTACATTTGTCGCCCTTTGCAATGCCACACATGATGATGAAACGGATCTTGTTCGGGGCGGCCTTCGGCCTCGCTTCCATGGCGGCCATGGCCCAATCCGCTCCCGGCGACCCCGTGCTGATGACAGTGGACGGCCAACCTGTCCTGCGCAGTGAGTTCGAGGCCATCTACAAGAAGAACAACAAGGACGCCCCCGTGACCAAGGAGGCCCTGGATGAATACCTGGACCTCTTCATCAACTACAAACTGAAGGTGCGTGCCGCCGAAGCCGCCGGCTTGGACACGTCCTCCAAGTTCAAATCCGAACTAAGCGGATACCGGGCCCAACTGGCCCGGCCCTATTTGATCGATCGGGGCTTGAACGACCACCTGATGCAGGAGGCGTTCCTGCGCAAAGGTGAAGAGATCCGCGCCAGCCACATCCTGGTCACCGTTGGCCCCGATGCCAGCCCGGAGGACACCACAGCCGCTTGGAAGCGCATCACAGCCTTGCGGGCCCGTGTGGCGGGCGGCGAAGACTTCGCCAAAGTGGCTGCAAGCAGCAGCGACGACCCCAGTGCCAAGAGCAATGGTGGTGACTTGGGCTATTTCAGCGTGCTTCAGATGGTCTACCCCTTCGAAACCGCGGCCTATAAGACCCCGGTGGGGCAGGTGAGCCAACCGGTGCGCACCAAATTCGGCTACCACATCATCAAGGTTGCGGACCGCAGGCCGGCGCAAGGCGAGGTGAAAGTGGCGCACATCATGATCCGCTCCGTGGAAGGGGACAGCCCCGAGAAGAAGGCCGCTGCGGAAGTGCGGATCCAGGAGGCATACAACCGCGTGAAGAGCGGGGAACTCACCTTCGCCGACGCGGCCCTGAAGTACAGCGATGATGCCGCCACCAGTGCCAAAGGAGGCGAGTTGCCCCCGTTCGGTACAGGGAAGATGATCCCGGAGTTCGAGGCCAAGGCCTTTGCCTTGCAACACGACGGGGATATGAGCGTGCCGTTCCGCACCCCTTACGGTTGGCATGTGGTGAAGCGCCTGGCCTTTACCCCGCCACCATCCTTTGAGGAGGCTCAAGCCGACCTCAAGACCAAGATCGCCCATGACAGCCGGGCGGAGATCACCCGGCGGAAATTCCTGGCCGACCTGCGCACCGAGTACCAGTACAAGGACTATCCAAAGAACCTGGAGGCCGTGGTGAAGGCCTTGGACAGCACGGTGTTCAAGAAGGGCACCATGTTGATGGACACCTTGCTGCGCAAAGATGCCAGCCAGGCACTGGTCCTGCACAACGGCATGGCCTTCGACCGGACCATCACCGGGACGCTCCGGGGCGGCAAGCTCATCGGCATGAACGCCCGCGTGGAGGAACAGGCCGCTTCCTCGCCGGAAGACACGGTGGTCGTTCGGGACATGCAGCGCGGGTGGCTCAACGATGCCCTAAAGAACGCCAAGCTCACCAAAGCCGTCTTCACCATCAGTGGCAAGAGCTTCAGCCAGCTCGACCTCTTGGACTACATCCAGCAGAAACAGCGCCGTGAAGCCACGCAACCATTGGCCCAGTATGTGCGGCAGCAGTTCGCCACGTTCGTGGACGATCGCCTGCTGGCCTATGAAGATGCACGCTTGGAAGAGAAGTACCCCGAGTTCCGCATGCTGATGAAGGAGTATCACGACGGCATCCTGCTCTTTGACCTTACCGACCGCATGGTTTGGAGCAAGGCCGTGAAAGACACCGTGGGACTGGAACAGTATTACCAGCAGCACAAGTTCGACTTCATGTACCCCGTGCGTTACGAGGCGGACATCTATACCTGCGCAGATGCCGCCACGTCCAAGGCCGTACGCGGGTTGCTGAAGAAGGGCAAAAAGGGGGATGAGCTGCTGGCCGCGGTTAACAAGGGCGACAACAAAGCCGTGGCGGTGGAAAGCGGCCTGTTCACCAAGGAAGAAAAGACCGTGCTCAAGGATGTGGCCATGCCGGGGCTCACCGCGGACCTTGCCCAAGATGGCAAAGTGGTATTTGCCGACTTGAAGCAAGTGGTGCAACCAGCGCCCAAGCCCCTGGATGAGGCACGCGGCCTGGTCACCGCCGCCTACCAGGACCAATTGGAGAAAGATTGGATCAAGGACCTGCGGACGAAATACCCGGTGCGTGTGGAACAGGACGTTTTGTACAGCATCAAGTGATGGGCATGGTGGCGTTCCACCTGCATACCGGTTGGACGAGGGCGGCGATCATGGCCGCCCTTGCCCTTGTGGCCTGCAAGGACCACGAGGACGCGGCGGGCAAGGTGGTGGCCGAGGCCTATGGGGACAAACTCTATTGGAGCGACCTGCGCGTGGTGGTGCCCATGGCCTCCAGCGCGGAGGATAGCGCAGCAATCGCCAAGCGTTTCATGGACAATTGGGCGCGGGACCGGGTGATGCTGCACATGGCCGAGCAGAACTTGGACAAAACGCAGATCAATCTTGAGGCCCAGTTGAAGGCCTATCGCGGGTCCCTGCTCACGTTCGCCTATGAACAAGCCCTGGTGGCGCAGAATTTGGACACGGTGGTGACCGGATCACAGATCCAGGACTACTACGACAAGAACATGGCCAATTTCCAGTTGCGGGACAACATCGTGCGCGTTCGATGGTTCAAGTACAGGGGCGAAGACAAGCGGCAAGTGAAGCGTGTGGACCAATTGTGGCGGAGCGGCGACCGGGACGACCTGCACAAGTTGGAGCTGCTACTGGCCCGCCAAGGCGTGATCATCGTGGATTCACATGACGAATGGGTCGAGTTCAGCAGCCTGCAGCAGCAGGTACCCTTGCGGCCAAGCAACCCCACCGACTGGTTGCAACGCCAGGGCAAGGTCACCGTGGAGGACTCCACGGGCACCTACTTTGTCAACTTCCTGGACCACCGGCTCAAGGACAGCACCACGCCCATCGACCTGGTGGAACCGCAGATCCGCTCCATTATCCTCAACCAGCGCAAGCTCAAGCTCGTGGAGCGTATGCGCGAAGAACTTTACACCAATGCCGTGGCCAACAAGGATGTCCATTTCCCCTAGCACCTTCGCCTTGGTCCTCGGTGTGCTGCCCGGCGCGCTTGCTGCACAGGCCACAGGGCAGCAACCGGCCCCTCCCGGCCGCTACATCGATGGGGTGATCGCCAATGTGGCCGGGCGCATCGTGCTGTACAGCGACCTGGCCGGCCGGTTGGAGCAAGCCCGCCAGTCCGGGGTTGCCGTTACTGATGAGCTGGCCTGCGGTGAACTGGAGGACCTGCTCTACCAGCAATTGTTGCTTGAACAGGCCCGGATCGACAGCGTCTTTGCGGACGAGGCACAGGTGAACGCCGAGCTGGACCGGCGCATCAGTTACTTCGAACAGCAGATCGGCAGCCGTGAGAAATTGGAGAAGTTCTATGGAAAGAGCGTGACCGAGATCAAGGCGGATTTCAGGGAGCAGGTCTCCAACCAGCTGCTGGCCCAGCAGATGCAGCAAAAGATCATCGGCGATGCCCGCGTCACGCCCCGGGAAGTGGAACGTTTCTTCAAGGACATTCCCCCGGACAGTCTGCCGTTCATCAACGCGGGGGTGGAGTTCGCGCGGATCAGCGTCCTGGCCGTGCCCACCGAGGAGGAAGACCGGCGTGTAAAGCTGAAGCTTGAGGAGTACCGCGATGCGATCGTCAAGGGCCAAAAGGACTTCTGCACGGTGGCCATCCTGTACAGCGCCGATCCTGGCTCGGCCTCGCAATGCGGGGAATTGGGCATGGTGCCCATGGGGGTGATGGTGCCTGAGTTCGACGCGGTGGCGGTAAGCCTGAAGGAAGGGGCCATCTCACCGGTGTTCAAGACCAAGTACGGCTACCACCTCATGGAAATGATCGAACGCAAGGGCGATCAATACAATGCACGGCACATCCTGCTCTCGCCGAAAGCCTCATCGGCGGATGTGGAGGCATCCAAACAACAGTTGGACAGCCTGATGACCCTGGTGCGTGATGGCCAGCTGGATTTCACCGCAGTGGCCAGGGAGCACAACCAGGACGAGGAGACCAAGGGCACCAACGGCACCGTGCTCGAACCCAATACCAACAGCCCCCATTGGGCCATCGGCGACCTGGACCAGCGCACCTTCCTGGTGTTGGACAAGCTGCAGCCCGGTCAGATCAGCACGGCCCTTGCCTTTGAAGCACCCGATGGCACCAAGGGGTACCAGGTGTTGCGCTTGCTGAAACGGACCGAACCGCACCGCATGGACCTGGTGCAGGACTACCCGCTGGTGCAACAAGCAGCCGAGGGCAAGATGCGCCAACGTGCCGTGGATGACTGGGTGCAGGAGAAGCTGCGGACAACGTACGTGAACATCATCAAGGCCTACCAAGGATGCTCCTTCCAGCATCCATGGTTGGGGCGAACAGGGGAACGGCCATAGCATGAGCGCAAACACCATGGGAATGAGCGGAGGAAACAACGATGTGCGTGCGGTGGAGGAGTTTGGTGCCCGCTACGCACAGCTGAAGGCCGAGATCGGCAAGGTGATCATCGGCCAGGAGAAAGTGGTGGAGGACGTGCTCATCGCCATCTTCAGCAAGGGGCATTGCTTGCTGGTGGGAGTACCGGGCTTGGCAAAAACGCTGTTGGTCAATACCGTGGGCAATGCCCTGGGGCTCTCCTTCAACCGGATCCAGTTCACACCGGACCTGATGCCCAGCGACATCATCGGCTCGGAAGTGCTGGACCAGGACCGCCATTTCCGATTCTTGAAAGGTCCTCTCTTCGCCAACATCATCCTGGCGGACGAGATCAACCGGACCCCGCCCAAGACGCAGGCGGCCCTGTTGGAGGCCATGCAGGAAAAGGCAGTGACGGCCGCGGGCACCACGTACCAGTTGCCGGACCCGTTCTTCGTGCTGGCCACCCAGAACCCCATTGAGCAGGAGGGCACATATCCGTTGCCTGAAGCCCAGTTGGACCGCTTCATGTTCAACATCTGGGTGGATTACCCCACGTTCGATGAGGAACTTGCGGTGGTGAGGTCAACCACCGGCGGGACCAGCACGCAGGTGCAACCGGTGATTGACCAGGAGCAGATCCTGTTCTACCAAGGCCTGGTGCGGCGCCTTCCGGTACCGGACAACGTGTTGGAGTATGCCGTGAGGCTGGCCACGCGTACGCGACCTGGCCACAAGGACACCCCGCAAGTCGTATCGGACCACGTGAGTTGGGGCGCCGGGCCCCGGGCCAGCCAGTACCTGGTGATCGGCGCCAAATGCCACGCCATGGTGCGCGGGCGGTTCAGTCCGGACATTGCCGACGTGCAGGCCGTGGCGGAGCCCATCCTCAGGCACCGATTGGTGCGCAACTACAAAGCCGAGGCGGAGGGCGTTACGGTGGAGCGGATCGTACGCGAGCTGCTGTGAACCACGCCGTGAGGGCCTAACACAGGGATCGGGCGTCGGGTGGGCTTGGAAGCATGCGCCGACACGTGCTTCGCCTTCACGGTCGGGAACTCACGGCGCTGGGGCGCCGGATCGGGCCTCTGGAAAAGCCCTGGCCGCGCACCCGGCGGCACCTGAAGCAGGCCATGGTCCATGGCCTTGGGGTGGCGTCTCCGGGGTTGACCGATAGGGCGTGGCGTGATCAGGAAAAGGCAAGGGCCGCCCGGTGGGCAGCCCTTGATGGTCCGTGATCGAAAATGTTCAGTAGTACACCAGGCGGCGCACTTTGGCAACGTATTTCGCCAGGCGGATCACCTGTTTGGTGTATCCGAATTCGTTGTCATACCACGCGTAGAGCACCACGTTACGCCTGTCGTTGCTGGCGATGGTGGCGTTGCTGTCGAACACGCTGCAGCAGGGGTCGCCAATGATGTCGCTGCTCACCAGTTCCGGGTCCACCTGGTAGTGGATCTGGTTGATCAGGTCGCCGTTGAGGGCGGCATGGCGCACCATGGCGTTCATGTCGTCGCGGGTCACGTCCTTTTTCACGGTGAGGCTCATGATGGCCAGCGAACCGTTGGGCGTGGGCACGCGCACGGCATTGGCCGTCAGTTTGTCCTTCAGGCTGGGGATGGCCTTGCTTACGGCGGAACCGGCACCGGTGGTGGTAATCACCATGTTGATGGCGGCACTGCGCCCGCGGCGGGCGCCCTTGTGGTAATTGTCCAGCAGGTTCTGGTCGTTGGTATAGGCGTGCACCGTTTCGATGTGGCCTTTCTCAATGCCGAGGTTGTCTTCCACCACCTTGAGGATGGGGGCGATGGCGTTGGTGGTGCAGCTGGCTGCGCTGAAGATGCGCTCCTGCTCCAGGTCCAAGCCTTTGTGGTTGATGCCGTACACGATGTTCGGGATCTCCTTGCCGGGAGCGGTGAGCAGGACGAACTTGGCGCCCTTGGGCTTCAGATGCCGCTCCAGTGCGGTGCGGTCCTTGAACACGCCGGTGTTGTCGATCACCATGGCATCGTGGATGCCGTATTCCGTGTAGTCGATGTCCTCGGGATTGGCAGCGGCGATCAGTTGCACGCGCTGGCCGTTGACGATGATCGACTTGTTGGCGAGGTCCTCTTCCACGGTGCCTTTGAAGGCGCCGTGCACGCTGTCGTTGCGCAACAGGGCGGCGCGCTTCACGATCTCGGTATCGTTCAGGGTGCGCAGCACGATGGCGCGCAGGCGGAGCTGTTGGCCCTTGCCGGCCTGTTTCACGAGCTCACGCGCGGCGATGCGGCCAATGCGGCCGAAGCCGTACAGCACCACGTCCTGCGGTTTGAAGGTATGCTTGTCCTGGCCGATGAACTCCTTGAGGGTGGTCCCCAAGAAGCCGGCGACCGAAGCAGTGCCGGACTGCTTGAATTCATGTGCCAAGCGGCCGATGTCGATCTTGCTGGGGGCCAGGTCCATGCCCCGCATGATGCGGGCCATTTCGGCGGCGATGCCTATGTCGATGGGCTTGTGCACCACCGTTTCGGCGTAGTTGAAGAGCTTGATGGCCTCCGAGGTGTTGATGTCCAGCAGGTGATTGCGGAAGAGCACCAGCTCCACACCATGCTCGTACATGAGCTGGCCGACCGAACCGAGCAGGTCCACGGCGGCTTTCTCGCGATCCACATACTCCTTTAGGCCAGCCTCATAGCTGGCCTTTTTTTCCAAGGTCTCCATGATCAGGGTTCGTGTTGGGACTGAATGGTTCAATTCGGGATCAACCCAAATAGGCTTTCAGCAGCTTGCTGCGGCTGGTGTGGCGCAGGCGGCGGATGGCTTTTTCCTTGATCTGGCGCACACGCTCGCGGGTGAGGTCGAACTTGGCGCCGATCTCCTCCAAGGTCAGGCCGTGGTTGATGTTGATCCCGAAGAAGAGCTTCACGACATCCCGTTCGCGTTCGGTGAGGGTGCTCAGGGCGCGGTCGATCTCCTTGGAGAGGCTCTCATTGATCAGCACGCGGTCCGCAGGCATGCTGTCGTTGTTGGGCAGCACGTCCAGCAGGCTGTTGCTCTCCCCTTCCACGAAGGGCGCGTCCATGCTGATGTGCCGGCCGCTCACCTTCATGGTGTCGGCCACTTTTTCCGGTGGCAGCTCCAACAGGGTGGCCAGTTCATCGGCGCTGGGCGGCCGCTCGAACTCCTGCTCCAGCTTGGCAAAGGCCTTGTTGATCTTGTTGAGCGAGCCCACCTGGTTCAGCGGCAAGCGCACGATGCGGCTTTGTTCGGCCAGCGCTTGCAGGATGCTTTGGCGGATCCACCACACGGCGTAGCTGATGAACTTGAAGCCGCGGGTCTCGTCAAAGCGTTGGGCCGCTTTGATCAATCCCAGGTTCCCTTCGTTGATCAGGTCCGGCAGGCTGAGGCCTTGGTTCTGGTATTGCTTGGCCACGGACACTACGAACCGCAGGTTGGCCTTGACCAGTTTGTCCAAGGCCGCGCTATCGCCCTTCTTGATCTTGCGGGCAAGCTCAACCTCCATTTCGGCATTGATCAATCCTTCCTTGCCGATCTCCTGCAGGTACTTGTCCAAGGACTGGCTTTCCCGGTTGGTGATCGACTTGGTGATCTTGAGTTGGCGCATACGGCTAGTCACGGGCGTCGGAGGTGTTGGTGGGTGTGGATCGGCAGTTCAATGAAGCGCGTCCGGTTGATAACAAGCGGAGGGTGCGCTTCGTTCGCTCAGGCCGCGAAGGTACATCCACCCCATGCACGGGGCAAGAGTGTCCACGGGCCATCCTTGGAAACCAGGTGAAAGGTTTGGATGCCAGGTGTTTACACGCCAAGCCCGTAGTAGGCACGGGCGCCATTGGGATACACGCCCTCGATCAGTACGCCACCGGACCGGCTGTTGAGGGCTTTTTCAATGTCTTGTGGTGCGGCCACCGGCTTCTGGTCGATCCTGGTGATGATGAACCCTTCGCGGATGCCGATGCTGCGGAGTTTTCCGCCGCCGAGGCGTACCACCTTCACCCCGTTTGTGATCTTCAGGGCCTTGAGTTCGGCTGCCTCGGCCGGTGCCAGTTCAGCGCCCAGGGTGGGCATGGTGGATCGGGCCGTGCGACCGTCTTCTTCACCCGAGCGGGCCAATAAGGTGAGTTCCTTGGTCTGTTCCAGGCCGTTGCGCACCATGGTGATGGACAGCTTGTCCCCCGGGCTGAATTTGCTGATCTGGCCTTGCAGCTCGGGCACATTGTCCACGTCAATGGCGCCCACTTTAACGATCACGTCACCGCCCTTCATGCCGGCCTTCTGGGCCGCCCCCTCCGGTTGCACATCCTTTACATACACGCCCTTGAGCCTTTTCAGGTCGAGGCTTTTGGCCATGTCCTGGTCGATATCGCTGATGGTGACCCCCAAGTAGGCCCGGCGCACATGGCCGAATTCCATCAGGTCGCGGGCCACTTTGTTGACGATGTTGGCGGGCACGGCAAAGGCATAGCCGGTGTAGCTGCCGGTGGTGCTGGCAATGGCGCTGTTGATGCCGATCAGGTTGCCCTCGGCATCCACCAAAGCACCGCCGCTGTTGCCCGGGTTCACCGCGGCATCGGTCTGTATGAAGCTCTCGATGGGGAAGATGTCCTGGTCGGGGTCGTATTCCAATATGTTGATGTTGCGGGCTTTGGCACTGACGATGCCGGCGGTAACGGTGCTGGTGAGGTTCATGGGGTTGCCCACGGCCAGCACCCATTGGCCCACCTTCACCTCATCGCTGTTGGCGAAGGGAAGGGTAGGCAATTGGTCGGCTTCGACCTTGATGAGCGCGATGTCCGTGCTGGGGTCGCGCCCGATCACCGTTGCCTCATACTTGCGTTTGTCGTTGAGGTGCACCTGGATCTTGTCGGCACCATCCACCACGTGGTTGTTGGTCACGATGTAACCATCGCCGGAAATGATCACTCCGCTGCCCGCACCGCGCACCTGCTGAGGGGCCCGCTGCTGATAGCCCCAGAAGTAGTTGTATACCGGGGCCTGTTGCACGGTGGCCTCCGTGGTCACGTGCACCACGGCATCAATGCTCTTGGCAGCGGCGCCGGTGAAATCCGGCACGGCCACGGGGGCGGCGGCCATGGGCAGGCCCACTTGTTGCACCGGCACGGCGGGCGCCTGCCCAGCGCTGCCGGGTCCCGGGGATGGGGCAAGCCTGTCGTGCAGGCCCAAGGCCAGCAGGCCGCCGGCCACGGCCATTCCAATGTATCCCAAGGTCTGCTTCAGTTTTCCGCTTTGTGGGCTCATGATGGATCGTGCTTTTCAAGCGCAAACAGGGAACGCTCCCCCACGCCCCTTGTTCATGCTGGCGTTGTTAAGGAGTGTTGATCGTTTTTGCTGTTCCTCTTGTGTTCACGGTGCCTTGCGAGGAGCGTGCCACCCCGATATTTGCTGACGAAATGGCGATCACTCCCTTTTCCAAATGGCATGGCACGGGCAACGATTTCATCCTGGTGGATGATCGGCAACGCACGTTGCCCAACGATGCATCAGCCATGGCCGTACAGCTCTGCGACCGCCACTTCGGCATCGGAAGCGACGGGCTGATCCTGCTGCGCACCGCACAGGAACCGGGCACGCACTACCACATGGAGTTCCTCAATCCGGATGGTAGCCGGAGCTTCTGCGGGAACGGAAGCCGCTGTGCCTTCGCCTTCCACAGCAGGCTCACCGGCGATCGCGGTGGGGCACGGTTCACCGCCATTGATGGTGAACACGATGCCCGATGGACGGACCGGGAAGTGGAGGTGGCGATGCGCGATGTGCAAGGGATCGAGCGGATCGATGAACGGTCCTGGCTGTTGGACACGGGGTCGCCGCACCTGGTGGTGCACGTGGCCGATCCCGCTGCGGTGGACCTTGTTGCGGAGGCGCACCGGCACCGCTATGGTGCCCGCTTCGCAAAAGCCGGCGTGAACGTGAATTTCGTGCGCTGGCAGGACGGGCGCGTGGAGATGCGCACCTATGAGCGCGGGGTGGAGGCGGAAACACTGAGCTGCGGAACCGGTGTTGCTGCCGCTGCGATCTGGGCCATGCAAGAAGGCCTTGCCACGGGCGCCTGCCCTGTGCAGGCACTCGGAGGCCTGCTCCATGTGCGGGCCCACGTGCACCAAGGGAAGTATACCGATATACGCCTGCAAGGTCCGGTGCAGGAGGTCTATCAAGGCATGGTGGAACTTGGATCATGAAGAAAGCCGCGCCCCTCGTTGTCCTGCTGGTGCTGTCCGCCGGTGCCTATGTGGCTTGGCAGGCATGGCGGAAGATCTATGGGCCTGCCACGGACTTTGCACCGCCGGAGCAGGTGGTATTGATCCCGCGTGGTGCCCCTCTGGAACAGGTCATGGACACCTTGTTGGCCAAGTCGGTCATCCGTGATGAGCAGTTGTTCCGCTGGGTGGTGAAGCGGAAGAACTACGCAGCGCGGGTAAAGCCGGGACGCTATGTGGTGCCGCACGGCATGTCCATGAACGACCTGGTGGACAAGTTGCGCAGCGGGGAACAGGACCCCGTGCGGATCACCTTCACCAACATACGCAACCTGCCCCAATTGGCCGGGCAGGTGGCCAAGTACATCGAGGCGGATTCCTTGGCGGTGCTTGATGCCATCATGGACCCCGCCACGGCACAGCGCCTGGGCTTCAATGAGGCCACCATTATTTCGCTGTTCCTTCCGGATACGTATGAGGTATGGTGGACGGTGGAGCCGGCGGAACTGATCGACCGGTTCGCCAGGGAATACAAGCGCTTCTGGACGGACGAACGCCAAGTTGCGGCGCGCAAATTGGGGCTCAGCCAGAGCGAGGTGAGCACCCTGGCCAGCATTGTACAAGCCGAAACGGGCAAGGCCAGCGACGCACCGCTGATCGCCAGCGTTTATCTCAACCGGCTTCGTATCGGCATGCCCTTGCAGGCCGACCCCACCTTGAAGTACGCCTTGGGCCTGGATTCGCTCAACCGCGTGCTGCATGCGGACAAGCAGGTGGATTCGCCGTACAACACGTACACCCACAAAGGGCTCCCGCCGGGCCCCATCAACCTGCCCGAACCGCGTTTCATCGATGCCGTGCTGAAACCGGCCACTTCCGAATACCTGTATTTCTGTGCCCGCGAGGACCTGAGCGGCTACAGCAATTTCAGTACCAGCTACCAACAGCACATGGTGCATGCCCGCCGGTACCAGCAAGCCTTGAACCAGCGGGGTATTTACCGCTGACCGGATCGGTGGACCCTGGTCCGCAATGCAACCAACGCATTCCCGGCACAGTTGAAAGGCGATCCCCGGGCCGACCTATTTTCGCCCCGGTCAATACTATCCGGCATACATGAGCAAGATCAAGTTCGGAACCGACGGTTGGCGTGCGATCATCGCCCAGGAATTCACCGTGGAGAACGTGGCGCGGGTCACCCTGGGGCTGGCCCGATGGCTGAAGGCCAGATACCCGGACGGCACCCGTGTGGTGGTGGGCCATGATTGCCGGTTCGCCGGTGAGCTTTTTGCCGAGACCACCGCCAAGGTGCTCATCAGCCAGGGCATCACGGTGCACTTGGCCAAGGGCTTCGTGAGCACGCCCATGGTATCGCTGGGCACCTTGCGGATGAAGGCCGGCATGGGCGTGATCATCACGGCCAGCCACAACCCGCCCACCTACAACGGCTACAAGTTGAAGGGGCCGCATGGCGGACCGTTGATCCCCGAGCAAGTGCAGGAGGTTGAGGACCTGATCCCGGAAGCGCACGGCCTGGACCTCGCCGGAATTGACTTGGCGAAAGCCCAAGCCGATGGCTTGCTGGTGCCCATCGCCTTGGAGGACATGTACGTGGACCATGTGAAGGAGAGCTTCGACCTGGAAGCCATCCGCAAGAGCGGGCTCAGGCTGGGCTATGATGCCATGTACGGCGCGGGCCAGCGCGTGCTGCCGCGCCTGCTGCCCGAGGCCACCCTGTTGCACTGCGACCACAACCCCGGATTCCATGGCCAGGCTCCGGAGCCCATCCACAAGAACCTGCTGGAGTTCTCCGGATTGATCCAGGCCCGGGGATTGGATTGCGGACTGGCCACCGATGGCGACGCGGACCGCATCGGCCTGTACAACGGTCGCGGCGAGTTCGTTGATTCACACCATATCATCCTGTTGCTGATCCACTACTTGGTGAAGTACAAGAACTATGGCGGAAAGGTGGTGGTGGCCACCAGTACCACCCCCAAAGTGGAGCGGATCTGCAAGCACTTCGGCCTGGAGTACCAGGTCACCAAGATCGGTTTCAAGTGGATCTGCGGCATCATGATCACCGATGATGTGCTGCTGGGCGGAGAGGAAAGCGGCGGCATCGCCATCAAGGGCCACATCCCCGAACGTGACGGCATCTGGATGGGCCTCACCATCTGGGAGTTCATGGCCAAGAGCGGCAAGAGCCTGGACGACCTGGTCGCCGAGGTGTATGCCATCGTGGGGCCGTTCGCCTACGACCGGGACGACCTCCACATCACCGAGGCACTGAAACAGCAGGTGCTGAAGGCCTGCGAGGCGGATGCCTTCAAGCAGTTCGGGCCGTTCGTGCCGCAAAGGCGCGATACCATGGACGGCTACAAATTCTTCTTCGAGAACGAGGAGTGGCTGATGATCCGGGCCAGCGGCACCGAACCGGTGCTGCGGTTGTATGCCGGGGGAAGCACCATGGACCGTGCCGGCAAGATCCTTCAAGCGTGCCGTTCCACCATCGGAGCGTGAACGCGCCAGGTGGGCCGGCTTCCACATCCGGGAAGCCGGGCATGTGGCGATCACGGCTGCCGCTGATCGCCCTCACGGCCGTCTTGCTCGGCCCGGTAGCGGTAGGTTGCCGGGCACAGGCGGTGGCGGACAGCCTGCATGTGGGCCGGGCATGGCTGGTGGCCGGCGGCGCCACGGCCTACACCGCCGGATCATTGATCGCCCTGGACCAGGCGTGGTACCAAGGCCATGGGCGTTCCGCCTTCCACGGCTTCAATGATGGCGGTGAATGGTTGCAAGTGGACAAACTGGGCCATGCCCACAGCGCCTATCAGATGGGCCGTGCGGGGCACGCCGCGTTCCGTTGGGCCGGCATCAAGGAGAGCACTTCCATCTGGCTTGGCGGATCCCTGGGGCTCATCTACCTCACCGGCATCGAATACCTCGACGGCTATTCCTCGGCTTGGGGCTTCAGCGGTTGGGACATGGCGGCCAATGCCGCGGGCACCGCGTTGTTCATCGGCCAACAGCAGGCCTGGCGGGAGCAGCGCATCGTGCTCAAATGGTCTGCGCACCTTACGGCATTTGCGCCCCGGCGCCCGGCGGTGTTGGGCTCCACGTTGCCCGAACGTTTGTTGAAGGACTACAACGGCACCACGGTGTGGCTGAGCGCCAACCCGCACGCCTGCGGTTGGAAAGGCCTGCCACCTTGGCTGAACATCGCTGCCGGCATGGGGGCGGAAGGCATGCTGAACGCCCGCCACAACCCCGGCGAATTCCGTCAGTTCTACCTCTCGCCCGATGTCACCTTCTCGCGCATCCCCACCGGAAGCAAGTTCCTGCGCACCGCCTTCTTCCTGCTGGATGCCCTGAAGATGCCCGCGCCGGCATTGGAATTCCGACAGGGAGCCGTGGTGGGCCATTGGCTTTTCTTCTGAGCACACGGAGGACCCGTGAAGCCAGGGCACCGGAGCGCCCGTTGAACTTTTTTCCCGTGCCGATCAAACCCCGGGCGGCCGTGCGGGTCCAACGGGCAATGCAACGGACAACCATGCGGGCAACAATCCTTCTTTCGGCCTTTCTGGCCTGTTCCATCGGCCTCAATGCGCAGGATGCCGCCACGGACAGCACCGGGTTGCCCGGTGACGATTTCAGCCTGGCAGGGGCGTTGGACCTCTTCAAGCAGGCCAAGGACCTGGAGGGCTTTGAACGGGCGCTGAACGCGGACGGCAGCCAGGTGAACAACCTGGACCTGGACGGTGATGGCGAGGTGGACTACATCCGCGTGGTGGACCACCGGGACGGCGATGCCCATGCCATCGTCCTGCAGGTGGCCGTTTCCAAGGATGAATCGCAGGACGTGGCCGTGATTGAACTGGAGAAGAAAGCAAAGGACGATGCCGTGTTGCAGATCCGAGGCGCGGGAGACCTCTACGGGCCGGACGTGATCGTGGAGCCGTACGGCGAGGAGGATGCGGGCATGCGACCTTCAAAAGGACCTTTTTTGCCGGAGCTGGTGCGGGTGCATGTGTGGGTGAATGTGTGGGGTTGGCCCTGCGTGAACTGGATGTACGGGCCCCGCTACGTGGTCTGGTCCTCACCGTGGTATTGGGGGTACTATCCGCCCTGGTGGAGGCCGTGGCGGCCGCATCCTTACCGGGTGTTCTGGGGTTGGCAGCGGCCACGCCATGTGGTGTACCGCCCGGTGCACGTGTGCCGGGTCACGCGGGCACATACCGTGTACGTGCCCCGTGCCGTGCACTCGCCCCGGGTGCGTACGGCCACGGCGCCGGTGATCGAGAAGCGCAAGGCAGAGCGGAACCAGCCTGCCAACAGGAGCAAGTCCGTGGAAAGAAGCGAACGGCGCAGCCAAGCCGACCAACCGGGCAAGGTGCGCAAACAGGGAGCGGATGACCAAGGCCTGCCCAAGGAGAAAGCCGGGCGTGGTCGGCAGGAGAAGCGCTCCGGCGGGACTGGCAAGGCGAAGCGCGGCCGGTAGGCCGCGTGGCACGGCCCGGTGCTTGTTGCCTACGGTGCTCCTTCACTTCAAGCGGCCCTCCAGCAACAGCAGCTGCACCTTCAGCACCGCTGCCACGGTAAGGCTGTCGCGCACTTCGCCGCGAAGAACCATGCCATAGAGTTCATGGAAGGGCAGCTTGCGCTGTTCGAGTTCCTCGTCATGGTCCGGCTCGGGAACGTGGAACGTGAGGCCCTGTGCCACGAAGATCACGGCCTGCTCATCGCTGGCGCTGTTGCTGAGGTCCATCTGCAGGATCTCCGTCCAGCGCACCGCTTCAATGCCCACCTCTTCACGCAGCTCGCGCTTGGCACTTTCCAAGGCGGGCAGGTTGCGCCGGCCCCCGCCTTCGGGCATCTCCCAGCTGTAGGCTTCCAACGGGTAGCGGTATTGGCCCACGATCCAGGTGTTCAGGTCGTCATCCAGCGGGATCACGCCCACGGCGATGTTTTTGAAATGGACCACGCCATAGATGCCGGGGTTGCCACCGGGGTCGATCACCTCGTGATGGGTGACGGAGATCCACGGTGTTTCATAGGCGAGCCGTTCACTGAGGGTGGTCCATGGTCCGCGCTTTTTCATGGGCCCAAAGATGATGGCACCGGTGGTTTGTCCACGGATCAATGGGTTCCGCCCATGGTGCAGCGTGCGATCCTTGCACGGAGGCGTGGGAACCCGCTTCAGCGGGCCGAGGTCTTCATCGCCGCGATGGATCCAGGCGGAACACGATATCGAGCTTCATGATGCTGCGCACACGGCGGCCGTTCTTCAAGGCCGGGGCCCAGCAAATGGTTCGCGCCAGGCGCATGGCCTCCTCATCGCAGCCCCCGCCAAGGAAATTCAACGTGCGCAGGTTGCTCACGCTCCCGCTGGTCTCCACCACGAATTCAATGGAAACCTTTCCTTGGATGTCCAGCCGGAAAGCTTCGGGCGGGTAGTTGAGGTTGGCGGCCAGGAACGAGGGCAAGGCATACAGGCCACCATCGATCCGCGGCGCGGCCAAGGTGTCCACCTGCCGGTCGGTGTAGAGCGAATTGCTGCTGTCCGCGGGCCGGTCCGCAGGGAGCGTTGGGCACGGGGCGTCTTTGCCATGGAGCTTGTTGAAGCGCTTTGCACTGAAAGGGATGGCCAAGGAATGGTCGCTGTCCAGCACTGTTCCGCCCACGGAGGCGGGCTTCCAGCGGATCATGCGGGCCAGCCGGACCGCTTCGGCATCGCAGCCAGGCTCCAGCGGGATCTGCACCCGGAGCTGGCTGGAGGTGCCATCGGCCAGCACCTTGAAGGCCACGACCACTTCACCATTGATGCCCGAGGCCAAGGCCTCCGCCGGGAAGCGTTGCTCCTGCTCCAGCAACCAGGTCACGGCTTGCTTGCCGCCCAAGGGTTGCGGGGCAACAAAACTTTGTGCGGCCACCGCGGTGGCGAAGAACAACACGGGAAGAAGAATGGCGAGGAAACGTGGCATGGTCCGTAAATTTGCGAAATGTCCGCGCAACAGAAGCTGGTCCCCGGCGATCAATTCTCCTTCCTCAACGAGGTGGGGGGCGGGGTTGTGCTTGCCGCCGTGGGGCGGGACCGCGTGAAGGTGCGCACGCACGACGGCTTTGAACTGGTCTATCCGGTGGGGGAATTGGTCGTGGTGCAAGGTGATCCCAGCCGTTCGGTGAGCGACCACCATGCCCAATTGCGGGCCTCGAACGACCGCTTGGCGGAACGCATTGAGAAGGGGAAAGGGCGCGGGGCCACGGCGGTGAACGGGGGCCGGGCGCACCAGCCGGTGGAGGATCCCGCGGTGATGGTGGTGGACCTTCACCTGCACAAGCTGGTGGAAGATGAAACTGCGCTGAACGACGGCGAGAAGCTGAGCTTCCAGCTGGATTTCTTCGAGCGGCGGCTGAACACGGCCATCCGCGAGCGCAAGAAACGCGTCATTGTGATCCATGGCGTGGGTGAGGGGATCTTGCGGGAGGAAGTGCGCAAGGCGTTGCAGTTTTACGAAGGCGTGCGTTTTGATGATGCCGATCCGCGGCGCTATGGACATGGCGCCACGGCGGTGGAGATCCTGCACTATTGAACGGTGATCAGTTCCTTGACATCCCGCGCATCGCTCCGCCGCTTCTCCGTCCGCAAGGCCGGAGGGGAGGAAAGTCCGGGCAGCACAGGGCACCGTGCTTCCTAACGGGAAGGGGTATGGCCGGCGACGGCTGTGCCACGGAAAGTGCAACAGAAAGCAAACCGCCGATGGCCGCAAGGCACAGGCATGGGTGAAAGGGTGGTGCAAGAGACCACCGCGCCGCCAGTGATGGCGGTGGCTGGTAAACCCCACGGGCTGAAAGACCAAATAGGCCGGGGCTCCCGTCTTCGGGCGGGAAAAGGGCGGCCCGCCCGATCCCGGCGGGTAGGTCGATCGAGGCCGCGCGCGAGCGAGGTCCCAGATAAATGGCGGAGTCCCGCATGCTTGCATGCAGGAACAGGATCCGGCTTATAGATGCGCGGGCATTTGTTGAACAGCCCCGGCACACCGCCGGGGCTGTTCGCTTTCCCGGTGGGAGGCTGCCAGCCGGATGCTCAGGGGTAGGGGTGACATGCATCATACTTTCCGTGGTGCGCATGTCCCATCTTGTCCCGGTCGCTGAAAAGCGGTGATCGGAACCGGCATGGACCGCTGTACCTGGTTGATACTTTCCTCGCTCGTCCTGCTTTCCTGTGCCCGGGAAGATCCTCCTGTTCCGCAGGCCCCGCCTGTGCCACGCACGGTCCTGTTGGTGGAACACCGGGTGGATCAGGTGCCGCTCCAGTACGGTACGATGCTGTACACCAATGAGGCAGGCCATGTCTACAGCGTGTCGCGACTGGAGTACTTCCTCAGTGAACTGGTCTTGGTGGGCGCGGCGGGCACCCCGGACCATGTGGTGGCAGGCCCGTGGTACATCAATGGCGCATTGGGGAATGCTTTCGACCTCGGGGTGCTTCCCCCGGGCAGCTTCAGCGGTGCCACCGTGCAGTTGGGCCTTCCGCCAGCACTCAATCTCAGCGATGCCTTGCCCGCCACCATGGCCCATGTGAACATGGCCTGGCCCGGGCCCATGGGCGGCGGTTACCACTTCCTGAAGTTCGAAGGGCACTTTCTGCACAACGGGTCGCCCACGGGCTTCGCCATGCACTTGGGGCGCAATGAGAACCTGGTACATGGTGCCATGCCCGGTGCCTTCACTCGGGACGGAACCGCGGACAGTTTGGTGCTTCGCTTCAACCTCAATGAGGTGTTCCGCAGCCCGCACACCTACGACCTGGTCACCGGTACCCAAAGCATGGGCAGCATGGTGCTCATGGGTCTTTTACGGGACAACACGGCGGATGCATTCAGCTTGGAGCACCGGCCATGAAACAGCGCACGGTGATGTGGGTCGGCGTGGTTGCTGCGTGGGTGGCCCTCTTGGGTTGCCGTAGGGAAGTGCAGGCACCGGCCGACCCCTGTGCCGCCAGCACCACACCCTTGGAGCTGGCGTTGCCAACCTACTTCCCTGCGCTGGTCATCCCCGCGGACAATCCCCTCACGGTACAAGGCGTGGAACTGGGACGGAGACTGTACTACGACCCGTTGCTGTCCACCCATGGCCCGTTCCAAGGCATGGCCTGCGCCAGCTGCCACCACCAGGACAAGGCGTTCACCGTGCCTACGCCGGGCACGGGCGTGCTCTCCCACGCCAACCTGGCCTGGAGCACCCATTTCCTGTGGGACGGGCGGGTGAGCGGCACCCTGGAGGATGTGATGCGCTTTGAGGTGGAGGAGTTTTTCCAAGTGGACGTGGAAGTGCTGCGCGCGCATCCGGAATACCCGGAACTGTTCCACAGGGCCATGGGCACCTGCTCGATCACGGAGCACGATGTGGCCAAGGCCCTGGCCCAATGGATGCGCCGGATGATTTCGTTCAACAGCCGGTTCGACCAGTACTTGCGCCATGAAGGCACATTGAGTGCGCAAGAGACCAGCGGCATGAACCTCTTCCTCACCGAAGCCGGCGATTGCTTCCATTGCCATGCCCTGCCGCTGATGACCGACAACGCCTTCCACAACATCGGGCTGGACAGCAGCTTCAGCGGCAGCGGCGTTGGGCGCTTTGCCATTACGGGCGACCCTGCGGACCTCGGCTCTTTCAAAACGCCCACCCTGCGCAACATCGCACTCACCGCCCCATACATGCACGACGGACGGTTCCAGACGTTGGCGGAGGTATTGGATTTCTACAGCGGCGGGGTGCACCACTCCCCCAGCCTGGACCCCATCATGACCAAGCCGGGCACGGGCATCACTTTGGGCCTTACACCCCAACAGAAAGCCGACCTGATCGCATTCCTGCACACGCTCACGGACGAACAATTCATCACCGACCCGGCGTTGGCGAGCCCCTTCTGAACGCGCACCAAGGCGCGGTACTTTAGCGATCCCATGCATGAGAACGGAAGCGATTCATCGGCCACGTTGGAGGAGCTGATCCGTCAGTACTGCTATCCGGAATGGCGGCAGCTGCTCAAGGAGAAGAACATACAGACCGCCTTTGCGAAAGGCCAGGCCATTTTTACCGCCGGGGAGAAGGCCGGCCACATGTACATGGTGCATCGGGGCCGGGTGAAGGTGGTGGCTGAACTGGGCAAGGGGCCGGGCCGTGTGATCCGCCTGGCCGGCCGGGGCGAAGTACTGGGGCACCGCGGTCTCGGCGATGAACCGGTGTATGCGGCCAGCGCCGTTGCCTTGGCCCCCACGGTGATGAACGTGATCCCCATGCCGTTGTTCCTCAGCACGCTCAAGGCCAACGGCCTGTTCTGCTACCACTTCCTGATGTACTTCGCGGCGCGCATGCGGCAGTTGGACCGGGACACACATGACCTGATGGTGCTGGACGTGGCCCGGCGGGTGGTGAAGGTGCTGCTGCTCTGCCGGGACACCTTCGGCATGGATGAAGCCGACCCGAAGAAGCTGGCCTACACGTTGTCGCGCCGTGATATCGCCAGCATGGCCGATACCACGTATGAATCGGTGGTACGCGCATTGGCTGCCTTGCACCGGCAGAAGATGGTGGAATTGGTGGGCAAGGAGGTCCGCCTGCGCAAGCCCAAGGCGTTGGAGCGGATGCTGAAAACAAGCTGAACGCAACGTTGGACCAGGCGGCGCATGCCCGAGGTCCGCGCGGTCAAAGCTCGGCGAAGTGCGCGGTGAAGTGGCGCAGGAACCGGGGTTCCTTGATGATGCGCAAGCCGCGGGCCTGGCTGCGGGTGCGCATGATCTCCTCAAAGGTCTCGGCCACGTATTCAATGTGGCTTTGGGTGTATACGCGGCGCGGTATGGCCAAGCGTACCAGTTCCATGCGGGCGGGGCGCAAGCTGCCGTCCTCGGCGTAGGTGCCGAACATCACCGAGCCGATCTCCACGCTGCGGATGCCGCCCAGCCGGTACAGTTCGCATACCAACGCCTGGCCGGGGTACTCGTGCGGAGGGATGTGCGGGTAGAGCGCCTTGGCGTCGATGTACACGGCATGGCCGCCGATGGGGCGCATCAGGGGCACGCCCAGTTCATGCAGGCGCTCGCCCAGGAAGGTGGTGCTGCGGATGCGGTAGTCCAAATAATGCGGGTCAAAGACCTCCTCGAGACCGGTGGCGATGGCTTCCATGTCGCGGCCGCTGAGGCCGCCGTAGGTGGTGAAGCCTTCGGTGATGATCAGCAGATTGGTGCACGCCTCGGCCAGTTCGGGGTCGCGCAGCGCCAGGAAGCCGCCCATGTTCACCATGCCATCCTTCTTGGCGCTCATCACGGCGCCATCGGCCAAGGCGAACATGCGCTGGGCGATCTCCCGGTAGGAGAGCTGGTCCATGCCCGGTTCGCGGTGCTTCACGAACCAGCTGTTCTCGGCCACGCGGCAGCAATCCAGCATGAAGGGCACGCCGTGCCGCTTGCAGATGGCGGCCACGCCCTCGGCGTTGGCCAGGCTTACCGGTTGGCCGCCGCCGCTGTTGTTGGTCACCGTGAGGATCACGGCGCCCACATGGCCCTTGTGTTCTTTGAGCAGTTGGTCCAGCAGGCCCAGGTCCATGTTGCCCTTGAAGGGGTGCTGGGCGGCGGGGTCCTGTCCTTCGGGTATGGGGATGTCAATGGCCGTGGCCCCGGAGAACTCGATGTTGGCGCGGGTGGTGTCGAAGTGGGTATTGCTTATGAACACCTTGCCGGCGCCGCCCAAGTGCCCATAGATGATGCGTTCCGCCGCCCGGCCCTGGTGGGTGGGCAGCACATGCTGCATGCTGGTGAGGTCCTGGATGGTCTTCTCCATGCGCACCCAGGAGCGCGAGCCCGCATAGGCTTCATCGCCCTCCATCACCCCGGCCCATTGGCGGGCGCTCATCGCGCCGGTGCCGCTATCGGTCATCAGGTCGATCACCACGTCCTCGGAGCGCAGCAGGAAGGGGTTGTAATGCGCGGCCTTCAACTGTCCGGTGCGCTCCGCCCCGGTGCTCAGGCCGATGGGTTCCACGCTCTTGATGCGGAAGGGTTCGATGATGGTGCGATGGATCATGGTTGATCGTGTGGGACGAAATGGATGACAGGGTCCGTAGGAGGTTCAGGACGTGGGCAGCAGCTCGGGCAAGGCCATGGCCCGGATCTCGGCGGCGTAGCGCTCCAGGTCGGTGCGCATGCGCTGCACATCGGCCGCCACGCGTTCTTGCAATACGGGCAGCAGGTTGGAGTAGTGCTGCACGCCTTCAAGCAAGTTGGTGCGGAAGGTGGCCAGGCGGCGATGTTGTTTCGCGTTGGCTTCGGCCGTGAGCCGTTTGAATTCGCCGCGCAGGTAGTCCACATAGAGCGAGAGCTCCTTGACGAACATGTGCGGCCGGTCCTTGCCCGCGAGCAAGTCGGTACGGCCGTGGATATGGTCCACCATGGCCTGCAAGGTGGTCTTCTTGTGGAAGTAGGCGGCATTGGGCCCGGGGCAAATGGCCACGGCTTCCATCTTGTGGGCGGGGGTGCGGCCGGCGTTGAGGATGGCTGCGGCGCCCAAGCCTTCGCACAGGCAGTCCTTTTCGGTCACGGCATCGATCTCGCGCTGGAGGGTTTCTTCATCCAGTCCCAGGGTCCTGAGCTGCTTGATCTTCAGGTGCTGGTACTGGCGTGAGGCGGTGCAGATGGGGACCTCGGTGAATTCCGTGTTGTTGCGCAGGAATTCCTTGTAGCAGGCGCTGCCGGGCCGGTTCTTGGCGATGCGGGTCTTTCGCTGCTGTTCGGAGCTGCTGGGCCTGAAGTTGTGGAACGGCACGCCCAATGGGGAGGCGTGGCTGAGGAAGTAGTCCTCGGGCCGGGCATGGAGCATTTGGTCCAAGGTGGCGGGGTCCACGTTGGTGGCCTCGGGCACGAAGAGGAAAGGGCTGCCCCAGCCGGTGCCGTCCACGCCATAGTATTCACGCAGGAAGCAGTCTTCGGCCGCGGTGCCGATGCCGCCCTGGGCGGTGATGCGCTGTTCGGGGCGTGTGTTGAAACCGGGCTTGCCTGCGGCTGCCAGTGCGCTGTTGCAGGCGTGCCAGAGTTCCTCGGCCAGGGCTTCCCGTTCCAGGCGGAAGGCATCGAGGATGGGGCCCATGAGCAGACCGTCGGTGGCGAAGGCATGCCCTCCGCAGTTCAGGCCCGATTCGACACGGAATTCCGAGACCCAAACCCCCTTTTTGGCCAACAGGCGGCCTTGCACCTGGGCCGAGCGCAGGTCGCTCACCTTGAGGATGATGTGCTTGCGCTGTTGGCCATGCTCGTCGGGCAGGAAATCGGCGAACTCGGGGATGTATGCATAGAGCCGCGGGTTGTAGCCGGCGCTGAGCACCACGGAGGTGCGCAGGGAGCTGTTGGCGAACCCGCGGAAGGAGGCCATGGCATCGCAGTATTCCGGCGGCAGGGCATGGCCGTCGCGATCGTAGTTCACCGGGTCGATCTTGGCCATGATGTTCACATCGATGGCCCCGGGCACCATGGCTTGGCGCAGCGCTGCATCGGCTTGTTCCCGGTGGGGACCCGCCGGCATGGCGAGCAGGTCCTGGTAGCGCTTGCGCAGGGGAGAGCCGGATGGAAGCAGTGTGAAGTAACGGGCACTGGCTGAACCCCGGGTGATGGGTGTGGCACGCAGCCGGTCCATGTTGCGGTCCACCAGTCGTTGCAGCAGGTCCAAATAGGCGGTGATGCGTTGGGCGCGGTGATCATGCCCCGGTTTGGGGATCGGCTCGTAGGGTTCGCCATTGCGCTCACTGTGGTGCTCGCGCATGCGTTCGATCAGTTCGTCCTCAATGATGGAGACCACGGAGGTGATGCCGAGATGGGCCACCTTCAACGGCGTGTCGATGGTGTAGCCCAGCCCCATCACGGGGATGTGGAATGTTTGTGGTGTGGTTGTCCCGTTCATTGGTTATTGCACCGGACCATCATCGGCGGGCTCCACGGAAGACGCGGGACTTCGGGGCGATGGTATCGTGTTTCATGGTTGTTGCAGGGCCCCGGAGGCAAGTGTCATGGATCAGGCGGGGGTGGCGAGGGTGCCTTGTGGCACCGTTACCGTGTGCCCGTTGTAGACCAGTTCCCAGGTCACGGGCATGCTGCACTTGAGCATGGCGCTCACCCCGCAGATCTCGTTCTGGGAGCGGGACACCACGTTGAGCACGGCTTGTTCATCGGCCGGATCGCCCTTGACGTCGTACACCACATGCACCCCCACGTACACCATGGGGGCACCCTTTGAAAGCTCACCGCTGATGCGCAGGTCGAAAGCGGTGGGGTGCTTGCCTTCCTTGCGCAGCAGGGCGATCACGTCCATGCCGGTGCAGCCGGCCAGGGCGGAGAGCACGAAGGGTTTGGGGATGGGTCCTTGGTCTTGGCCGCCAACGCGCTCGGGCGCGTCCATGACCACGGTGTGGCCTTGCACCAGTGCGTTGAACTGCATGCCTTGCATCCACATGGCCTCCACTTCGTGTTTCATCTGCCGGGTTGTTTTTGGGGGGTGAATCGGGGTGCAAGTTGCGCGCGGTCAT